>JBBPXY010000032.1:0-23153 GCA_038200435.1 Solirubrobacterales bacterium
CGCGCAAGGGGGTAGCGACGGGCGCGTCCGGCACGATGTTCCGTTCGCGAACGTTCATTTACCGGTGTCAGGACACCGGTGCGTGAACGTTCGCGCCTCGTCGAGTCGCTCCAACGCCGCTTTCGCGTGATTGCAGTTGCCGCGCCCGGTCGTTTGGGTCCGGTCATTCAGACCTAACGTGTCTCAAAGCAGTCCGGCTTCGTCGCATCGGACCGCGGCGGGCCTTGCCGTTCGTCGGCAGGGGTTCGGCGGTTCGGCGTTTCGAGCTCAGGAGAAGTCGGAGGTGTTCTCCATGGTTGGTGAGCTCAAGCCGCTGGGCGTTCGCGTTGGGGGCGGGCGCGAAGGCGGTCATGCCTGTGTTCTGGTCGTTGAGCGCGTAGCCGACGGGCTCGGCGAGTAGCACGAACGCCTCAGGCTCAGCGAGCCACGTCGCGTAAGCCGCTCGCCGCCGGTCCCACGACTCCTCAAGCGAGCGCGAAGCGAGATCGGGCAGCGCGCCGGCGAGGTCGGCGTGGTGACGCTGCAAGGCCATCCATAGGCGCTCCAGGTCGGCGATCCGCTCCGACCCGGCACGCACGACGTGCACGCCGCTCGCGGCCATCACAGCTCCCGGACGAAGCGGCCCGTCAGCGGTTCGTCGCGGTAGCCGGCGCCGGCCCACAACGCGACCGCCGCGGGATCGTTGCGGGCGACGAGCGCGCTCGCGCGCCGCGCTCCGCGAGCGCGCAGCTGCGCCTCGCCGGCGGCCACCAGTCGCCGGGCGAGCCCTGGCGACGACGCTCGGGCGCCACCGCCAGGCGGTACAGGTTCGCGCGCCAGCCATCCCATCCGGCGATCACCGTCCCGATGACCTTCCCGGCGTGCTCGGCCACCAGCAGGCACCCGCCGGCAGCGCCGTCGACCAGTCGCCGCAGCGAGTCGCGGTGGTCAGCCTCGCGGACCGGCGCGGGGTCGTAGGCGACCTGCCACAGGGCGAGAACCTCGTCGATCTCCGAGGCCCGCGCGGAGCGGATCACGGGCCCGGCGGCGACCTCTACGTCCGGGGCGCCTGCGGACACAAACTCCCAGCCGTGGCGCGCGGCCGACGCCATCACCGCCGATACATCCACAGGCTCGGACGGTGACGCCGCGCCGACCTCGCGAAAGAACCGCTCCACCCCCCGCGGGATGGAAGAGCACCAGGCGCCGCCCCGCCTGCGTGCCGACGTTGCCGTCGCCATGCACGACGCCGGCCGGGACGTGGACCGTCTCGCCGGGACGCAAGAGCGAGCGCTCACCGGCGACGTCCATCGCGAACTCGCCTTCAACGACGTGAATCGTCTCGGACTCACCCAGGTGGCGATGCGCCGGCAGCGACCACCCCACCGGCGGCTCATCGACCAGCAGACACAACGAGCCGGCCGTGCGCTCCGCGTCCAGATGAATCTCGGTGCGCACAACGCCGGGCATCCAGATCACCTCGCCGCTCACACGCCCATGATCGCCGATCGCGACATCAGAGACCTACCATCCCCGATTGCGGGCAGGGCAGCGGCCGCGTCCCGGTTCTTCCTCCAAGAGGTAGCGGAGACGGATGTGGCGGCGCTCACGGTCGGCTTGCCAGAACTCGACCTCGTCGGGCTGTAGGTGAGAGACGCCCAGTCGTCGGGGATCAGATCGGGATCGCCGGGCGGCGCTGAACGCGGCGTAAGGCGGCAGCGTCGGCGCGTTCACATGATCTGCTAAACCCGGGGCATGTCCCTCACCTTCGGCTCCGGACCGCTCTCCGCCTCGCCCCGGCGCGGCGACCTGAATTTCCCGCTCGCGGACATCGCGCCCGCGCATCAGCTCTTCTGGCAGCCCGACGGGCGGCGCCTGCGCGCGGTCGTCGGCGCAGTTGTCGTGCTCGACACCACGCGCGCGCACCTGCTGCACGAGTCGGCGGTCGTGCCGCGGGTCTACGCGCCACTTGAGGACTTCCGCCAGGACCTGCTGACGCCCACGGACACGACGAGCCACTGCCCGTACAAGGGCCACGCGTCGTACCTGACGCTCCGCGGCGAGGGCGTCGCCGTCGAAGATCTCATGTGGACCTACGCGGAGCCGCTCGAGGCGGCGGCGTTCCTGAAGGGCTACGGCTCCGCGTTCCCCGACAAGGTCGACGCCTGGTTCGTGGAGGAGGACCGCGTCATCTCCGAGCTGCGGGACCCTTACCACCGCGTTGACGCGCATCCCTCGACGCGCCTGGCCACGGCGAAGATCAACGGCGAAGAGGTCGCGCGCTCTGAGCGGCCCGTGCTCGTCTTCGAGACCGGCGTGCGCACGCGCGTCTACTTCCCGCCCGCCGACGTCACGCACCCGGCGTCGGTCCAGCCCGGCTCCGGCAAGCGGACGATCTGCCAGTACAAGGGCGAGGCGTCCTACTGGACGGTCGCTGGGGTCGAGGACGTCGCCTGGAGCTACGACCTGCCGCTCCCCGACGCTACCCGGGTCCAGGGGCACCTGAGCTTCGACGAGTCGGCCGAGGGTATGGAGGTATCGCTCGCCGGGGCCTGAGATCTCCACGCCAGCCCGAGGGTGCGGGGTGCGCTGCCTGACCCTGGTGAGCGCGTGCCGGGGTTCGTGCTGCCCACGTCGACCGTTGCCCCGACGGTACGCGACCATCTACGGAGAGTCGCGCTTGTTCATCCGTCCAGCTCGATGTGCCGATAGAGGTGTCATGAGCCAACGCACGACCGGGCTACAAGAACGGGTGCCGGAGGTCTGGGACGTCGGGCACGATTCGGTCACATGCCTCCCGGATCGCGGCGCGTGGGAGCCGCGCCTCGTGCAGGAACTGGCCCGAGCCGCTTTTTCGGGGCAGCCGCTGTGCGTCGCGATCGTCGATCTCGACAACCTGAAGGCGGTCAACGACGAGCACGGCCGGCTGGCAGGCGACAGCCTGCTGCGCAGGGCGACAGATTCGTGGACCCGGAGCATCCGTAGCACCGATTTGCTCGTCAGACTGGACTCCCACAAGTTCGGCGTCGTGCTGCCGGATTGCACCCCGTGCACCGCTGACCGGGTTTTGGACCGCATGCGCGAGGCGATGCCGGAAGGGCACAAGTTCTCAGCGGGCATCGCACCTTGGGAGGGGGGCGAGACCACGACGGAGCTCGAGCAGCGGGCCTACGAGGCGCTCTACTCAGCCAAGAGCCCGGGGCGCGCTCCCGTCCAAGTCGCAGGGATGCCCGGGCAGCCCGAGAGCGACGGCCCGGTTCCTCGCTGAGCCGTTGAGCGGCAGCCGTTGCCGCGCGCGCGACGATCTTCTGTAATTCTGTCGCGAGAATGAAGCTGAGTTGGTTAGTCGCCCTCGCTGTCCTGCTCCTTGCCGCTCCGGCGAGCGCCGCCGTCACGCCCTACGGGACCGACGACGCCGGAGGCTTCCGCAACGTGCTGCCGCCGGGCGAGGCGGGCACCGACAACCTGCTGCAGTTCGGGCAGTTCAACGCCAACGGACAGCGCCCTCCGCACTTCGACGACCAGCAGCCGCTGTACGAGAACCTCCTGTATGCCTCGCCGACGCTGCGCCACGACCAGATAGGGCAGTTCTTCAAGGACGCCACGTTCGGAGTGAAGGCCGCCGACACGGCAGGCACCGAGTCGCCCTTGGGGCACCCCGGCGTGCGCATCGTCCGCGACCGTCAGTTCGGGGTCCCGCACATCTACGGCGACACGAGCGACGATGTCGAGTTTGGGGCGGGCTACGCCGGGGCCGAGGATCGCCTCTTCCTCATGGACATCCTGCGCCACACGGGTCGCGCGCAGCTCTCCTCGTTCGCCGGCGGAGCGGCCGGCAACCGTCAGATGGATCGCACGCAGTGGGCGATCGCGCCCTACACGGAGGCCGACCTGCAGCGCCAGATCGACGATGCGCCCAAGATCTACGGGGCGGAAGGCACACGCTTGGTGCGCTACGGCCAAGCCTATGTCGACGGAATCAACGCCTACATCGCCGCGACCCGCACGGACCCGACGAAGCTACCGGCCGAATACCCGGCCTTCGGCAAGACGCCGCAGCCCTGGAAGCTGACGGACGTGATCGCCGAAGCCTCGTTGATCGGCGGGATCTTCGGCAAGGGAGGCGGGCAGGAGGTCCGCTCGGCTCTCTTCCTCCAGGCCCTCGAGCGCCGGTTCGGCCGCCGGGCCGGCAAACGGGCCTGGGGCGACTTCCGCTCCAAGAACGACCCCGAAGCGCCGACCACCGTAAAGCGCCGGCGCTTCCCTTACCAGACCGCCTCGGCGTTCTCACGGCGCGGTCTCGCGCTGCCCGACCCGGGCACGGTCTCCTTCACTCCGGTGGCTCCGCCGGTGAAGGCCGCGGCGTCCTCCAAAGCGGTTGGCTCTCAGCTGCTACGCGCCTTCACGCAGCATCCGCACGCCTCGAACTGGGAGCTGGTGGCCGCACGCCACTCGCGCAACCATCACCCGATCGGCGTGCTCGGCCCTCAGGTGGGCTACTACGTCCCGCAGATCCTGATGGAAGAGGACCTGCACGGGCCAGGCTTCGACGCGCGAGGCACGGCCTTCGCCGGCGTCAACCTCGTGGTGCAACTCGGGCACGGCCGCGACTACGCCTGGAGCGCGACGACCGCGACGTCGGACAACGTCGACACGTTCGCCGAAGTGCTCTGCGGCGACGACTTCCACTACCGATACAGGGGACGCTGCCTGGCGATGGAGCGCCTCGACCAGCGCAACTCCTGGACGCCGAACGCCTCGGACATGACCCCTCCGGGATCGGAGACGCTGACCGCGTATCGCACCGTGCACGGCATCGTCTACGCGCGCGGGCGCTCACATCACCACAGGGTTGCGTTCGTCACCTCGCGGACTACCTACTTCCACGAGGCCGACAGCGCCATCGGCTTCTTCCGCCTGAACGATCCCGGCTACGTGCACGATCCGCAGTCCTTCCGCCACGCGGTCAACGGCATCTCGTTCGCCTTCAACTGGGCCTACATCGACTCGAAGCACATCGCATACCAGCTCTCGGGGGCCTATCCCGCGCGGTCGCGCGGCACTTCCCCGGACTTTCCCGTGTTCGGTACGGGCGCCTACGACTGGCAGCACTTCAACCCCCGGTTCAACACCATGCGCACCGTTGGGCTGAACAGCCGGCCACACGCGGTCGACCCCGACTACCTCGTGTCCTGGAACAACAAGCAGGCTCCGGGTTGGGCCGCAGCCGACGACAAGTACACCTACGGCCCGGTGTTCCGTTCGCAGATGATCGAGTCGCGCGTGCGCGCGGGCATCGCCCACCACCGCCGGATGGGCCTCGAGCAGTTGGTGCGTGCGATGGAGGAGCCCGCCTCCCAGGACTTCGAATCGACCGCGTTGTGGCCCGATCTGCGGCGGGCCCTCGGCCGCCCGCGCGACAAGCGGCTGCGCGGGGCGATGGCCGTGCTCGAGCGCTGGTACCGCGCCGGCTCACACCGGCGTGACCTGAACCGTGACGGCAAGGACGAGGACACGCGGGCGATCACGCTGATGGACGCCTGGTATCCGCGCCTCGTGGGTGCCGAGTTCGGTCCCGCGCTCGGGAGCCGCGGGATCGGCGCACTGAAGACGCTCGTGCGGCCCGCCAGTGTGCTCGCCGGGGACCAGCCGGCGGCGCCTGACTACGACGACGGCTGGTTCGCTTTCGTCTCCAAGGATCTGCGCGACGCCTTCGCGCCCCGCAAGGTTCACGGCCGCTGGTCTCGCGTCTACTGCGGCCGGCGCTCACGGGCGGGATGCCGCGCCGCGCTTCGCACCTCGCTGCTGCGCGCCACGAAGGTGACCGCCGGCGATCTCTACGCCAAGGGGGACTGCGCCTCCAAGCCGGACCCAGCGTGCTTTGACCAGAACCGCTCGGTCATCGCCAGCGCCATCTCGATCCCGCCGTTCCCCTTCCAGAACCGCCCGACCTTCCAGCAGACAGTCGAGCTGACGCACCAAGTCGGGCGCTGAACCGCCTTTCCTGCTCGGCTTAGCGCCGCAGCCCGAAGTACTTCGCAGCTCCGATACGGCGGCCGTCGGCATCGCGCCCGACCGCTACGGCGACGTAGCGCCCGGCGGCCAGCGGATGGTGGAGGCGCACGCGCGCGACGCGGCTATGGCCGACTGCGAATGAACTCGAGCGTCCGAGCGTACGGCCGTGGGAGGTACCCGCGTGTACGGTCACGACGACGCCGTGCATACCCTGGTTGTTGGAGAAGACGCGCACGCGGAGGCGACCGTGGCTGGTATGGCGCGCGGTGCCTCCCAGGCGCCCGAAGCTCAAGCGCCCGCGCGGCCCTGGGTAGGCGATGGTGCCGCGAAGGGTCTCGTTGCCGGTGCCTCCTGTTCCGTTCAGTTGGTTCGGCGCGGGAACGAGCCATGTGCCAGTGCCGGTCGCCGCGGCGAAGCGGCCCGTGCCGCCAACGAACGTGTAGCGGTAGGTCGCCGCTGAAGTCGCGTAGCAGTATCGGCCCAGCGCGCTGACTTTGAGGCGGTCACCGTTGGATGCGACGAAGGAGCCTCGCTTGCTGATTGGGGCGCACCCGTCGGCTCCGGTCGCGGCGGAGTCGATGATCACTTCGAACGCACCCGACGAACGACCCAGGTAGGAGATCGGACCGCTGACATCGTCGTGCAAGCACATCGCGCCCGTCGGTGAGCCCGCTGGGCAGGCGCCAAAAACGAATGCGCCGACGAGATCAGCTTTCAAAGGATGCGTCGTCGCGCCCGTCGCCCGAGAAGTGAGCGTGAAGCTCGCTCCGGCCAGGAGCAGCGCCACCATGAACGTGCGGATGGGCTTCCTAGGCCTGCGGGGAACGCACAGGGCGTCTGTTTGGTGGCGTCTCGATTCCATGCACGGAGTGTGGATGAGCCGCGCGGCTCCCGCTACCGGGTTGCGACCCTGAGATCGACCCTGAGATGTCGGGTCGGACCCGGGGCGCAACACTTCAGGGCATGGCCAGCGAGCTACTCGAACGCGAGCGCGAAGTGGCCCAGATCAAGCAGGCGCTCATCGATGGTGTCGACGGCCGTGGACGGCTCGTGGTCATCGAGGCGGAGGCTGGGCTCGGCAAGACGCGGTTGCTCTCCGAAGCTCAGGCCCTTGGCGTCGCCGCCGGGATGCGCGTGGTTTCCGCGCGGGCGACGGAGTTGGAGCGCGCCTTTCCCTTTGGCATCGTTCGCCAGCTCTTCGAGCCCGTCGTCGCGAACAGATCTGCGCCGGAGGTAAGTGCGCTCTGGACGGGCGCGGCAGCTTCAGCGCGCAGCGCGCTCGGACTCACCGAGGAGGCCTCCAGTGATCGGTTCGCCGTTCTTCATGGTCTCTACTGGCTCATCGTCGGCGTCGCCGAAGAGCGCCCGCTGCTGCTGATAGTCGACGACGCGCAGTGGGCTGATGCCGCCTCGCTCGAGTACCTGATGTTCCTTCTGCCGCGACTAAAGGAGCTTGAGCTGGTCGTGATCGTCGCCTCTCGACCGGAGGAAGCTCACGACGGCCCTCTCGCGGCGCTGGTAACGGACACGAGCGCGCAACGGCTCGCTCTCGCACCCCTGTCGTCGGAGGCCGCGGGTGATTTGGTAGGCGCGCACCTCGGAGCCCAACCTGAGGCTCGGTTTACGTCGGCCTGCCACGAGGCGACGGGCGGCAATCCGTTCCTGCTCGGTGAGTTGATGCAGGCGCTCAGCGAGGAGAACATCGAACCTGTCGATGATCGGGCGGCGCAGGTCTTGCGCCTCGCTCCCGAACGCATCAAACGGCACGTACTGCGGCGACTCGCACCGCTCTCTGCGCAAGCGCGTGCGGTGGCGCGTTCGGTTTCCGTGCTCGGCGACGATGCTTCGCCGCGCTTGGTAGCAGCGCTCGGTGGCCTGGGCGAGGCGGCGGTTCCCGAAGCAGCAGACGAGCTGAGAGCCGCCTCGATCCTGGCGCCCGAGGGACCGCTGCGATTTGTTCATCCACTCCTGCGCAACGTCCTTTACTCCGACCTGTCGATTGGAGAGCGCGACCGGGCCCACGCACTGGCCGCTCACCTGTTGACAGCGGGGTCGGCGCGCCCGGAGCATGTGGCTGCCCACCTTGTCGCCGGGTCTCCGCGCGGCGAACGCGGGGTTGTCGACACCCTGAAGTTGGCCGCCGAGCGAGCCCTCGAGCGAGGCGCGCCAGAGTCGGCGATGACCTACGCGCGCAGGGCGCTGCGCGAGCCGCCGCCGGACGATCTACGCATGGCGATCGTGCGGCTGCTCGTGAGCAGTGCCTTTCGGGCGGGCCGCGTCGCGGCGCTGAAACCCGTCGAGGAGGAGATTCTCGACTGCCTGACCGAACAGTCGACCATGCCTGTGAGCGCGGCTGCCGAGGTCGTGCCCTGGATGGTGATGAGCGGACACGCCGAAGAGGGAACGGCGCTGCTTGAGCAAGCGATCGAGGTGGCCGTCCAGGAGGGCGACCTCGATCTGGCCGTTTCGCACGAGGCCCACCTCGTTTACCTCACGCAGCGCTCGCCCGCCGACGGCGAAGCGCGGCTGGGGCGCTACCAGGGCCGACTTCCGCCAGATACATCCCGCGGCCGGCTTGCCTCGGCACTGCGAGCGTGGTGGAGCGCGATGAGCGACGGGAGCGCAGCAGACTCGGCAGAATTGGCCTGGCGGGCGCTTGCCGACGGGCAGATCTTCGAAGAGCATCCCGAGCTGCCACATCCGATCCAGGCGGGTATCGTGCTGGTTCGCTCCGATCGCCTCGACGACGCCCAGCACGTCGCGACACGAGCGGTCACGGTCGCGGAGAGGCGGGGAGCCGTCGTCGGTCTCGCCTCGGCGTGGTTCTTGCGTGGACTCGTCGCGCAACGGCGCGGTCGCCTCGCCGAGGCGGAAGCCGACAGCCGCCAGGCCGTCGACGCCGCCCGGCTCAGCGGCACCCTTCCATCCCTTCCGCCGTTCACGGCCCTGCTCGCCGAGGTCCTCGTCGAACGCGGTGACCTCGAGGGAGCTGGCGCGGTGCTCGGCGAGGTACTGCCGGAGGGCCCCGTCCCCGACGGGTTCTGGGTTGCCCCTCTTCTTCGGGCGCGTGGACTGCTGCGCCTAGCCCAGGGCCGCGCTCGTGAGGCGGCTGACGATCTGGTCGACCTGAGCGACCGTATGGACCATTGGCATATGGCCACGGGCGGAGGGTTACCCGTGGCCTCCTACGCGGCGCTGGCTCTGGGGTCGCTCGGAGAATCGGGTCGGGCCCAGGAGTTTGCGGCCGCAGGGATGCTCAGCGCACGGCTTTGGGGGGCGCCGAGTGCGATCTCGACGGCGCTGATCACCCAAGGGCTGATCGGGCATGGGGACGAGCGCCTGGGCCTACTCGCAGACGCGGTAAGGGTTCTGGAGGGCACACCGGTACGACTCCACCGCGCCCGCGCGCTGGGTGAGCTCGGTGCGGCACTGCGGCGGGCCAACCAGCGCTCCGCGGCGCGCGAGCCGTTGCGCGAAGCCCTCGACCTCGCCCGCCGCTGTGGAGCGACCACGCTGGCACACCGCGCCTACAGCGAGCTACAGGCCACCGGCGAGAAGGTGCGGCGCCACTCGCCGATCGGCGTCGAATCGCTCACTCCCAGTGAACGACGCGTGAGCGAGATGGCCGCCACCGGCATGACGAACCGCCAGATCGCCGAGGCGCTCTTCCTCACTGTCAAGACGATCGAGACTCACCTCGCCGCCGCATTCGACAAGCTCGGCATCCGGACGCGCCGTGAGCTCGCGAGTGCGCTGACCCAAGCGAGCCTATCCTCGATTTGAGTATGGCCACTGACGCTCACGAAGAGGACACTCGCGCCAGTCGCCTCGCCGAGCAGCGGCGAACCCTCCCCGATCAGCCCGGCGTCTACCTCTTTCGCGACGCCCAGGGACGCGTGGTCTACGTGGGCAAGGCGAAGTCGATCCGCAAGCGGGTGCAGTCGCACTTCTCCAACCCGAGCACCAAGGCGGGCCGCGATCTCCTGCCGATGATCGAGCGCATCGAGTCGCTCGTCGTGACGACTGAAGCCGAGGCGCTCCTCACCGAGCAGAACTTCATCAAGCAGTACAAGCCGCGCTTCAACGTCCGGCTGCGCGACGACAAGTCCTATCCGTACATCGCGATCTCGCTCGACGAGGACTATCCACGCGTCTACTTCACGCGCGAGCGCCACCGGCGCGACCGCGCCTACTTCGGCCCCTACTCGAGCGCGAAGCGCGTGCGGGAGACGCTCGACCTGCTCGGCAAGGTGTTCCTCTTCCGTTCCTGCGACGGGCCTGAGCCAGGGCGGCGCAGCGGGTCGCCATGCCTCGACTACTACATCAAGCGCTGCGGGGCGCCCTGCGTCGGCTACGTCTCCCGCGAGGAGTACCGGGCCGGCATCGACGGGGTGGTCGACTTCCTCTCGGGCCGCTACCGGGAGATCGAGCGCGTCCTCACGGGGGCGATGCGCGCCGCCGCGGAGGAGCAGCGCTTCGAGGACGCGGCGCGCGAGCGCAACCGCCTCGGCGCGGTGCGCTCTCTGCTCGAGCGCCAGCGGGTGGCCAACGAGGCGGTGGGCACGCTCGACGCGGTGGCGATCGCGGTCGACGGCCCCGAGGCCAACGCGCAGGTCTTCCAGGTGCGCGACGGCGTGCTTTCCGACCGGCAGAGCTTCTACCTCGACAACGAGGCGGAGCGCGATCTCGCCGACGTCGCCGAGGCGTTCATCCTCCAGTACTACGGCTCGGCGATGATGATCCCGGCGCAGGTAGTGGTGCAGCAGGGAGTGGGGGGAGCAGCGCTGGCGGAGGCGCTCGCGACCCGCCGCGGCGGATCGGTCGACGTGCGCGAAGCCGAGCGCGGCGACAAGAAGCGCATCCTCGAGCTCGCCGTGCGCAACGCGCGGCTCGCGCTCGAGATGGAGAAGATCAAGGCCGAGCGTCGCCGGCAGGGCCGCGCGGAGGCGCTCGACGGGCTGCAGCGCGCCCTCGGGCTCGACGCCGTGCCCATGCGGATCGAGTGCTTCGACATCTCGAACATCATGGGCACGCACTCCGTCGCCTCGATGGTCGTCTTCGAAGGTGGCGCGGCGAAGAAGTCGGACTTCCGCCGATTTCGCATCCGCGGCCTCGAAGACGGCGTTCCGGATGACTTCGCGGCGATGGCGGAGGTGCTTTCGCGCCGGATGGCGCAATGGGAGCGCCAGGCTGACCGCTCACCGCACGACAAGGAATTTGATCAAAGCTTCGCCGCGCTGCCGAGCGTGATCGTGATCGACGGCGGCAAGGGCCAGCTGGCGGCGGGGCTCGAGCCGCTGAAGCCGTTCCGCGACCGGGGCGTGGTGGTGGTCTCGCTCGCCAAGCGGATCGAAGAGGTCTTCATCCCCGGCCGGGCCGCTCCGCTCATGCTCGAGCACCACACGCCGGAGCTGCAGCTGCTCCAGCGCGTACGCGACGAAGCTCACCGGTTCGCGATCGCCCACCACCGCATCCGGCGCGACAAGGCGATGACGGAGTCCGTGCTTGACGACCTACCCGGGGTGGGGCCGGCGCGCAAGCGTGCGCTGCTCACCCACTTCGGTTCGCCGGACGCCGTGCTCGGCGCCACACGCGAGGATCTCGAGTCGGTGCGAGGCATGCCCGGCAAGCTCGCGCGCGACCTCTATGCGCATCTCAACAAGACCGGGCACTAGGCGCGGCGGCTTCGCCGACTTGGGGTGGCAGGTGGCAGGGTGAGGGCTCGAGTGCCACTCCGCACCCAACCCTTCACAACCGCATCCGCCCCTCGCGTCACACTGAGTAAGCAATGAGCGCCTCACGCTCTGCTCGCCTCGGTGAGCGCCTGCGCCGCACCCGCCGTCCCGGTCACCGCGCCGCCGACGGTGTGGAGCCCCCCGCGCTCGAGGACCTCGTCGTGATCACGGGCTACTCCGGCGCGGGCAAGTCGACCGCGATGGCCACCTTCGAGGACGAGGGCTACTTCTGCGTCGACAACCTGCCGCCCGAGATGATCGGCTCGCTGGCCGATCTCTTCATGCACGCGGGATCGAAGGTCGAGCGGGCTGCCGTCGTCTGCGATGTGCGCGGAGGGGAGTACTTCGAGGCCCTCAGCCGGACGCTCGACGACCTCGAGCGCGCTGGAGCGGCCGCGCGCGTGCTCTTCCTCGACGCCGACGAGGAGACGCTGATCACGCGCTTCCAGGAGACGCGGCGCCGCCATCCTCTGGCCGGTTCGGTTGCCGCGGGCATCGCCGCGGAGCGGGCGCTGCTGGAACCTCTGCGCGAGCGGGCCGATCTCTGCGTCAACACCCGCGGGCTCACCCCGGGGATGCTGCGCCGCCGGCTGGGGGAGGAGCTGCTCGAAGCGCGCAGCTCCGCGAAGCTCGCGGTCACCTTCGGCTCCTTCGGCTTCAAGCACGGCCCGATGCGCGACGCCGACCTCGCCTTCGACGTGCGCTTTCTGCCCAACCCGCACTACGTGAGCACGCTGCGCCCGCTGACGGGGCATGACCCGCGCATCGTGGAGTACGTCAACCGGGGTGACGCGCTCACCCAGCTCTACTCCCACCTAGAGCCGCTGCTCGACTTCCTCCTACCCCAGTACGAGCAGGAGGGCAAGTCGCACCTTGTGGTGGGGATCGGTTGCACGGGCGGACGCCATCGCTCCGTCGTGATCTCCGAGCACATGGCGACCCGCTACCGCCAGACCGAGAGCTACCTGGTTGAAGTGGTCCACCGCGACATCGATCGCGCCCCCCGCGGCTGACCTCGCCGGCCCGGTGCTCGACCATGTCGGACTGGAGGTCTCCGACCTCGCGCGCTCCGCCCGCTTCTACGACGCGGTGCTGTTCTCCCTCGGCGGCCGGCGCCTCGTCTCGAACGAGCACGCGATCGCTTACGGGCGCAACGGGCCCGAGCTGTGGATAGTGGCGCGCAGGCGGTCCCCGCAGACCGGCTACGGGCACCTGGCGCTGGCGGCGAGCGGTCGGGCCGCCATCGACGCCGCTCATGCTGCAGGCCTGGCCCACGGTGGGACCGACGACGGAGCGCCGGGGCCGCGCCCGCAGTACGGCGCATCGACCTACGCGGCTTACCTGCGCGACCCCGACGGACTCCGGATCGAGGTGGTCAGCCGTCGCTGACTAAAAGCCGCGACGAGAACCGCTCCGCTGATAGCCTTTCGGAAGCGCCGGGGCCTCTCGTCCCGGCGTTTCTTCGCCCCAGCAACGTCCGCAGAGGAGCTCTCAGTCCATGGCCGTACGGGTCGGTATCAACGGTTTCGGCCGCATCGGCCGCAACGTCTTTCGCGCCGCTCACGAGGCCAAGGCGGATATCGACTGGGTCGGCGTCAACGACCTGACCGACGCGAAGACCCTCGCCCATCTCCTGAAGTACGACTCGATTCTCGGGCCGTTTCCGGGCACGGTCGAGCTGCGCGACGGCGGCACTCTCGTCGTCGACGGCAAGGAGCTCAAGGTCCTGGCCGAGCGCGATCCGGCCGCGCTGCCCTGGGGCGATCTCGGAGCCGACGTCGTCATCGAGTCGACCGGGCTCTTCACCGATCGCGAGAACGCCGCCAAGCATCTCGAAGGCGGCGCCAAGAAGGTCATCATCTCGGCTCCGGCGACCAACCCCGATGTGACCGTCGCCCTTGGGGTCAACTTCGAAGAGGCCTACGACTCGGCGAAGCACGACGTCATCTCCAATGCCTCCTGCACCACCAACTGCCTGGCCCCCGTCGCGAAGGTGCTGCAGGACTCGATCGGCATCGACCACGGGTTGATGACGACGATCCACGCCTACACAGCCGACCAGCGCCTCCACGACCTGCCGCACAAGGACCTGCGCCGGGCCCGCGCCGCCGCGCTCAACCTGATCCCCGCCTCCACGGGCGCGGCCAAGGCGATCGGCATCGTCATCCCAGAGTTGAAAGGCAAGCTGCACGGCTTCGCCGTCCGTGCCCCTGTCCCGACCGGGTCGGTGGTGGACCTCACGGTCGAGATGAGCCGCGAGACCTCGGTGGAAGAGGTCAACGCAGCTCTCAAGGCCGCGGCGGAGGGGCCGATGGCTCAGATCCTCCGCTACACCGAGGATCCGATCGTGTCCTCGGACATCGTGAAGGACCCGCATTCGTCGATCGTGGATGCCGAGTTGACGGCGGTCATGCAGGGGACGATGGTCAAGGTCGTCGCGTGGTACGACAACGAGTGGGGCTACTCCAACCGGCTCGTCGACGTGGTGCAGCGCATCCTGTGAGGACGCTCGACGACCTGGACGTCGACGGGAAGCGAGTTCTCGTCCGGGTCGACTTCAACGTCCCGCTTGACGGTGGGCGCGTGACCGACGACACGCGCATTCGCGCGGCGCTCCCGACCATCGAAGAGCTGCGCGGCCGCGGCGCGCGCCTCGTGCTCGCCTCGCACCTGGGGCGGCCGAAGGATCGCGAGCCGGAGCTCTCGATGCGCCCGGCGGCCGATCGCCTGGCGGAGCTGACCGACGCCGATGTCGAGTTCGCCGAGGGCGTGGTGGGCGACGACGTCGAGGCGCTCGCGAACAACCTCCAGCCGGGCGGCATCCTGGTGCTCGAGAACCTGCGCTACGAGCCGGGAGAGACCGAGAACGATCCCGAGTTCGCTCGCCGCCTCGCCGCGCTCGCTGACGTCTACGTCGACGACGCGTTCGGCGCTTCTCATCGTGCCCACGCGAGCACCGACGGAGTGCCGCGCCTGGTCGAAGCTCACGCCGCCGGGCGGCTGCTCGAGCGCGAGGTCGCCACGCTGCAGAAGATCCTCGAGGATCCCGCGCGCCCGCTGGTCGCGGTCGTCGGCGGGGCCAAAGTGACCGACAAGATCGCGGTGATCGACCGCTTCCTCGAGGTCGCCGACGCCGTGCTGATCGGCGGCGCGATGTGCTTCCCCTTCTTCTCCGCGCAGGGTCACGGGGTGGGAGCTTCGCTATGCGAGAAGGAGGGCGTCGAGCCGGCCCAGCGTGCGCTCGACTCCGCAGGCGGCGACGGGCACGCCCGGCTCGAGCTGCCCAGCGACCTCGTCATCGGCGACCGCTTCGCCGCGGAGGCCGAGCGGAAGGACCTCGACGGCGTCGAGGTGCCCGACGGCTGGATGGGCCTCGACGTCGGCCCGCGCACCGCCGGGCGCTACGCAAGCGAGATCGCCGGCGCCGGCACGGTGTTCTGGAACGGCCCAATGGGCGCCTTCGAGCTCGAGCCCTTCGCCGCGGGCACCCGCGCCGTCGCGGAGGCCGTGGCGGAGTCGCCGGGGGTCACCGTGGTCGGCGGCGGTGACTCTGCGGCCGCGCTGCAGCAGTTCGGGCTTGCGGATCGGGTGACCCATCTCTCCACGGGCGGAGGCGCCTCGCTCGAGCTGCTCGAAGGCCGCACGCTGCCGGGCGTCGAGGCCCTGGCATGAGCGGCCTCCGCACCCCGCTTGTCGCGGGCAACTGGAAGATGCACAAGACGGTGGCCGAAGCGGAGGCCTTCATCGGGGACCTGCTGCCCCGGATCTCCTCCACCGAACGCGCCGATGTCGCGATCTGCCCGCCGCTGCTCGCGCTGCCGGCGATGGTCGACTCGACTCGCGGGTCACGCGTGCAGGTCTACGCGCAGACGATGCACGAGGCCGAGTCGGGCGCCTTCACCGGAGAGATCTCGGCGGCGATGCTCGTCGAGCACGACGTGCACGGTGTGGTGCTCGGTCACTCCGAGCGCCGCCAGCTCTTTGGCGAGACCGATCGCGCCCTGCAACTCAAGGTTCCCGCCGCTCTCGCGGCCGGCCTCGTGCCGGTGCTGTGCGTAGGGGAGACGGAAGAAGAGCGCGAGGCGGGCAACACCCAGCGCAAGCTGCGCAATCAGGTGCAGGAGGGCCTCGAGAAGGTCGAGGAGGCTCGTCTGGGCGACGTGGTGATCGCCTACGAGCCGATCTGGGCGATCGGCACGGGCCAGACGGCGAGCCCCGAGCAGGCCCAGGATGCGATCGCCTTCGTGCGCGCGCTCGTGGGCGACCGCTCGCGTGAGCAGAGCGAGCGCACCCGCGTGCTCTACGGCGGATCGGTCAAGCCCGAGAACGCCACCGAGCTGATGGCGCTGCCCGACGTCGACGGCGCCCTGGTGGGCGGCGCGAGCCTCGAACCCGAATCGTTCGCGGCGATCGTCGCCGCCGCCGACGCCGCGCGGTGACCCTCCCCGGCGAGCGCGCCTGCCTCGTCGTCCTCGACGGCTGGGGGCTCGCGCCCGACGGTCCGGGGAACGCGGTATCGCTGGCCCGGACGCCCGTCTTCGACGATCTCTGGAGCCGCTACCCCCACACTCAGCTCATCGCCTGCGGGCGCAGCGTCGGGCTGCCCGACGGGCAGATGGGCAACTCCGAGGTCGGGCATCTCAACCTGGGCGCGGGCGCGATCGTCCATCAGGACCTGACGCGCATCGACGCTGCCGTCGCCGACGGCTCGCTCGCCGACAACGCTGTTCTCACCGCTGCGCTCGATGGCGCCGAGCGCGTGCATCTCATCGGCCTCACGTCCGAAGGTGGCGTGCATTCGGGCCCCAAGCACCTCCGCGCGCTCATCGAGCTCGCCGCCGCGCGCGGAGTCGAAGACCTCGTGCTGCACGCCTTCACCGACGGGCGGGACACGGCCCCGGACTCGGGCGCCGGCTTCCTCGGCGAGGTCGAGGGGTGGATGCGCGCGGCCGGAGCGGGCCGCATCGGTAGCGTTATCGGCCGCTACTTCGCGATGGACCGGGACTCCCGCTGGGACCGCGTTCAGAAGGCCTACGACCTGCTCGTGCACGGGAAGGCCGACAATCGCGCGGATACCGCGGTCGCGGCGCTCGAGACCGCCTACGCGCGCGAGGAGACCGACGAGTTCGTCACCGCCACGCTCGTGGGCGAGGAGGCCCGGATCCGGCCGGGGACCGACGTGGTCATCGCCTTCAACTTTCGTCCCGACCGCATGCGCGAGATCACCCGCGCGCTCGCCGATCCACAGTTCGCCGAGTTCGATCGCGGCGGCGCTGAGCCCCTCGGCCGGTACTCGACCATGACTGAGTTCGAAGAAGGCTGGCCCTACCCGGTGGCGTTCCCGCCCGACCGGCCGACCGTCACCCTCGCCTCGTTGCTCGCGGAGCGCGGCGAGAAGCAGCTGCACGTCGCCGAGACGGAGAAGTACCCGCACGTGACCTACTTCTTCAATGGCGGGGAGGAGACCGCGTACGAGGGCGAGCGGCGCGAGCTCGTTCCCTCGCCGCGCGACGTGCCGACCTACGACCTCGAGCCCGAGATGAGCGCCCGTGGCGCCGCCGACGCCTTCGTGCGGGCTTGGAGGGAGGACGCACCGCGCTTCGGCGTCATCAACTTCGCCAACGCCGACATGGTGGGGCATACCGGAGTCATTCCCGCCGCGGTCACCGCCATAGAGACCGTGGATGCCTGCCTCGGGGATGTCGTCGCCGCGGTGCAGGAGTCTGGCGGCGCGTGCTTCGTCACCGCCGACCACGGCAATGCGGACCACATGCTCGAGCCCGACGGCAGCCCGAACACCGCCCACTCGCTGAACCCGGTGCCGGCGATCGTGACGGAGGAGGGGCTCGAGCTTCACGACGGGATCCTGGCCGACGTCGCGCCCACTCTTCTGGCGCTGCTGGGCGTCGACCAGCCGGCCGGGATGACCGGCCGGTCGCTGTTCGCCGCCTAGAGCGCTAGATTCGCCGCGCGCTCAAGGGGAGCGAGAACCATGCCGCGCACGATCGCCGATCCGCAGCTGTCGCCTGCCGAGCTCGCCGCCTGGCGCGGCTTGCTGCGGGTGCATGCGAACGTGATCAAGGCGCTCGACGCCGAGCTCGAGGCCGAGCACGGCATTCCGGTGTCCTCCTACGAGGTCCTGCTGAACCTCTCGCGCGCGCCCGAGCAGCGCCTGCGAATGCGCGATCTGGCCGATGTCGCCCTGCTCAGTCGCAGCGGCTTGTCGCGGCTGGTTGACCGGCTGGCTGCCGAGGGCCTGCTCGAACGCGCCGCTTGCCCGTCCGACGCCCGCGGCGCCTTCGCGGTGCTCACGCCTCAGGGTCTCGAGGCCGTGCGGTCGGCACGGCCGACCCACCTCGACGGTGTCCGCCGCCGCTTCCTCGAGCATTTTTCGCCCGACGAGCTCGAGCAGCTCGCCGGGCTGTGGGAGCGCGTGCTCCCCGACGCCTCGCCCTGATCTCGCCGCCGCGACGGGCGCGTCCGGCACGATGTCCCAGGCGCGAACGTTCATTTACCGGCGTCAGGACCACAGTGCGTGAACGTTCGCGCCTCGTCGAGTTGCTCCAACGCCGCTTTCGCGTGAACGCATCCAGCCGCCACGATGATCGGGCGGGTGGCAGTGGTCCTACTGCCGATTCTCGCGCCAGCGAGAACGGGTCAGGGACCACTGACAGGACCCGCCCGCAGCCACCCCCGCGCGCCTGCGGGCTAGGGTCAGCCGATCGCTGGCCCGCTGACGATCAACCACCGCGACGACGCCTCGCGAGCGCGCGCTGGGGTGCTCGAGCTGGCGCACGGCCAGGTGCAGACCCCCGCCTTCGTCCCGCTCGCGACGAAGGGGACGGTCAAGGCGCTCGCGCCGCGCGACGTGCTCGACCTCGGCTACGAGATGGTGCTCGGCAACACCTTTCACCTGATGCTGCAACCGGGTGCCGAGCTCGTGGCCGAGCAGGGAGGGCTACACGACTTCATGCGCTGGGAGCGGCCGATCATCACCGACTCCGGCGGCTTCCAGGTGTTCTCGATGGGTCACGGCACGGTGGCCGACGAGGTCAAGGGCCGCGCGCCCTCGGGCGCCGACCGCGCCGGCGCGATCCTCGGCATCGACGAGGACGGGGTGCGCTTCCGCTCCTACGTCGATGGCGCCGAGATGTTCATGGCCCCCGAGACCTCGATGGAAGTGCAAGCCGCGCTCGGCTCGGACATCGCGCTGGTCTTCGACGAGTGCACTCCGTTCAACGTCTCGCGCGACTACACGCTGCGCTCCACCGAGCGCACCCATCGCTGGCTCGACCGCTGTCTCGCCTGGCACGCCGAGCACGGCCCGTCCGGCCAGATCGTCTACGGGATCGTTCAGGGCGGGGTGGAGGAGGAGGACCGCCGCTCATCCGCCCAGGAGGTGGCCGCGCGCGCCTGCGCCGGAGTGGCCATCGGCGGCTCGCTGGGGGAGAACAAGGCGCAGATGCACGAGGTCGTCGGCTGGGCCACCGAGGAGCTGGAGCGCTCGGCGCCCGAACGGCCCCGGCACCTGCTCGGCATCGGCGAGATCGACGACCTGGTCCGTGGGGTCGCGCTCGGCATAGACACCTTCGACTGCGCGTTCCCGACGCGCCTGGGCCGCCACGGCATGGCGATCGTGCCGGAGCCGGAGAAGCGGTGGCGGTTTGACCTCACCACCGGCCGGGCGCGCCACGACCCCGCTCCCATCCTCGACGGATGCGGGTGCCCGGCGTGCGGGCGGGGCTTCTCACGCGCCTACCTGCACCACCTGTTCAAGCTGAAGGAGCTCACCGCGCTGCGCCTGGTGACGCTGCACAACCTGCACTTCGTGGCCCGGCTGATGGACGACCTGCGCGAGGCCATCGGGGCCGGCACCCTCGCCGAACGCTCCACGGCGCTGCTGGGCGGCGGCCTACCCCGAGGTCTCTGACCGCTAGTCCTGCTCCGCGGCGCGGATCGCCTCCTCGAGCTTCGAGCCGCCAGCGGCGCGGTCAAGGAGGGGCGTGAGCAGGCCCGGGGCGAGCACGAGCGCCTCGAGCGCGCGCGGCACGACGATCCGCTTCGCCCGGCGCTCGATGCCGCGGACCACGCGGCTGACGGAGCGATCGAGCGGCATTGGGCGCGTGAACCGGGCCGCCACGCCCTCGCGCAGGGATTGAGTCGGGGACTCCGCAAACGCATCGCGCACCATGTCGGTGTCGATGAAGGAGAAGTAGGCGACACCCACGGCGACGCCGTCAACGGCCGCCTCGCTGCGCAGCGCGTCGCCGAACGCCTCGACGCCCGCCTTGCTCGCCGTGTAGGAGGCCATCAGCGGCGCGTGGTGGGCCGCGGCCAGCGACGAGACGCAGAGCAGGTAGCCCCGGCTGCGCTTCAGGTGGGGTAGGGCGGCGCGAGCCGTGCGGTAGACGCCCAGCAGGTTGATGTCGATCACCCGCTCGAAGTCCTCGGGGGAAACGCTCATCACGGTGCCGACCGTGGCGATACCTGCGTTGGCGACCACCACGTCGAGACCGCCGAAATGCTCAGCGGCGGCGGAGATCGCGCCATCGAGCGCTTGCGCATCGCGCACGTCGGCCTCCCACCAGGCCGCGCCCGACCCGAGCTCGGCGGCGAGCGCCTTGAGCTTCTCAGGCTCGATGCCCACCAGCGCGAGCCGCGCCCCACGGGCGATGAGCTGGCGCGCGAGCTCCGCTCCAATACCGCGGGCGGCGCCCGTGACGAGCACCGTGCGCCCGCGCAGATCGGCCTTCTCCTGGCTCACCGGGTGTTGTCCGAGATCAGCTTCTGGAACGACTGGAAAGCCTTGTCGAAGCGGTTTCCGACCACTCGCTCGATGTGGAGCACCTTCTTGGTCGGCGCCGCGGCAATTATCGCCACCCCGGCGCCCGCCGCCAGCATCAGCAGTATGGCCAGGAAGGCAAGGGTCCGTCGCAGGGCGTGGCGCGATGCGCCGCCGCGCCGGGCCGGGGGAGGCGGGGGTTCGGCACGAGGACGGCGTGGAGGCGCCGGACGGGGATCGAGGCGGCGCATGGGGGCGGACGCAAGCTCGGGGTCGACCGCGACCGGGGCGCGCCGCGACACTCGCCGCGTCGGCGCGGTTTCCTCGCCGGCGTTCACTCGCGTGGCCGCGGTATCGGGCACCGCCGAGGTGGAGTGCTCGGGGCCGACCGGCTCGCGGCCGGCCGCTCCCGCGCGGAAGGCTTCTTCCAGGGCCGCAGCCGTCTCCGGGCGCCCGGCGGGATCGAGCGAGAGCGCGAGGAACACCGCCCGGGCCAGGGTCGGCGGCACATCGGGGTTGAGAGTGTCGAGCGGCATCGGTGCCTCCCGCTGCTGCTTGAGTGCGAGCTCGGAGAGCGATGTCGCCTCATAGGGGAGGCGGCCGCTGAGGAGCTGATAGGTCACCACGCCGAGTGAGTAGAGATCGGCCGCCGGGCCGGCGCCCTCGCCGCGCGCCTGCTCGGGCGCGAGGTAGGCGGCCGTGCCGAGCACCGAGCCCACCTGCGTGATGCTCGATTGCTCGGTCGCCTTCGCGATGCCGAAGTCGGCCAGCTTTACCCCGCCGTCGGTGGAGCGCAGGAGGTTGCCCGGCTTGACGTCGCGGTGCACGACGCCGCCGCGATGGGCGTAGTCGAGGCCCCGGCAGGCCTGGGTGACGATGTCGACGGTCTCGTCAGGTTCGAGGTGGCCGCGATCGCGCAGCAGCTCGGCGCAGGATTGCCCTGAGACGTGCTCCATGACGATGAAATGGTGGCCCGAGTGCTCGTCGAAGCCGAAGTCGAAGACCTGCACGATGTTGGGATGCACCAGCCGGGCGGCAGCCAGCGCCTCCCGCCGGAAGCGCGAGACGAAGTTCGGATCCTCGGCCAGATGCTCGGCCAGCAGCTTCACCGCGACGTTGCGCTCGAGGCGCTCGTCGAAGGCGAGGTGCACGGTGGACATCCCGCCGATGCCCAGACGGCCTTCGAGCCGGTAGCGGCCGGCGATCTCGATCGTGCTGGTCACTTGCCCTTCCCCGGGCCGGCCCCACCGCCGTTGGGTCCCCCGCCCGACCCGGCGCCCCCGCTGTTCGGCGTACTGGGAGTGGTGGGGGTCGGCTTGGGCTTCGGGGTCGTCGGCGTGCTGGGCGTCGAAGAGGTGCTCGGGGTGGTCGGCGTGCTGTTCGTCGTTGGAGCGCTCGTGGTGGGCGACGGGGTGCTCGGGGTGGTGTCGCTCGAGGTCGAGGAGGTCGTGGGCACGATCGACTTCGGGGCCTTGCACTCCCTGGCCGCGAGATCGAGGACCCGCTTGGCCCCGTCGCTGAGGGCCGAGCGCAGCTTGGGGTCGACGCTGGCCGGCAACGCGCCGACCTTCGCGCCGAGGTCGTGCGCATCGGCCTTCGCCTGCGTGCACTGGCCGTCCTGCACCTCGCCCGAGATGGTGTCGAGCTGGCTCTTCAGCTCATCCGCGCTGGTGCCGGCCAGAAGCCCCTTCGAGCCTCCGCCGCACGCCACGAGCCACGCTGCGGCGAAGCCGAGCGCGAGCGTCACGAAGAGGCGGAAAAAGGACGGAGGCATCGCGTTTGATGCTACTGCCCGACCTGGAGGCGATCGGCCAGCGACCCGGGCAGCTCGGCGGCGCGGATCGCGGCGCCCGCTGCGGCGATGTCGTATTCGGTCCGGTGGTAGGCGGCCGTCCACTTCGAGGTGTCGAGCTCGAGCCACGCCGCACGCGGATCTCCGTCGCGAGGTTGCCCCACGCTGCCGGGGTTGATCAGCCATTCCCCGTCTCTGAGGTCGAGCTTGCTACCGCTCGGTCGCATCTCCCCGTCGGCGCTCTCGCCCGTGGCCCGGTTGAAGGAGAGCGCAACGTGGGAATGGCCGACGAGGCACACGCGTCGCTCCTGCACGTTGAGGCAGGCGTCGGCCTGGGCCGGGGAGAGCACGTACTCCCAGACGGGGTCGCGCGGGCTCGCGTGAAAGAGCCCGGCGTCGGCCTCGCGCCGCTGCGGCTCGAGCGGCTCGAGGAACTCGAGGGCCTCGGGGGCGATGTTCTGCTTCGTCCACCGTGCGGCCACGCCCGCGGCGCGGGAGAAGTCCGCAGCCGAAAGGTCGCCCCGGACGACCATGTCGTGATTGCCCACGAGGCAGACGTCGGTGTGCTCGCGGGCCAGCGCGACGCAGGCATCGGGCTCGGCGCCGTAGCCGACGAGGTCGCCCAGGCACCAGATCTGATCCACCTCCGCCGTGGCGATCGCGGCCAGGGCGGCCTCGAAGGCCGGCCGGTTGCCGTGGATGTCTGAGACGACTGCGACTCGCATGTGCCTCTACAGTCTCCCAGCGTGAGAGCAGCGCGCCTGGGCTGGCCTGCGGCGGTCCTCGCCGCGCTGGTCGCGACGGAGCTCGCCGTGCTCGTCCTGCGCCCGCGCAGCGGGGTGCTCCAGGC
>JBBPXY010000033.1:0-10954 GCA_038200435.1 Solirubrobacterales bacterium
CACCTCGCGCAGGCGATCCGAGCCGCCGGCGTGCGGCACGTCGCGGCACTCCTCGCCCAGCCGCGTGAGCACGTGGTAGATGTCGCCGATCAGCTCGACCTCGGGGATGTAGTTCTCGTCGATCTCCGCCGCGACGGTGTCGATCATCACGATGCGCTTGTCACGCTTCGGGTTCCAGTGCTTGGGCGCGTGCTCGACGAGGTCGAACCCGATCGCGATCACCACATCGGCGTCCTCGAAGCCCGCCATGGCGTAGTCGCGGTCCTGTAGGCCGACGGTGCCGAGTGCCTTGGGGCTCTCGTAGTCCATGAGGCCCTTGGCCATGAACGTCTCGGCCACCGGGATGCCGGTCGAGCGGCTGAACTCGCGCAGCGCGTGGGAGGCGCCCGCGCGCACGACGCCGTTGCCCGCGAGAGCCACGGGGTTGATCGCGTTGCGGATGACGTCGGCGGCCTTGAGAAGCTCGCGGGCGCCGGGCTCGGGCTGCACCGGCTTGCGGCGAGGCAACGGCTCAGCGTCGAGCGGCTTCGCCATGACGTCTTCGGGGAGCTCGAGATGGGTGGCGCCCGGCTTCTCGGTCTCGGCCACCTTGAAGGCCTTGCGGACCACCTCGGGGATGATCTCCGCGCTGGACACTCGGGCGTTCCATTTAACGACCGGCTTCAGGATGCCGACAAGATCGATGTACTGATGGGACTCCTTGTGCATCCGCTCGAGATCGGACTGGCCGGTCAGGGCCACCAGCGGCGCTCGGTCGAGGAACGCATCGGCGACGGCCGTGACGAGGTTCGTGGCGCCCGGGCCGAGCGTGCCGAGGCAGACGCCGGCGCGGCCGGTCAGACGGCCGTACATGTCGGCCATGTAGGCGCCGCCCTGCTCGTGGCGCACGGGGACGAACTGGACGGAGGACTTGGCCAGGGACTCGTTCAGGTCGAGCGTCTCCTCGCCGGGGATCCCGAAGACGTACTTGACGCCCTCCGACTCCAGACACTCCACGAACACGTCTGACGCCTTGCGCTCGCTCACCGAAACCTTCTCCTCACGCTCGCCCTTCGGGAGCGGGAACCTATCAGCCGCGACTCGGCCTGCTGCGCCGTGTTCCGGCTCGAAGATGCGGCGTTTCCTCCTCCCCCTTCTGATGCTTCTGCTCGGCCTGGCGGCTCTGCCGTCGCCCGCGGCCGCCGCGAGTTCCTTCTACATCCACGGTGCCGGGTTCGGCCACGGCATCGGCATGAGCCAGTACGGGGCCTACGGGTATGCCCTGCACGGCCGGGACTACCGCTGGATCCTGCGCCACTACTACAGCCACACCGCGCTGGCCACGCTCTCCTCGAGCCGGCGCGCTCGGGTGCTCCTGCAGCAGCGGGGAAGCGTCTTCTTCAGTGGCGCGAGTAGCGCCGGTGGACACCGGCTCGATCCTCATCGCCGCTACTACGCGAGCGTTTCGGGTGGTCAGGTCTCGGTCAGCGGCGTCGGGCGCCTCGGACGCAGCGCAGCCATACACGGTCTAAGCGTGTTGCGTCTCGGCGGCACGGCGATCAACGGCATCGCCGACGGGCGCTATCGCGGCGCGCTCGAGCTCATCTCGCGCGGCGGATCGGTCGCCGTCGACAACGTGGTCGGCATCGACGACTACGTGCGAGGGGTCGTGGCCGGCGAGATGCCCTCATCGTGGTCGGCGGAGGCGCTGCGCGCTCAAGCCGTGGCCGCGCGCACCTACGCCATCACCGCCGGCGGCGCCGGCGAGCTGTATCCCGATACGCGCTCGCAGGTCTACAACGGAGTCGCCGGTGAGGCCAGCCGTTCCGACGCGGCGGTGCGCGCGACCCGCGGCCAGGTCGTCACATACAACGGCTCGCCCGTTGTCACGTACTTCACGTCCACCTCGGGTGGACGCACGGCGAACGTCGAGGAGTCCTTCATCGGCAGCACGCCGTCGCCCTGGCTGCGCAGCGTCGTGGACGAGTACGACAGCGTCTCGCCCTACCACCGGTGGGGCACCTACGCGATGTCTCTCGGCCGGGCGGCCGCGAAGCTCTCGGGGTACGTGCTCGGGAGCTTCCGCGGCGTGCAGGTGACGCGCCGGGGCGGATCTCCGCGAGTCGTCTCCGCCTACGTGCTCGGCTCACGCGGTCGCACGCGCATCAGCGGCCCGACGCTCAAGTACCGCTTCGGCCTCTACGACACTTGGGCCTACTTCCTCGTCGCAAGCCACAAGCCGCCGCGCAACTTCGGCGAGCCGAGCCACAGCGGTGGTGGCGGGTCAACGACCCCAGCCGTTGCCACCCCGCCGCCGTCCGGCGGTTCGGGTGCCGGCTCGGGCGGAACGCGCATCGACCCCGGGTTGGGCACGACCGGGTTGGACATTGGTTCCGGCGGCGGCGCGATCGCGCCCTAGTCGCTTCTAGCCGCTGTACACGCGCGCCAGCGACTCCGCGACGCACACCGGCTTCTCTCCACCCTCGCGCTCGAACGTCAGCGCAGTGGCGATCTGCGCGCCGCCGGGGATGTCGTCCACCGAAGCGATGATGGCGCGCATCCGCACCTTGCTCCCCACCGGCAGCGGCGCTGGGAAGCGGACCTTGTTCAGCCCGTAGTTGACGCCAAACGCGATCCCTTCGATCGTGAACATCGCGTAGGAGAACTTGGGCGCCAGCGAGAGCGTGTAGTAGCCGTGGGCGATCGTGCCACCGAACGGAGTGTCCTTCGCGCGCTCGGGATCGACGTGGATCCACTGGTCGTCTCCGGTGACCGCGGCGAAGTCGTTGATCGCCTCCTGGGTCACCTCGTGCCACTCGCTCACGCCGAGCTCCTTGCCCACGTGCGCCTTTACCTCGTCGATTCCGTTGAGCGTGAGCATTCGGGCGAGTTCTCCTGTGAGTCGTGGGTGAAGCCCGAACGCTAGCTTGCCGGCATGAGCGACCCTCTCCTCGTCGTCGACGCGCCCTCACTTCTCTACCGCTCGTTCTTCGCGCTGCCGGACTCGATCAAGGGAGCCGACGGCAAGCCGGTCAACGCGCTCCTCGGTGGGACGAACGCGATCCTCCGCGTCGTGGCGGACCGGCCGGTGCGCGCGGTGGTGCTGTGCTTCGGTCAGGAGGCGGCGCACTACCGCAAGAAGCTCTACCCGCCCTACCACGCGGATCGCCCGCCGGTGCCGGACGGCCTCGCCCATCAGTTCGCGGAGGCCGAGCGCCACTTCGCCGCTTTCGGCTGGCCATCCGTCTCCCACGACGAGCTCGAGGCCGACGACCTGCTGCACTCCTTCGCGCTGGCCGAGGAGGACGCGGGCGGCGAGGCCCTGCTCTTCACGGGCGACCGCGACATGTACCAGTGCGCCTCCGAGCACACGACCGTTCTCTACATGGTGACCGGCAAGCAGGGCTTCGAGGAAGTGGGGCCGGGCGAGGTGCGCCGCCGCTACGGCGTCGACCCGGGGCAGGTGCCCGACTTCATCGCTTTGCGCGGCGACCCTTCCGACGGTCTTCCGGGAGGGAAGGGCATCGGAGAGAAGACGGCGGCCGACCTGCTGCGCCGGCACGGGACCTTGGAGGGCGCCATCAAGGGCGGATTGCGCGAGACACCGCGCGTGCGGGCGGCCCTGTGCGGCGCGCCCGACGAGCTGCGGGCATTCCTCGACATCGCGACGCTGCGGCGGGTGAAGGTCAAGCGCCTGAAGGACCGGCCGACGGACCTGGCCGGCGGCGCGGCGATGGCGCGGGCGCGCGGGATGAACCGGCTGGCGGAGCGGCTTGAGAAGGCGGGCGCGGTCTCGGAGCTCTAAGGACTGGCGCCGGGATGTTTTCTGATCGGGGAGAGAGCAGGTTCAACCGGCAACTTCTGTCCACCACGGCGCTGCGGCGGCGTCCGTGGACAGAACTTGCCGCTATAGGCACATTGCTGTCCACGCGGTCGGCTGGGCCGATTCTGTGGACAGAACTTGCCGCTCTCGCTCCCCTCCTGGATCCTCGTCCAAAGAGGCGCCAAAACTAAGGCGTGAACTTCACCGTGAGCACGTCGCCGTCGGTCATCGCGTAGTCGCGACCCTCGAGTCGCAGCGTTCCCCGGTCGCGGGCGCCCGCGTAGCCGCCGGCGTCGACGAGTGCGTCCCAGGCGATCACCTCGGCGCGGACGAAGCCCTTCTGGATGTCGGAGTGGATCTGGCCGGCGGCGTGCCATGCGGAGAGCCCTCGCTTCAAATGCCAGGATTGGGCGGGCTTGTCCTCCCCGGCCGTGAAGAACGCGATCAGGTCGAGCAGCTCGAACGCGCCTCGCGCCACGCGTTGAAGGCCAGACTCGGCGATGCCCAGGTCGGCACGCATCGCGGCGGCGTCTTCGTCCTCGAGCTCGGAGAGCTCCGCCTCGATCCGGGACGAGATGGCCACGGCGACAGCTCCCTGCGCCTCGGCATGCTCGGCGACAACCGCCGGGACGACGTCGTCGCCCTCGTCGACGTTGGCGACGAACAGGACGGGCTTGGCGGTGAGCGGCCCGAGATCGCGGACGGCGTTCGGCGCGTCGGCGGGCGGAGGAACGGTGCGCGCCGGGCGACCCTCCTGCAGCGCAGGGATCAGCTCCCGCAGCCACGCTTCCTCGGCCACGGCGGCGCGCTCGCCGCCCCGCGCCGTGCGAACGACGCGCTCGAGGCGCCGCTCGGCTCCCTCGAGATCGGCGTAGATGAGCTCGGTCTCGATCGTCTCCATGTCGGCCTTCGGGTCGACCCGGCCCTCGGGGTGGACCACACCCGCATCGGTGTGAGCGCGCACGACGTGCAGGATCGCGTCGGTCTCGCGGATGTTGGCGAGGAAGCGGTTGCCGAGACCCTCCCCTTCGTGGGCTCCGGCTACGAGACCCGCGATGTCGTGGAAGTCGATCGAATCGTGCACCTCGTTCGAGGCCCGCAGCAGTGTCGCCACAGCGGTGAGGCGCTCGTCGACCACGGGAACAACCGCCACGTTGGGCTCGATCGTCGTGAATGGATAGTTGGCCGCCTCGGCGCCGGCGCGGGTGAGCGCGTTGAAGAGCGAGGACTTGCCGGCGTTGGGCATGCCGACGATTCCGACCTTCATCGTCTCACTACCTCGCCGACCGCGGTGCCGAGCGCGGCGCCGGCCAGGACGTCGCTCGGCCAGTGGACGCCGAGCAGCACGCGCGAGACCGCCATCGCGCCGGCGGCGGCCGCCAAGGGAGCGCGGGGAAGGTCGTCGCCGTAGAAGCGCAACGCGGCGAACGACGTGGTCGCGTGCGCGCTCGGAAACGAGCGATCTGAATGGGTGGCGATCAACGGCGGAAGGCCGGCGATAAGCGGGCGGCGGCGGCGGACGGCGAACTTGAGGAGCTGGTTGATGAGGTAACCGGACAGGATCGTCATCACTCCGCGCCGGGAACGCAACGCCGCACCCAAGGCGAGCCAGACGGCGCCGTGCTCACCGAGCCGTGAGTAGGTCCGAACAGCATCCAGGAAGCGGCCCGGGTGCATGCGCGAGCGAATCGCGGCGAACAGCCGTCGGTCGAGGTCGATCATGGTCGAAGTGTGCAGTTGGGCCCCACAGTGGGGCCCAACTGACCGCGCCTTGGGCGCCTCAGACCCCGAACCCGACCCGGTGCTCGGACGAGTCGGTGGTGACGTAGACGATCTTGGGCACGTACACGAGCGCGCTGCCGTCCTCGGCGACGAGATCGTGCCATCCGCCCTCGGAGAGGGCGTCGCGCAGACCCTTCAGGGCTTCCTCGGAGAGGCGTACCGGCAGCGCCTGCCCACCCTCGAAACCGATGTTGACGCGGCGGGTGTCGGCCATCAGTGTGCTCCTTCAGGGGGTTCGACGAGCTCGGTAAGAACTCCGCCGGTCGATGCGGGATGCAGAAAGGCGATGCGGGAGTTGCGGATGCCGATGCGCGGCTGCTCGTCGATGAAGCGCATGCCGGTCGCGCGCAGCCGGTCGAGCTCCGCGTCGATGTCGGGCGTGAAGTAGGCGACGTGGTGCAGTCCGGCGCCCCTCTTGGCCAGGAACTTCCCCACCGGCGACTCCGGGGTGAGCGGCGCGAGCAGCTCCACGTGGCCGTCGCCTATGTCCAGGAGCACTGCCTCGACGCCCTGGGCCTCCACCGTCTCGCGGTGCGCGAGAGCGAGGTCGAACTGCTCGCCGTAGAGGGCAAGCGCCGCGTCGAGATCGTCTACGGCGACGCCGATGTGGTCTATGCGCCCGAGCATCGGCGGCCAGGATATCCGCCCGCCGTAGAGCGTCGCCCTGGTCCGCGGTCCGCGGCTGGGAGTCCCTACTCGGAGGAGTCGTTCTCGGCGGCGGCCGCAGCGGCGATGCCGAGCTGGCGAACCGTCGGCGGCAGCTTGTGGCGCTGGGCGGAGCGTCCGTCCATGATGCGGTCGATATCGCCGCGCTCGAGCACCTCGCTTTTCAGCAGCGTCTCGGCGAGCGCATCGAGCTGCTCGCGATTGCCGTTGATGAGCTCGATTGCGCGGCGGAAGGCCTGATCGGAGAGGTCCTTCTGCTCCTCGTCGCGGAGGCGGCGCGTCACCTCGGAGGCGCCGTGATCCATGGCGCGCTGCGTCGCGAGGTTGGTGCCCATCGCGTACTCGTGGACCATCGCGTAGGCGATCTCGGAGACGCGCTTGAGGTCGTCGGAGGCGCCGGTGGTGACCGCGCCGAAGACGATCCGCTCGGCGGCGCGGCCGCCGAGGAGCACGGTCATGTAGTCGAGCAGCTCCTCGCGGCTCTTGAGGTAGCGGTCCTCCTGGGGCAGGTTCAGCGTGTAGCCGAGGGCCTTGCCGCGGGGGACGATCGAGATCTTGTGCACTTGATCGACGGTCGGGAGCAGCTCGCCGCAGAGCGCATGGCCGGCCTCGTGGAACGCGACGACCGTCTTCTCGTGCTCGTTGAGCGTGCGGCGCGACTGCATGCCGGCGACGACCCGCTCGAGAGCGGAGTCGAAGTCGCCGGAGGAGACGACCGCTCCGTGACGGCGCGCGGCGAAGATCGCGGCCTCGTTGCAGAGGTTGGCGAGGTCGGCGCCTGAGAGGCCCGCCGTCTGGCGCGCGACGAGCTCGAGATCGACGCCATCGAGCGGCTTGTTGGAGGTGTGCACGCCGAGGATGCGCTCGCGGCCCTTCACGTCGGGGGCCGAGACGAAGATCTGGCGGTCGAAGCGGCCGGGCCGGAGCAGCGCGGGATCGAGCTTGTCGAGCAGGTTCGAGGCGGCGATGACCACGAGCTGATCGCGACCCTGGAAGCCGTCCATCTCGACCAGCAGCTGGTTGAGCGTCTGATCGCGCTCGCCCGAGACGTCAGACCCGCGGGTGCCACCCACGGCGTCGAGCTCGTCGATGAAGATGATGGCCGGGCTCTTCTTGCGCGCCTCCGCGAAGAGGGAGCGGATGCGAGCCGAGCCGACGCCGGCGAACATCTCGACGAACGAAGAGGCCGACTGGGAGAAGAAGTGGGCGCCCGACTCGTGGGCGACGGCCTTGGCCAGCAGCGTCTTGCCCGTTCCGGGAGGCCCGTGGAGCAGGACGCCGGCGGGCACCTTGGCCCCGAGGGACTGGAAGCGCTTGGGATCGCGCAGGAAGTCGACGATCTCGCGCAGCTCCTCCTTGGCCTCGTCGGCGCCGGCGATCTCCTCCCACGAGATCGGCAGGGCGGCGTCGGGCTTGCGCTTCTGCGGCTTGACCTTCGGCATGCGCTTGAGCGCAACCGCGAAGAGCGCGACGAGAAGACCCATGAAGATGAGCGGAGCCCAGAGCTGGAGCCAGTCGGCGATCGAGGCCGATCCGAGGAAGCCGCTCGAGCTCGTCACCACGTGCGACGGGATGTGGACCGGCGGCTTGGCCGGGACGTGGGGGGTCGTCGCGGCGTGATGCGCCGCCTTCTTGGCGTTGTCGATGGCGGCGAGAAGGAGCATCTGACTTCCCTATCGGCGGCTGGCCGCGATCCTGAACCCTTGCAGAGCGAGAAATTCGCCGTGCGGCCTCGCCCTCCTGCGCTAGCCGATCGTTATCGGCGTGCCCAGCGGCATGAGTCGGCTCAGCTGCGAGATGGGGCCGTTGCGCACGCGCACGCATCCGTGAGACGGGCGCCCAGGGATGAGGTTCGGCTCGTTGGTGCCGTGCATCCCGACCATGCCGCCGCCGGGCCAGTCCGTGAGCACGTCGGAGTAGGCGCTCGTCCCGAACGCGAAGGTTCCGTAGAGACCGCGAGGGTTCGCTGGCACCAGGCGCTCACGAACGTAGAAGTTGCCCGTGGGCGTGGGGGTGCTGCTCTTGCCGACGCCCACCCGGGCCTGCCAGACGACGTGGCCCCTGCGGAAGAGCGTGGCTCTGAGCGAGTGGCGGTTGATCCGGAGCTTGGTCGTAACGACGTTGAACGCTCCGAGAGCTTCGCGCGGGACCCAGCCCGTGCGGTTGTTCGGGCGCATCGGCAGGCGGACGAGCACCCACTCCGACCCGTTGCGCATACGGCGACGGCGCAGGGTGAGGACAAGCTCGTCGGTGCCGTCGGGCGTGTAGTAGGAGAGCCGCTTGACATGCCGGGCCGTCTTGACGGGGGCGTTACGAGCCCACACGGGCTCCTCGACGTAGGCCCAGCGCGAGAGCACCCGCTCGTCGGAGAGCTGCTGCGACTGGTTCACGCCGATGGGCGCCAGCCGCGCCGAGCTGCTCGTCGTGGCCGCGGGGGGCGCGGGCCGGAACGGGCTACGGGCCTGCGCCGATGGCGCGGAGGCGAGTGCGACGGCGGCGGCGGCGGCGAGAGTGGCGAGCGAGCACTTCATCGGCGACCTGATCATGACAACAACTCTCGCGTCATGTCGAAGTAGCAGCGAGTCGCAAAGCCGAGATCGCGGACATCTATGCGCTCGTCGGCGGAGTGCACGAGCGGCCAGACGTCGAAAAGGCCTTGGTGGCGCTGGGGGAAGAAACCGTAGGCGACGATCTCGGGGAACGCGTCGCGGAAGTGCCGCGAGTCGGTGAACGCCGGGAGCATCGTCGGAACCGCCTCGGCGCCGGGATCGTTTTCGGAGATCCACTTCGTGATGGCGTCCATGAGCGGCGAATCAGCCGCCGAAGAGTTGCCCACGACGCGTTCGGCGAACTCGAGCTCATAGGAGTCGGTGGCGGGCAGCGCCTGCTCGATGCGCCGCCGCGCCTCCGCCTCGCCGAGCCCCGGGGGGACCCGGCAGTCGACCGCCACCTCGGCTTCGGCCGGGATCACGTTGATCTTCTCGGAGGCCCGGACGACGGTCGGGGAGAACGTGACCCCGAGCATCGGCTCGACCATGATCGCGAGGCGGGGATCGGACTCGTGGAGATGGGCCAGGGCCGCGTCGGGATCGTCGGCGCTCTGGCCGAGCGCGGCAAGGAAGCGCACGGGGGCCTCGGTCAGGTCGTGCTCGGATTGCGCCGAGCCGAGCGCCTCGATGACCGGCACGAGCTTGAGCAGCGCGTTGTCGGCCATCCTCGGGATCGAGGCGTGGCCCGCCCGGCCGTGGGTTCTCACCTTGAAACGGAAGACGCCCTTCTCCGCACAGCAGACGCCGTACAGGCGCCTGCCCTCGTACTCGATCACCGGGCCGGCGCCCTCGTTGAGCAGCAGGTCGCAGCGCACCTCTTCGGGATGCTCCTGACAGAGCCACCGCGCGCCGAGCTCCCCGCCCGTCTCCTCGTCGACGACGGCCATCACGAGCAGCTCGCCCCGCGCCGGGCGCCAGCCCTCTCGCGCGAGCGTCGCGGCGGCGACTATCTCGGCCACCACCTGCGACTTCATGTCGAGCGCGCCCCGGCCCCAGACGAAGCCGTCCGCCAGCTCGCCTGACCACGGATCGTGCTGCCAGTCGGAAGGAGTGGCGAGCACGGTGTCGACGTGCCCGAGGAGCCCGAGGGTCGGCCCGTCGCCAGGTGCGGCCCCGCGTAGCCGGGCGATCAGGTTGGGCCGCTCCTCCCGCGCCCCGAGCAGCTTGCATTCGAACCCGGCCTCGGTGAGGTAGGCGGCCAGGTACTCCTGCGCGGCCCGCTCGTTGCCTGGGGGGTTGACGGTGTTGAAGCGCAGCAGCCGCTGGAGGACCTCTACGGCTTCGGTTTGGAGCTCGTCGCTCATGCGCGCCATGCTACGCGGGTGGACTCACTCTTCGAGAACCCGGACGACCGGGCGGCCTCCGGCCCGGCCGCGGACGCGCCTCTGGCGGCACGCATGCGCCCCGGCTCCCTGGAGGGGTTCGTCGGGCAGGAGCACCTCCTGGCTGAAGGCACCGCTTTGCGCTCGGCGATCGAGCAGGGCCGCCCGCACTCGATGGTCCTGTTCGGCCCTCCCGGCAGCGGCAAGACGACCCTCGCGCGCATCGTGGCCTCGAGCGCGCGGGCCGCCTTCGAGGAGGAGAGCGCCGTGCAGGCGGGGCGGGCCGAGGTGCGCGCGGTGCTCGAGCGCGCCCGCCACCGTCGCGACACCTCGGGCGAGCCGACGATCTTCTTCCTCGACGAGATCCATCGCTTCAACAAGGCCCAGCAGGACGCGCTGCTGCCCGCGGTCGAAGAGGGACTGGTCACGCTCATCGGGGCGACCACGGAGAACCCGTACTTCGAGGTCAACGCGGCGCTGCTCTCCCGCGCGCAGGTGTATGAGCTACACGCGCTGACCGCGGAGGAGGTTGGCGGGCTGCTCGAGCGCGCCACCCCGGAGGAGGCACGCGTGGCTCCGGAGGCGCTCGAGTTCCTGGCCGAGCGCTCGGGCGGCGACGCCCGCACTGCCCTCGCGGCGCTGGAACTCGCGCTCGAGACGGCCGAGGGCGGAGTGACCCTGGAGGTGGCCGAGGACTCACTCCAGCGCAAGGCGATCCGCTATGACCGCGACGCTGACCAGCACTACGACACGATCTCGGCGTGGATCAAGGCCACCCGCGGCTCGGATCCCGACGCCTCGCTCTACTACCTGGCGATCATGCTCGAGGGCGG
>JBBPXY010000034.1:0-7834 GCA_038200435.1 Solirubrobacterales bacterium
TGCCCGTCGGTGATCGAGATCACGTTCGTCGGGATGTAGGCCGACACGTCGCCCGCCTGCGTCTCGATGATGGGCAGCGCCGGTAGGGACCCCCCTCCGAGCTCGTCGTTGAGCTTCACGGCGCGCTCGAGCAGGCGGGAGTGGAGGTAGAAGACGTCGCCCGGGTAGGCCTCGCGACCCGGCGGGCGGCGCAGCAGCAGCGACATCTGCCGGTAGGCGTAGGCGTGCTTGGTGAGGTCGTCGTAGATGCAGAGGGCGTGCTTGCCGTCGTAGAGGAAGTGCTCGGCCATCGCGCAGCCCGCGTAGGGAGCGATGAACTTGATCGGCGCCGCCTCATCGGCGGGCGCGGCGACGATGATCGTGTTGTCGAGTGCGCCGTTCTCCTTGAGCGTCTCGGCGAGCTGCACGACCGTGGCCATGCGCTGCCCGATCGCCACGTAGATCGAGACCACGCCGGATTCGGCGTTGTTGATGATCGTGTCGATCGCGATCGCGCTCTTGCCAGTCTGACGGTCGCCGATGATCAGCTCGCGCTGGCCGCGGCCGATGGGGATCATCGAGTCGATGGCCTTGAGGCCGGTCTGCATCGGCTCCACGACCGGCTGGCGCTGGACGACTCCCGGAGCCTTGAACTCGGCCGGCCGGGTCTTGTCGGTGGTGATGTCGCCCTTGCCGTCGAGCGCCACGCCGAGCGGCGAGACGATGCGGCCGAGCAGCTCCTCGCCGACCGGGATCTCGAGCAGCTGCTTGGTGCGCTTGACGGTGTCGCCCTCGACGATCTGCTCCCAGTCGCCGAAGAGCACGACGCCGACGTTGTCGGACTCGAGGTTCAGCGCGAGGCCGGTGACGTCGTGGGGGAACTCGAGCATCTCGAGCGACATGGCGTTCTCGAGGCCGTGCACGCGAGCGATGCCGTCGGCGACGGAGAGGACGGTGCCGACCTCGGCCAGGTCGGCGGACTCGACGTCGAGCCCCTGGATGCGGCTCTTGAGGATTGAGGTGATCTCGTCGGGCTTGATCTGCATTTGACGGCTCTGGCTCCTCTAAGTGAAGGCGGACGGCGCGGAGGGACTAGCCCTGCGCGACCTGCTTGCGAAGTTGGTTCAGACGACTTTTGATGGACGCGTCGAGAATGGAGTTGCCGACGCGAAGGACGATGCCACCCAGGATGTCGGGATCGACCCGGCTCGTGAGCTTGACCTGGCGGCCGGTCTGCTCACCGATCTTGTCGCCAAGCGAAGTGACGGTTGCCTCGTCGAGCTCGATGGCGCTTGTCAGCTCGACCGGCAGCAGCTGGTTCTCCCCCTCCCACAGCGTCTCGTACTGACGACGGATGCGGTGGATGGCCGGCATGCGGTGATGCTCCAGCAGCAGTTCGAGGAAGTTGACGAACGTCTCGTCGGCGTCCTGGAGCAGCTTGTCGAGCCCGTCCTTCTTCTCCTGGGTGGAGAAGTAGGGCGAGAAGAAGAACACCGAGAGGTCGTGCGATTCGCCCAGCGCCTCGGAGAACTCGCCGAGCTGCTCCCGAATGGGATCGAGCTTGTCCTCCTCTTGCGCGATCTCGAACAGCGAGCGCGCGTAGACCTCCGCGATCTTCTCCATCGGGCGGCTACTTGCCCTCTTGCCCGCCGGACGAGGAGCCGGCGAGGCTCTGGAAGTCGAGCTCACCCAGCGCTTCCTCCACGAGGCGGCGCTGGTCGTCTCCGTCGAGCGTCTTGCGCGTGACCTTCTCGGTGGCCATGACCGTGAGGTCGGCTACCTCACCGCGGATCTGCTGGATGGCGCGCTTGGTCTCCTGCTGGATGTCGCGCCGCGTGTCCTCCATCATCTCCTCGCGCTTGCGCTTGGCCTCGGCCTGAGACTCCTGCTCGTGGACGTCGCCCGCATGCCGTGCGCGCGTGACGATCTCCTCGGCCTGCTGGCGGGCGTCCTTCAGCCGCTCGCGGTACTCCGACAGGAGCTTGTCGGCCTCGACACGCGTGCGCTCGGAGGCGTCGATGGAGTCCTCGATCGCCTTCTGGCGCTTGTCGAGAGCCTCTTGGATCTTGGGCAGCGCAAAGCGCCGCAGCACGAGCATCGTGCCGACGAACGCGATGAGCGTCCAGATCATGAGGCCGAGGCTCGGGGAGACGAGGAACGACCCGCCCCCCGACTCGGCTACTGGTAGCGAAGGCATCTCCGTACCGGCCTAGAGGAAGAACGCGATCAGGCCGAAGATGAAGGCGTAGAACACGATCGCCTCGGTCAGGGCGAAGCCCAGCCATTGGATCGACGTGATCTCGTCGCGCATCTCGGGCTGGCGGGTCACCGACTCGATGACCTTGCCGAAGATGTAGCCGACGCCAACGCCAGGGCCGATGGTGCCCAGGCCGGCGCCCACGCCGAGGGCAATGGCCTTCAGGCCCTTGGTGGGGTCGGCGGCCATGGCGGCTGCGAGTGTTGAGAGCATGACGTTTCCTTTCCTGCGGTTGTCTGGAGGGAGTCAGTGACCGGCGGCGGTGGCTTCGCCGAGGTAGATGGACGCGAGTGTCGCGAAGATGAACGCCTGGAGCGTCGCCACCAGCCCGACCTCGAAGATGAAGAAAGCGATCGCGATCGGCGCCGTCAGCCAGCCGAGCGCGGCCAGGCCAAGCAGCACCACGAGCCCGCCGCCCATGAAGAGGATGAGCAGGTGGCCCGCCAAGATGTTGGCGAAGAGTCGCACGGAGAGCGAGACGATCCGGACGAACTGCGAGATGACCTCGATCACGAAGAGGGGGATCGCGGCGGCACCGCTCACGCCACCCGGAACCCAGCCCTTGAGGTAGCCCACGAACCCCTTGGCCCGGATGCCCTCGATGTGGTAGGAGATCCAGACGACAAGGGTCAGGACGAGCGGCACGGAGAGGTTGGCGGTCGCCGCGTAGATCGCGAGCGACGGGATATGCACGCCGAAGACGTTGACCTTCTCCTCGCTGGTGGGCAGCGGCAGGTAGCCGATCATGTTCGAGAACCAGATGAAGAGGAAGACGGTGGCGATGAAGCCGAACCACTTCGACGCCATCTTGTTGTCCATGTTGCCACGCGTGATGTTGTCGCGCATGAGGCCGTAGGACATCTCGACGAGCGTCTGCACGCGGTTGGGCTTTGACTGCATGCGCCGCGCGATGTACGTCATGGTCAGGATGGTCAGGACCGACGCGAGGAACAGGTAGAAGACGGCCTTGTTGATGGACATGTCCACCGGGCCGAGCTTCAGGTTGATCCAGGGCTCGAGCTTGAACTCGTTCTGCGGCTGGAAGGCGTCGTTCTTGCCGGCGCTGCCGAATGCGGCGAACGTGACGACGATCAGCACCAACAGGACGGCGGCCGCGATGAGACCCTTCGTACGCGTCTTCAAGAGCGGTCCTCGAACGGACGCGTGGTGATCTGAACCGTGAAGTAGATGGTGAAGAGGGCGATGGCGAGAACGGCGGCGGCGAGGCCCGCCTCGCGCTTGTAGAGGCCGACGCCGAAGATGGTAAGCGCCACGAGCCAGCCGCGTCCGATCATCGATCCCGTGAGGAGCCCGGCGACGGTGCGCGGGTCTTTTGAGGCCGCGGCGCGGCGCTTGGTGTACGCGTCGATCACGCGCTGCGCGCACCATCCGGCGGTGATGGCTGCCCAACCGAGGACCGGCAGGTGCGCGACCAGGAAGATGGGGAGCGCGACCGCCAGGACGACGAGGTCGAGATAGCGGACGACGCGCACGCCGTCAGAGGTCCTTAAAGCGCGCGTAGACAAGAGCGAACCCGCCCACGAGGCCGGCGAACACGCCGGCGATGGCCAGAAGCGCCGTGGCGCCGAGCAACGATCCGAGCCCCGCTCCGATGCCCGCCCCCAGCAGCATGCATGCGACCAGGAGCGCCCCGGCCACTGCACCGCGACCCACGGGCTTGCCGTTCATCTTCGGGCGGGAGGTGGTTGTGAGCGGAATCGGGCATGGCTGATCACCGGCGTCGCGGACCATAGAGAGGCAAGAGAGAACTTGCGGCTCGACCGGTGCTGCTCGGTCCCCGACGACAAGTCACATAGTACCGGACGGCCGGACTTTGTAACAACATTGTGACACCCGGCGCGAGGCGCCGCGGTTGCGTTCGGAGGCCGATCAGCCCCCGCCGAGCAGGCGCCCAAGCGCGACGGCGGCGAACCCCGCCACGAGGCTGCCGGCGACGTTGAGCGCGGCCGTCCGCCGCGCGCCGCGCGCCGCCACCGCGTGGCTCTGTACGAGCCACCCCGAGAAGGTCGTATAGGAGCCGAGCACGCCCGCGCCGAGAAGGGTGAGCGTGCGGCCGTGCGCGGCGAGGCCGATCAGCAGGCCGAGGAGCGCCGCGCCGGAGAGGTTGACGACGACCGTGCCGAGCGGCAGCTCAGCACCGCGCCGGGAGGCCAAGAACGACTCGAGGCCGAAGCGGGCGAGCGCCCCGGTGCCGCCGAGCACTGCGAGCGCCAACCACTCCCACAACGTCACGCGAGAGCCCGAGCTCGGCGGGTCAGGCTCGACGCGATGAGCACGACGGCAAATCCCAGGCCGAGGCTCGCTACGACGTAGCCGGCAGCCAGCGCGCCGCGCCCGCGGTCGAGCATCTCCAGCAACTCGAGCTGCATGGTGGAGAAGGTGCTCAGGGCGCCGCAGAACCCGATACCCAGTAGCGGGCGACGGTAGGTGGCGAGCAGGCCGCGGCCCGTATCGCGCGCGACGAGGTGGCCGAGCAGCGCCGCGCCCGCCAGATTGGCGAGCAACGTGGCCCAGGGCCAGCGCCCGGAATTAGTGGGCCACGCCTGGGCTAGGGCGACTCGTGCGACCGTGCCCGCGCAGCCGCCGAGGAAGACGGCGGTGCAGAGGCGGAGGGTAGGCAGCGTTCGCATGAGCACATGCTCTCAACGACGGCGCAGTTGTGCCCGTTTGCTGACCCGAGTGAACCGTTTGCGGGATTCACGCGCAACACCACGACAAGCAGGTAATCCTCACCCGACGAAAGGACCGACCAATGTCGGAGTCCCACGACGGCCTCACTCTCGAGGAAGTCGACCGAGACGGCGCACTGCGCGAAACGGCTGCGGCCGTGGCAGAGGCCGAAGCATCAGGCGACACGCGCGGCTCGCTGCTGCGCAAGACCGGCGCGTTCGTCGGCGGAGGACTGCTGCTGGGCGGGGTACCGCTTGCGGTCGCCGGCGCCCAGGGCGGCGGTCTGCCCAAGAGCGACGTCACGATCCTGAACTTCGCGCTCACGCTGGAGTACCTCGAGTCGACGTTCTACCAGCGCGCAGTGGCGAGCGGGAAGCTCCAGGGATCGCTGGCGACGTTCGCCCAGGTGGTCGCCGGTCACGAGGCGGCGCACGTACAGGCGCTGCTCTCGACCCTCGGATCGAAGGCGGTCAAGAAGCCGTCCTTCGACTTCAAGGGCACCACGAGTGACCCGAAGAAGTTCGCGGCCACCGCACAGGTGCTCGAGGATACGGGCGTGACGGCCTACGAGGGCCAGGTCACGAACATCAAGACCCCGGCCGTGCTGATGGCGGCGGGCTCGATCCTCCCGATCGAGGCGCGGCACGCCGCGTGGATTCGCGACATCAACGGCCGTGGCAGCGATCCTGTCCCGGCACCCGACGCGTTCAACCCTGCCAAGACGATGGACGAAGTGCTGGCCGCCGTCAAGGCAACCGGCTTCATCAAGGGCTAGCCGGCGATCTCGAGAGAAAGGAAACCTCAGTTCATGTCAAATACAGATCTCCCGGGCTTCGCTGAGCTGGACCGCGACGGAGCCATCGAAGAAGCAGCATCGAAGGTGGACGGGCACACCCGTCAGGCGTTTCTGCGGCGCACCGGTGCATTCATGGGTGCAGGCGCGGCGTTTGCCGCGTTGCCGGCCGGGGCCTTCGCCCAGGGCGGCGCGTCGAAGGGCGACGTGGCGATTCTCAACTTCGCCCTCACGCTCGAGTACCTCGAGTCGGCGTTCTACGCCGAGGCGTTGTCCAAGGGCGCGTTGAAAGGCGAGACCAAGAAGTTCGCCGACGTCGTGGCTGCGCACGAGAAGACTCACGTGACCACGCTGAAGTCGGTACTGGGCAGCTCGGCGGTCAAGGAGCCCCAGTTCAACTTCAAGGGCACCACCGCGAGCCAGTCGACGTTCCAGCAGACGTCGATCGTCCTCGAAGACACCGGCGTCAAGGCCTACCTCGGCCAGGCCGGCAACATCAAGGCCAAGGCCGTATTGAAGTCGGCGGCATCGATCCTTGCGATCGAGGCGCGCCACGCGAGCTGGATCCGGAACATCGTCGGCAACGGCTCGAGCCCGTCGCCGGCTCCGGAGTCGTTCCAGTCCTCGCTGACCATGTCGGCCGTGCTCGCGGCCGTGCAGGGCACCGGGTTCATCACCAGCATGCCCAGCGCGTCCGCAGGCGGGGCGACGTCGGGCAACCCGAGCGTCACCGGTTAGGTAGCCACCCGAAAGAGGCTCTCCGGGGGCCGGTCCGCGCCAGGATGCGCGGGACCGGTCCCCGTACTCTTATGCACCGCTTCTTCCGAACACGCACGCGCACCCTCCTCACAGGCGCCGTCTTACTCGTTCTCTCCGCGGGCGTGGCGCTGTTGGTGAGCGCAACCCTGGCGGGCCGCAATGACAAGCCGGCGGTCGCGGCACGCGGTTTCGCTCCTCCGAGGCAGCCCCGCAGCCCGGCCAAGTTCTCGGCCTCCGCCGCGCAGTCCCCTCTGCCGCGTGGCGTTAGCGTGGTCGCGCGTGCCCGAGGGCGACGAGTCGCGGTGTTCGGGCACCCGGGCGCCCGGAGCCCAGCGCTGCGTATCGCCGAGCGACGTCTCGACGGCCATCGCATACCCCTCGTGTTCCTCGTGACCGCACGGCGCCCGGGGTGGATCCGGGCCTACGTCCCGGCGCGCCCCAACCGCCGCCAGGGGTGGATCCGGGAGGCCGACGTGACCCTCGCCCAGGACCCTTACCGCATCAGGATCAACCTGACGGGCCACCGGATCGAGGTCTGGAAGGGCCGCCGGATCGTCGAGCGCGGGCGCATCGCGACGGGGAAGGCGCTCTCGCCCACGCCGACCGGTCGCTACTACGTGACCGACCTCGTCAAGCCTCCCAATCCAAACGGGTTCTACGGCCCGTACGCATTCGGCCTGTCGGCCTTCTCACCCGTCTACACGTCGTTCGAGGGTGGTAACGGGCAGGTGGGCATTCACGGCACCAGCGACCCCTCCGCGCTGGGCCGCAACGTCAGCCACGGCTGCATCCGCGTGGCCAACGCGGCGATCACCCGCCTCGCGCGCCGGGTGCCGATCGGCACGCCGGTGGACATCTCGCGCTCGTAGGGGCCCGGATCCGAGTCCGGGACATGATCCAGGAAGGCGTCCGGGTCGAAGGGGCCGCATGTCCTTTTCTGTCCACGGCTCGCCCTCGAGACACGCTGTGGACAGAAGAGGTCGCTATACGGCCTCAACTGTCCACGGCCCCGAGCCTCGGGTCTCCGTGGACAGAAAAGGACGGGGTGGGGATTCAGCTCACTCTTCCCCTCCCCGGATCACGGGCCACCGGGCCGTCCCCGGCACCTGTTTCCATCTCGTGAACCGCCCTTGTGCAGGGGTTTCTTGCTGCTAGCGTCGCTGGCGTAAACAGCAAAGAGCCAACCGGCGGACACCGACGATCCGTCAGAAGGGAAGTACCCATATGTCCTACGTGGACCTTCACTGCCATCTCCTACCCGGGGTGGACGACGGCGCGGAGTCGATCGCCGACAGCGTGCGCCACGCGCGCCGGCTCTCCGCCGAGGGCGTGCGCGACGTGCTTGTCACGCCGCA
>JBBPXY010000035.1:0-5543 GCA_038200435.1 Solirubrobacterales bacterium
GGGGGCCTCCGCCGGGCCGGCGGCCGCGGCTACGGCCCGGTCCGCCCGCCCCGCGGCGAGATTGACGGCCCCGCTCGAGGTCGCCGACGGAGGCGGGCCCGCCGCCTCGCCCCGCCGGCGCGCCGCCGCCGCGGCGGCGACGCGCCGGCGGCACAAGCCTGCGCCGCAGCCTCGTGCGCCGCCGTCGAGCGCTCCATTCAATCTCGCCGCGTTCGGGGCGGAACGCGCCTTCGCCGAGGCCGCGGCCCAGGCGAAGGACCCCAGGCCGGCGCTCCGTGTCCCCGCCGTGGGGCCACCGCTCGGCCTCGAGGGCGAGCGACGGCTGATCGCCGGGCGGGCGGCCGAGGCTCGCGGCGAGCGGATGCTCTCCGAGGCGCGCGAGCTGACCCGCGACATGGCCTCGCGCCTGGAGATGCAACACAGGGTCGTGGAGGGAGCACGGGAACTGGGCGACGAGCTCAGGCGCGAACGCGCGGCTCGTCAGGTGGCGGAGACAGCCCTTGCCCAACAGCAGCAGGTGACAGCGCGCGTACGCGAGGCGCTCGAGGTCTTGCGCGAAGAGCTGGCGCTCCTGCGGGCCGAGCCCGCGGCCGTGCCGGTGGTCCCCGTCGCGCCGCCCGCGCCGCTGCCAGGCCTCGCCGAGCTCCGCGATCGCCTGGGTGCGCTCGGCGGACCTGCTTCGAGCGAGCCCACCCGGAGCATCAGCGTCGAGCGCCTCGACGAAGCCAGGGCGCGCCTGCGTGCGCAAGCCGAGGAAGACACACCGCCGGCGCAGGCTGAAGCCTTGGACCAGCCCAAGTCTGCGCGTGAGCCTGAGCCCGGAACGCCATCTCGCCCGGAGCCGAACGCTCAGCGGCCCCCACCGCGCTGGCTGCCCGCCGCGATAGCGCGGCTCGGAGAAGATGAGCCCGCCGTGGCCGCGAGGCTCGCGCTGCGTCTGCTGCCCGCCCTCGGCATGGTGGCAGAGGAGCCGGTGACGTTCACGTTCGAGCTCAACGGAGTCGAGCCGGTGAGCGTCGACGCCGCGCCGGGACGAGCCGCGGTCGTAGCTGGCAACCAGCCGGCGTCAGGGCGCAAGCCGGAGTTCCGCCTCGCCGGGTCGCCCGAGGCGGTCGGCCGTCTCCTCCTGGCTTCCAGCGTCCGCACCTGGCTCCTTCCGCCGGGCCGCCCGCGCCTACGCGGCCGGCGCAAGCGTGCCGAGGTGCTGCGCGCGCTGGTCCGGGCTCCCAACGGCTTCGCGGAGCTTGCGCGCGTCGGTGTCGAGCTCGACCCAGAGCTCGCCTATACGCTGCTGGCGCGGGCAATAGTCCCGGCGTGGACGGCGGGCCACACCTTCACGATTCAGCACGAGACCACCGGTTCGAGAGGATCCCGCGCCTTTCTTTCCATTCGTGACGGACAGGCCCCGAGAGTGAGCAGAGCCGCCCCCGAGGGCCGCGCGGCGGCCACGGTGGCGTGCACCCCCGGTGCGCTGCTTCCCCTCCTCGCGGGCGCCCGGCTACCTGAGGGCGAGCGGGCGTCGATCCGCGGCGAGGCGGGAGCTGTGGCACTCGTTCAAGGCTGGATCGCGCGCGTGCAGGACGAATCGTCATCCGCAGCCGGTTGAACCGCGCAAAGAGCGCCAAGTGCCCCCTCGGGCCATCCGCCCCGGCTCCTAGCATGGGAGGCCCGTGAGCACTCCTTCCTGCGCCCACCTCCACGTGCACTCGGAGTACTCGCTTCTCGACGGCGCGTGCAAGATCGACGCCCTCGCCGCGAGAGCCGCGTCGTTCGGCCAGCCGGCCCTTGCGCTCACCGATCACGGCGTGATGAACGGCGCGGTCGAGCTCTGCAAGGCGGCGTCCAAGCACGGCATCAAGCCGATCGTCGGCTGCGAGGTCTACGTCGTCGACGACCACCTCGCGAGGCCCACGGGGCGGGTGGAGCGCAACCACCTCACGCTGCTCGCCGGCACCGACGCCGGCTACCGCAACCTAGTGAAGCTCTCCTCGGCCGGCTACCTCGAGGGGCTACACCGCGGCAAGCCTTCGGTGGACATGGGGCTGCTGGCCGCCCACGCCGAAGGCGTGATCGTGCTCACCGGCTGCCTGCAGTCCCGGTTCTGCCAGCGCCTGCTCAGCGAGCGCCCCGCCGAGGCGCGCGCACACGCCGACGAGCTGATGGCCGCCTTCGGCCCGGAGCAGGTCTACTTCGAGGTGCAGAAGAACGGGCTGCCCGAGCAGGACAAGGTCAACGAGGGCGTCGTGCGCATCGCCCGCGAAGTCGGCCGCCCGCTGGTCGCCGCGGGCGACGTCCACTACCTGAGGCGCGAGGACTACCACCACCACTCGGCGTTGCTATGCGTGCAGACCAAGTCGACCCTGGCCGAGCCGAAGATGTCGTTCTCGACCAATGAGTTCTACCTCAAGGATTCGGGCGAGATGGCGGCGGCGTTCGCCGAGTGGCCCGACGCGGTGCCTACCACCCTCGAGATCGCCGAGCGTTGCGATGTCACCCTCGAGCTCGGCAAGCAGCTCATCCCGAGCTACCCGACTCCTGAGGGAGTCTCCGAGGAGGAGCACCTGCGCGCGCTGGTCGAGGAAGGGCTGCGCGAGCGCTACGGCGATCCGGTGCCGGCCGCCGCCCGCGAGCGCGCGGAGATGGAGCTCGGCGTCATCGGGCGCATGGGCTTCAACGCCTACTTCTTGATCGTGTGGGACTTCGTGGCCTACGCGAAGGCCAACGGCATCGCGGTCGGCCCGGGCCGTGGCTCGGCGGCAGGCTCGATCATCGCCTACAGCCTGCGGATCACCGACATCGACCCGTTGCGCTACGACCTGCTCTTCGAGCGCTTCCTCAATCCGGAGCGCGTGTCGATGCCCGACATCGACATCGATTTCTCGGTGCGCGGGCGCGACCGGGTCATCCGCTACGTCACCGCGAAGTACGGCAAGGAGTCCGTCGCCCAGATCGTCACCTTCGGCAAGATGTTCCCGCGCGCAGCCACGCGCGATGCGGCCCGCGTCCTGGGTCACGACTACGGCGCGGGCGACAAGCTCGCCAAGCTCATCCCCGACCCGATCATGGGTCGCCCGCCTTCGTTCGAGGACTGCCTCAAGCCCGGCGCCGAGCTGGCCAAGGCGGTGGCGGAGGATCCGCAGGCCAAGCAGATCGTTGACGTCGCGGTCGGGCTCGAGGGCATCGTTCGCAACTCCTCGATCCACGCCGCCGCGGTGGTCATCGCCGACCGGCCGCTGACCGACATCGTCCCCTTGCAGCTCGCCGACGCCAACCAGGTCGACGAGAACGGCGACCGGGTCTACCGCACGGTGACGCAGTTCTCGATGAAGCCCATCGAGGACATAGGCCTGCTCAAGATGGACTTCCTCGGCCTCCGCAACCTCGACGTGATCGAGGACGCGCTCGACATCGTCGAGCGCTCGACCGGCGACCGGCCGGACATGTCGGCTCTGCCGCTCGACGACGCCAAGACCTACGAGATGCTCGCCCGCGGCGACTCCGTCGGTGTCTTCCAGTTCGAGTCGGAGGGAATGCGCGCCGCGCTCACCAAGGTGCGCCCGACCGAGTTCGAGGACCTCGTCGCCGTCGGCGGGCTCTACCGCCCGGGCGCGATGGATCAGATCCCCACCTACGCGCGTGGCAAGCGCGACCCCGACTCGATCTCGTACCCCGACGAGCGCCTGCGGCCGATCGTCGAGTCGACCAAGGGCGTCATCCTCTACCAAGAGCAGGCGATGCGGATCGCCAAAGAGCTCGCCGGCTTCTCGGGAGCCAAAGCCGACGACCTCCGCAAGGCGATCGGCAAGAAGAACCGCGCGGCCATGGCCGAGCTCAAGCCGGAGTTCTTCGCCGGGTGCGCGGCATCGGGAACGACCGCCGCGGTGACCGACCTGCTGTGGGCTACCAACGAGAAGTCGGCTGATTACTCCTTCAACAAAAGTCACGCCGCCTGCTACGCCCTGATCTCCTATCGCACGGGCTGGCTCAAGGCCAACTACCCCGCGGAGTACATGGCCGCGCTGATCTCCTCGGTGATGGACACGAAGGACAAGGTGCCGTTCTTTGCCACCCAGGCCGAGCAGATGGGCATCGAGATCCTGCCGCCCGACGTCAACGAATCTGACCACGAGTTCATGGTCGTTCAGGGCAACATTCGCTTTGGGCTCGACGCGGTCAAGGGCGTCGGCTTCCAGGCCGTCGAGGCGATCAAGGAGGCCCGCGCGGAGGGCGGGCCGTTTACTTCGATCTGGGACTTCTGCGCCCGGGTCGACTGCCGCTGCGTGAACAAGAAGGCGATCGAGGCGCTCATCAAATGCGGTGCGTTCGGCTCGACGGGCGCTTCGCGGCGTGGGATGCTGCTGGTGCTCGAGCAGGCGCAGGGCGCGGGGCAGAAAGCTCAGCTCGACGCCCAGATCGGGCAGGGCTCCATCTTCGATCTCGGAGGCGGGGGAACAGGCGGCGCGGACGAAACACCTTCGCCCTTCGCGGCGCCCAGCCACCCGCCGATCCCTTCGGAGGAGTTCGACCAGGCCGAGCTGCTCGCGCTCGAGAAGGAGTCGATCGGGCTCTTCATATCCGCCCATCCGCTCAAGCCGCTACGCGAGGCGCTGCGGATGCGCGTCGACGGCTCCATCACCGAGCTCAGCGCGCGGCGTGACGGTGAATGGGTCACCTCGGGCGGGATCATCACCGCCGCCAAGAAGATCCGTACGCGCAAGGGGGACCCCATGATGTTCGCCACGCTCGACGACCTCGAGGGGTCGATGGAGATCCTCGTCTTCGGCAAGGCGCTCGCCGCCTACGAGGGCGCGCTCGGTGTCGACTCCGTCGTGCTCGTGCGAGGCAAGGTGGACCACAAGGACGCCGACAAGACGTGCCTCGTGGTGCAGGACGCCGAGCCCTTCGCTCCGTCGGAGGAGGAGATCGAGACCGCCAAGGTCAAGGCCGCGAAGGTCGCCGCCGGACCGGGGGCGCTCAAGCTCTCGCTCGACGCGGGTGCCGTGGCCGCCACGATCGTCGAGGAGCTGAAAGCCCTGCTCGAAAACTTCCCAGGCGAGTCGGAGGTCGTTCTGGAGATGCAAACAGCGGCCGGCCCTCGCCGCCTCAAGCTGGGCTCCGGCTACCGCGTCGCCCCCTGCGCCAGCCTGCGCGCCGAGCTCGACCACCTGCTCGGGCCGGCGCTTACGCCGGCCGCGGCGTAGTCCAGCGAAACTGCATCTAGGAGGCAGTGCGAGAGGCGCTCCGGCGACCGACGGTTTCTGTCCATAGGCGACACAGATGCGCGGTCGTGGACAGAAACCGCCGCATAGCGAAGGTTTTTGTCCACAGATCGCCAAGCCGGATCCCCGTGGACAGAAACCGTCGGTTCGGACGCTTTCCTTCCTGGACCCGTCCCGCCGGCGACTAGCCGGCCCGCGCCGCCCGCCCGCGCTCGCGCAGCTCGCTGACGTACGCGAGGTCGGCCGCGCTCGGGCCCTTCCGGTCGGCTCCCGGGGTCTCGAGGACGAGCGGCAGCCCGTCGAACCTGGGCTCGGAGAGAAAGA
>JBBPXY010000036.1:0-27175 GCA_038200435.1 Solirubrobacterales bacterium
CCTCCGCCTCGCCCTCCGGGCGAGACTCCGGCGCTCCCCACGCCGATCAAAACCGCACTAACAAGCTGTCAACGCATCACCGGGGACCAGGCCACCACCATGGCGAGGAGAAGCGGAGGGCGGTCCCGGATGGACTACCGCGTTTCGCGCACGGGGGGAGCGACGGGCGCGTCCGGCACGATGTTCCGTCCGCGAACGTGCATCTACCGGTGTCAGGACCACGGTGCGTGAACGTTCGCGCCTCGTCGAGTCGCTCCAACGCCGCTTTCGCGTGAATGCAGGAGCGCGACGTGAGCAGCGGCGGCTACTGCTCGCGACGAGGAGCAGAAGCCGGCTTCCCGCTCAAGCTCGGCCATGACCTCCGGGCGGGGCACTGTGATGGGCGTCTCGCGTTAGGAGATGGCCATAACTGCGATGGTGCCGTCGTCTTCGAGCGGTTCTTTCCAACTGTTGGTGACGGCTCGTTGCAGCGCGATGGCTGTCGCCGCAGCGGTCGGATTTTCAATTTCGGCGAGGGTTTGTTCGATGCCGCTTTTGCCGAAGTGGCCGCCGTCCTGCGTGCGGCGTTTGGTGATCCCGTCGGTCACGAGAATGACTCGTTCGCCCGGTTGCAGCTGTCTTTGCGTGGGCGTGAAAGTACGGTCTTCGTCGCCGGTCCCGAGCGGGGGATGGTCGGGACTAGTGAGTTCGGTGAGCTCTCCGGCCGGTGTCGCGAGGTATGCCGGCGGGTTTTCGCAGTTGACCCAGGTGAGGGTTCGTGTTGCTGCTCGCCAGCGTGCGATGAGCGCGGTGACTTCGAATTGCGGGTTTCCGAGTTGCTTCACGGTCTTATGCATGCTTTGGATTGCGTGCTCAAGGTCTTCGCCGCTGCGTCTTGCGGCTCGTAACGCGCCGAGCGCCGAGGCGCTTAGTCCGGCGGCGGTCGCGCCCGTCCCGGCGGTTCCGGCTATCGCGAGCCACGCGCCGTCGCGGTTATCGACAAAATCAAACCAGTCGCCGCCGACCTCGTAGGTGGGTAGGAGCACTCCGGCGAGCTGGGCGCCTTGAATGCGGACGATCCGCGGGGGAAACAGGTTTTGCTGTATCTCGGCAGCGGCGGAAGTGGGCTTGCGCCGACGGGCGGCTTCGATGAAGTCTGTGTAGTCATTGGCGAGCTCAAGCGCCGCGGCTCCCTGGGTCGCAATGTCGTCCAGGGCCGCCACGGGCTGCCCTATGCAAAGCAGCAGCCCGATGACCCGGCCTCGCAGCCAGAGCGGAACCACCACGCACCCGGGGAGTTGCTCGCGCAGTTTGGCTTCCAGCCCGGGCACCCCTTCGGGGGCGATTTCGGGCCCGACGGCTGGTGGGTCTTGTAGCTGCTCGGGGAACTCCTCAGAGCCCGCGAGTCGCAAGAGATGAGAGCCGTCGATGTCGATGACGTAGAGAGCGACGGGCACGCCTCCCAGCCGACGCGCTTCGGCGACAAGCTGGTCGGGCACGAGGTAAGGCGGAACCTCTTCGAGAATGTGAGTGACTTCTAGGGCTAGTGGTCGATCGCGACCAAGGTGCCCGGGGGCTTGGAACGGCATCGCGACCACGCGGTCGGTTGGTGTGACGTGCGCAGGTGCGGCCGCCTGGTCTTCGAGCGAGCGTTGGAGCGCATGGCGGGTCGGGAAGTGTCTGTAGAGGGTTGAGCGACTAACTCCGGCCGCGGCGGCTATCTCGATCATGCTCATCCGGCGCTCCCCGGCCACGGTTCCGGCCGCTGCCAGGATGCGCGACCGGCTCGCCAGAGCGTCAGCCCGCAGCACCTCCGGATTCGCCGGGGAGCTTTGATCATCGGCGCCGGGGGCGGACTGGCTCACCAACACAAAATCTAGCCATCCTCGGTCGCCGAGGCACTGTGCCGGCCCAATTGGCCCGATCTGGGACAGACTGTCCGTGTTAGCGGTTGAGCGGGTTTACGCGCCGGAGCCAGGGGGAAGCACGTGTACTGTCTGTCCCAACTAAATGGGACAGTTGAGCGAGGTATGGGAGGAAACGATATGCCTACCGAGATTACGGAGGCCTATGAGTGGCCAGGCCGCACGCTCGTCGATACCGACGGAGAGAAGATCGGCAAAGTCGAGGAGATCTACGCCGACGGGGAATCGAATAAGCCTGATTGGGCGCTGGTCCACACGGGGTTGTTTGGCACGAAGTCCCACTTCGTGCCGCTCGCCGGCGCTGAGCCGACGGGCGAGGATGTGCGCGTTCAAGTGTCGAAGTCTCAAGTCAAGGACGCGCCGAGCATCGATGGGGACGGACAGCTCTCTGAGCAAGAAGAGGCCCGCCTCTTCGAGCACTACGGCGTCCCGTATGACGAGAGCGGCACGGTGACGGCCGAGGGTGCCCCGCAGGGCGACCGTGGCGCCGGGCATGAGACGAGCCGCTCGAACACCGAAAACGCAATGACGCGCTCCGAAGAGGAATTGGCTGTAGGTAAGCGCCAGACCGAGGTTGGTCGCGTGCGCCTGCGCAAGTACATCGTTACCGAGCAGGTGCAGACGACGGTGCCCGTGCAGCGCGAGGAAGTCCGGCTGGAGCGCGAGCCGATAACTGACGCCAACGTCGATCAGGCGACCGACGGCCCGGCCATCTCCGAGCAAGAGCACGAAGTCACGCTCCACGCGGAGGAGCCCGTCGTTGAGAAGCGCGTGGTGCCCAAGGAGCGCGTGCGCCTAGAGAAGGACACGGTCACCGAGGAACAGACCGTCTCCGACGAGGTCCGCAAGGAGCAGATCGAGCATCAAGACGACCGCGCCTAACCGCGCTGGCCGAAGAGAAGCAAGCTCAGCTACCGGCCCCCTCGCGGGTGGCCGGTAGCTCGCTATCCACCACCCTCAGGAGGCAAACCCGTTGATCGCCAAAATCGAGATTCTCAACAGCGTCCAGAAGGCGCTCGACAGCCTGCTCACCTTCGTGCCGAAGCTGCTCGGGTTCCTGATCGTCCTGTTTATCGGGTACATCGTCGCCCGGATCGTCAAGAAGATCATCACGAAGGCGCTGGAGAAGGCAGGCCTCGACAAGGCGCTGCATTCAGGGCAGACCGGCCAGTACGTCGAGAAGGTCAGTCCGGGCGCCAGCCCCTCCAAGCTGATCGGGTCGATCGCCTACTGGGTGATCTTCCTCGGCGTTCTCTCCATCGCCATCGGCGTGCTGAAGATCGCGCTGCTGACGACGCTTGTCGCGTCGATCGGGAGCTACCTGCCGCGCGTCATCGTCGCGATCCTGATCTTCGTGATCGCGGGCGTCATCTCCGGTGCTGTCGGCGGAGCTGTGGCCAAGACGATGGGCGACACCCCGACGGGCAAGGTCATCGGCACGGCCGTCCCCGCGGTGGTCATGGGCATCGCCGTCTTCATGATCCTCACGGAGCTGAAGATCGCCCCGGAGATCGTGAAGATCACCTACACGGCGCTGATCGGCGCCGTCGCGTTGGGCTCGGCGCTGGCCTTCGGGCTCGGCGGCCGCGAGGTCGCGGGCAAGCTGGTGGGCGACGCCTACGACAAGGGCAAGGAGAAGAAGGAGGATGTCAAGGACGACCTTCAGAAGGGCAAGGAGCGCGGCCAGCAGCAGGCCGAGCAGGCCAAGGACAAGGCGCAGGAGCGCGCGGGCGAGGGTGGCTCCGGGGCGGGCTCGGGCGGCAGCTCCGGCCCGAGCGGCGGTTCGAGCTCCGGTCCCGGGTCCTACCGGCCCGGCCAGTAGGGCGACGGGGTCTCGGGGCATGGCGCCCGGGACCCCCGTACTTTTTCAAGTTGGCGCGCCAGGGGTAGGGCCGTCGCAAGCGATAAGAGGAGGAGCAGCACATGCCTAACGCACACGTGATCCCCGACGGGGACAACTGGAACGTCAAGCAGGAAGACGGCGGAGTCGTCTCTACGCACAGCAGCCAGGCCGAGGCGGAGCAGGCGGCCAAGCGGTGGGCCAAGAGCCAAGGTGGTGGCGAGATACGCACCCATCGTGACGAGGGCGAGTTCTCGCGCATCCGCAAGAGCGACTCCGTCTAAGCACCCCGCTACCCAGGGAGAGAGAGACCATGGCCGAGAAGACCGAGGGCGGAAGCCGCCGCGTAGAGGACGGCAAGTCCGACGAGGACCAGAAGTCCGGCGAAGACCACAAGTCCGCCGAGGGGGACAACAGCCCGACGCGCAAGGACTACAAGCCGACCGGCGCGGAGCAGAAGACAGGGCTCTTCGCGACGCTCAAGCGCACGTTCACGGAGTTCAGCGAGGACAACCTCACCGACTGGGCTGCGTCCTTGACCTACTACGGGCTGCTCGCCATGTTCCCGGCGCTGATCGCCATGGTGGGGGTCATCGGCTTCTTCGGCGATCCGACGTCGACGACCAAGACGATCACCGACATCGTCATGAAGGTCAGCCCCGGCTCGGCGGCGCAGACGTTCGCCGGACCGATCAAGTCGGTCACCTCGAGCAGCGGTACCTCGGGCATCCTCGCGCTGGTGGGTATCGCGGCGGCGCTCTGGTCAGCGTCGGGCTACGTCGGCGCGTTCATGCGCGCCTCGAACGTGATCTACGAGACGCCGGAGGGACGCGGCTTCATCAAGCTGCGACCCCTGCAGATGCTCGTCACGCTGGTGATGATCATCCTGTTGGTGCTCGTCGCGCTGTCGCTCGTGCTCACCGGCCCGGTCGTCAAGGCGGTTGCCGGCCCACTCGGCGTGGGCGACACCGCGGTCTCGATCTGGAACATCGCGAAGTGGCCGGTGCTGCTGCTCGTCGTGATTGGGATCTTCTCCGTCCTCTACTACTCGTCGCCGAACGTGAAGCTGCCGGGCTTCAAGTCGGTCCTGCCGGGTGCGACGTTCGCGCTGGTCGTCTGGATCGTGGCCTCGGTGGCGTTCGCCTTCTACGTCGCGAACTTCGGGTCCTACAACAAGACCTACGGGACGCTCGGTGGGGCCATCTCGTTCCTCGTGTGGTTGTGGCTAACCAACGTCGCGCTGCTCCTCGGCATGGAGCTCAACGCGGAACGGGAACGCAGTCGCGAGCTCGAGGCTGGCGTCTCGGGTGCGCACAAGGAGATACAGCTCGACGCGCGGAGCGAGCCGAAGGAGCAGAAGACGACGTAGTACCGAAGTAACGAGGCGGTTCCGTTCTGTTGGTCGCCGCGGGGATAAGTAGCGCCAAGATCAGCAGCCGGTGTCTCACGCGGTGATCTAATTAAAGGTCGCTCGGGGTTCCTGAGCGTCGGCAGACTCGTCGCTTCCGGCCGTTCGGCCCGAGCGCGGCGGCTGGGGCTAGGCGCCGCGACCACTGAGCATCCCAGCGGCGACAAGTGCGGCAACTCAGCAACTGGCGCGTCATGCCGCAAACTCTGGCCATTGTCCGCCCCAATGTCGCCGGTCGCGGGTTCGAATCCCGCCCCCGTTATGCAGGAGCCGCTCTCTCGCCAGGGCGGCTGTTGCGCTTAACGGGGGTGGGGGAACGGCGCGTGTCTGCCGGACGTGGCTGCGGGCGGGTCCTGTCCGCGGTCCCTGGCCCGATCATGCTCGCGCATGATCGTCAGTAGGACCCCGGCCACCCGCCCGGTCGTCGTCGGCTGGGTACCGCGTTTCACGCGGGAGCGGTGGGCGCGTCCGGACGTTGAACGTGCACTGACCGGGCCCACAAGCCCGGTAGACGCACGTTCGCCCGAAGGAACACAGCGCAGGTCCCGTGAACGTCGACATCCCCGGTGCGCGAAAGCGCGAGCACGATGCAGATCGGGGGCGCGCGGATTAACACCGGCCGGCGGTCTCGCCCCTCGGTAACGCGTACTCGCGCGCGTGCGCGTAACGTTCACCCCCACGCAACGAGAGTGCGCGCCGACTTGCCGGACCATTATTTCAGGGGAGATGCCATGAGCGACGAGAACGACGTGAACGACGAGCCGAAGACGGACGAGACCGCGGCGGCCGAGGAGCGCAAGCAGCAGGAAGAGGAAGCCGACGAGACGATGCGCAAGCTCGAGGAGGGCGACGCGCCGACCGAACCCGCCGACTGGCCGACCGGAGCCGCGAAGTACCGGACCTACGGCGTCAACGAGGACGAGCCCTACGGCGAGGGCCTGAGCGCGAAGCTCGGCCCGCCCGACGTGAAGCGCTTCTCCGACGGCTCGGTGGAGATCGGAGGCGAGAAGGTCGACAACCCTGACGACCACCGCGCCGAGCCCATCAAGGGCGGCCCGACTGATCCCGACCGCACCAAGCTCCCGTGGGAGAAGCGTATGGAGGCCAAGGAAGAAGAGCGCGACGACGACCACACTCCGGGCGAGGACGAGGAGGGCGGCCAGGACGCAGCACAAGCCGCCAAGGAGAGGGACGAGAAAGCGACTCAGACCATGCGCGACCTCGAGGAGGGTGACGCTCCGAAGGATCCGGCTGACTGGCCGAGCGACGCTGCGAAGTACAAGACCTACGGCGTCGACGAGGACGAGCCCTACGGCGAGGGCATCACCGGCAAGCTCGGGCCCTCCGACGTGAAGCGCCACGAGGACGGATCCGTCGAGGTCAAGGGCGAGAAGGTCGACAACCCCGACGACTACAAGGGCGAGCCCGTCCCGGGCGGTCCGACCGATCCCAACAGCCCCGCCCTCGCCGGCGAGGAGCGCGAGAAGAAGCCGGGAGGCTCCGCCTAGGGATCAGGCGCCCGGGATCGGGACTCGGCTGCGGATCTCGGCCAGCAGACGCACCGACAGCTCGGCCGCGCTCTCCCCCTCGCGCCGCCCGCCGCCCGCCGGCGTGAAGAACTCGACGCGGATGTGCGGCCGCTTGGGGAACTTCGGCAGGTCGGTCGTCCCGTGCACCGCGCAACACGCGAGCTGCGCCTCCGGGACGAGGTCGGCGAGCCGGCCAAAGCCGCTGCGCGCTCGCAAAGTGCGCCCGAGCGTGCGTGTGCCCTCCGGGAAGATCCCGATACACGCGCCGGCGCGCAGCTCGCGCTCGGTGCGGTCGAGGGCGCCCGCGTCGCCGGTGCCCCGGTCGATCGGGATCTGCCCCATCCCCTCGAGCACCGGTGCGAGACCGCGCACCTTCCACAGCGAAGCCTTGGCGAGCGCGCGGATCTGGCGCCGCCCGAGCCCGGAGATGCCGATGACGACCGGATCCCAGTACGAGTCATGGTTGCCGGCCAAGAGAACGGGGCCTGAGCTCGGAAGGTGCTCGAGCCCGGTGATCTCGAGCCGTCCCCAGCCCCGTACGATCGGCACGCAGAGTCCGAGGGCTGCGCGGTAGGGGCGGGCGATCGATTCGGCGGGCGGCATCCCTGAAGAGGGTAGGACCTCCGAGCGGGGATGGCGCCTGCGCGAGTGAACGCCGGGGGGGGGGCTGGTTCTCAGCGCGAAGAGACCGAGTGAGCGTTCACGTCGCTGGGAACGCCCTTGACGCGGAAGAAGCGCTTGCGGCGCACCTTGAGCGTGCCTTCGTCGAGATCGGCGAGCGCCCGGTCGGTGACGAGGATCTCGTCGGCCGAGGCCTCCTCGGCCATGCGCGCGGCGATGTTCACGTCGACTCCGAGGTAGTCGCCGCCGAGCTTGCGTGGCCGGCCGACGTGCATGCCGGCCCGCATGCGCGGGTGATAGCCCGGGGCGTCAACTTGCGCGAGCCTGTTGTTGCCGGCGACGAGCGCATCGAGCGCGTCGGAGGCTTGCGGGAACACGGCCATCATCCCGTCGCCGAGCCGCTTGACCACCCGGCCTCCGTGCTCGCGCACGGGAGGTTCGATCGCCTCGCCGACGTCGCGCAAGAGCTCGAGTGCCGCGTCGTCCCCCGCTTCGAGAGCCCAGCGCGAGAACTCCACGAGATCGGTGAAGACGATGGCGAGCTGCTGCTCTCCGCGACCTCGGCCCTGCACCTCCGCGAAGCCCTGCCAGACCTGAAGCGCGCTCAGGCCCGCTTCGCGCAGCACCCCGGGCCGTTCGGCGGTGAGCTCTGAGAGCCGCCGGCCGAGCAACTCCGATTGGCGATCGCCGGCCGTGGAAAGAGGATCGCCGAAGCGGCTGTCGCCCGGAAGCAGCTCGCGCGCCAGCTTGGTCGCGAGCACGAGCCGCGGATGGCGATCGAGGCGTGCGGCGGCCGCCTTGGCTCGCGCGCCCGTGCGGCGCATGCGGCCGGCCGGAGGCTCGCTGCGAGCCTCGTCGGTCATGGCGGGGGTGTCCGTCATCGGATCGCAAGCCTAGGGCCTGCGCGATCAGCCGTCGCGAAGGCGCTCAAGCTCGGCGCGGACCGACGAGAGCTCCCGCTCGAGTCCGTCCACCCGCGCCACAAGGCCGGCCACGGGATCGCTCGCGGGTTCGGGGCCGGCTTCGCCGAGACCGGCGTCACTGCCGCTGTCTGCTTCCTCGCTGAGCAGCTGTAGGTAGCGCGCCTCCTTCTGGCCGGGCCGGCGATCGAGCCGGCGCACGAGCTCGCGCGAGGCGAGCCGGGCGAGCGTCGCCTCCACCGAGGCCAGCCCGTCGAAACGCTCGAGGCGCTCGGCGCGCGGCGAGAGCTCCCCCGGCGTCTGGGCTCCGCGCAGCATCAAGACCGCGAGCAGCGCGAGCTCGCCACGGTCGAGACTGAGCGTCTCGTCGAGCAGGTGGCGGTACTTGATCGTCCGGCTGCCGGCGCCGCTGGCCAGCCTGACCCAGCGCCGCCGGCTGAGGTGCGACAGCGCCTCGCGGACAATCGGCTCGTCGTAGGTGACCACGGGATCGCGGTTGGTGGCCTGGTTGCACGCGAGTCGCAGCGCGATCAGGCTGAGGGGATAGGCGTCGGGAGTGGTGCGCTGCTTCTCGATGAGGCAGCCGAGCACCCTCATCTCCACGGCTGTGGGCTCCACGAGCCGGGAGCCTACGGCCTCGACGGGTCTAGGAAGCGATAGCCCGCTCGAACGGGGAGTGCTCGGTGTCGGTCAGGTGCTGGTGGGAGGGGCAGTACCCGTTGACGAACACGGGGTGGCGCTGGCAGGCGGACCCTTGCCGCGTAGTGGCCCGGCACTGCCGCGGGCCCCAGGTCGGGGGATCGAGGAACTGCGCGCGCCCGTAGAGGCTCGCGCTCGCAGCGGCGAGATTGCCCGAGACGGCGCGCCACACCCGCTCCTGGGCGCCGAGTGGGAAGAACCCACGAATGTCGCGGAACAGAGCGCGGGCCAGCGCCCCATGGTCGCCTTGCTGCGGGATGCGCTCCACGGTGCGCTCGCAGCTGCGCAGTACCTCGGCGGCGGCCGCACGTCGTTCGCCGGCGCTCGTTGAAGCGTCGATACGCGGGGCGATCTCCCGATACAAAGCGCGGCTGAAGCGGTACATATCTCCCGGTCGCTGCACCCAAGGCGGGTGCTCTCTTGAGTGCGACCAACCGCATAAACAGCAAACGGCACGCGGAGTTGCGCCGAACCCGTCGCCAAAGACATCGATACGGCGCTATTGTGGTTTGCAGGGCGAGGCATCACCGTGCTCACGGAGCGCGTTCTGCCCCGTTCTCGTCACTTCGCGAGAGAGACGCCGCGCGGCCCACGTGGACCGCGGATGGATCTCCGTTCGGATAGTCCTATCGCTACCGAAGGGATCCTCCATGGCTGTCGCCACGCTCCGCGAGTCCGCCGAGACCGGGCCCGCTGACGAGCGCGCCCGCCGAACGCGCGACCTGCTCGAGCGCTGGCACACGGGCGGCGACCGAGCCGCACGCGAAGAGCTCATCCAGCGCTTCATGCCCCTTGCCCGCCAGCTGGCCCGCCGCTACCACCGGGGTCGCGAACCGCTCGATGACCTCGTGCAGGTGGCCAGCCTCGGTCTCATCAAGGCGGTCGATCGCTTTGACCTTCAGCGCGAGACAGCCTTCTCGAGCTACGCCGTTCCGATCATGCTCGGTGAGTTGCGTCGTCACTTCCGCGACACGGGCTGGGGGGTTCACGTACCGCGCGGCCTGCAGGAACTGGTGCTGCGGGTCGAGCGCACCACCGAGGACATGCGAGGCCGCATGGGCCGCTCTCCCAAGCCGTCGGAGCTGGCCGGCGAGCTCGGCCTCGAGCTCGAAACCGTGTTGGAGGCACTCGGGGCTGTTCACGCCGGGTCGCCCCTCTCGCTCGACGCCACGGTCTCCGACGAACCCGACGCCGAGTCGCGCGTGGCCCACCTGGGCAGTGAGGATCCCGGTTACGACCTCGTCGAGTACCGATCGGTGATGGGCACCACGCTGGCCGCTCTGGCCGAGCGCGACCGTGCCGTGCTGAAGATGCGCTTCGTCGATGGCCTGACGCAGGCGGAGATCGCCGAGCGCGTCGGCCTCTCGCAGATGTCGATCTCGCGAATGCTCCGCCGCATCACCGAGCGGCTGCGGATGGTCGCGACCGCGAACGCGGCCTGACCGGCGGGAGCGCTCAGGCCTTGCACGATTGACGCGAACGGCGACCGGGTATGTCGCGCCCATGCCCGACGAATCCGCAGGCCTGCCCGACGCCGACCAGCCCGCCACGGGTTTCCCCGAACCGCCCGGAAAGGATCCTGGCGACCGGCGTGGCGATCCCACCCCGCACTCCTCGCTGAACAACCCGGTCGGGGAGCCCGACCCCACCGAGTGGCCCGATCCCTACGACACCCGGCCCGACCCAAAGGCGCCGTCCAAGGACGCGGGATCAACCGCAGAGCATCACACGCCGACGGGCGCGATCAGCACCAGCGAGCCTCACCCCTCCCAAGATCCCGAGGCCGAATACTGGGAAGGCCCCAAGCGAGACAAACTTGACGAGTAGGGCGGCCTAGCCGAAGAACTCGCGCGCTCGCGCGACCACAACTTCCGGCTTCTCCTCGGGCAGGAAGTGCCCGGCGCCCTCGACCCACTCGAGCTCCATGTCGTCGGTGTAGGGCTTGAACGAGTCGGTCACCCCTTGTCCGATCTGGTCGCGCGATCCGATCAGCAGTCGCGTCGGCACGGTCAGCCTGCGGCTGCGGAAATCGCCGCGGGCGAGGGGCATCAGCTCGTGCATGAGGAACGTTCGGTAGATCTGCTGCGATGCGTGCAGGCCGTCGGGGCGACTGAGTGTTGCCTCGTAGGAGTCGAGCTCCGCGGGCGAGAACGATCCGGCGGCGCGCGCCTTCTGCAGGATCGCGCGCGTGAAGTGTGCCCGCCCGATCGCCAGTGGCCCGAGCACGGGCGCGGCGATCACCACCTGGTACCAGAGGCGCAACATGCGCCGCGGGTCGGGCTTCTCGTCGGGCGGCCAGAGGTGGGGGATGGAGAGCGCCATGAACTTCGAGATCCGCTCGGGATGATCCAGGCACGTCATGAAACCCACGAACCCGCCCCAGTCGTGGCCGATCAGTCCGACCTGCGGCTCATCGAGCGCGTCGAGCAGGCCCACGAGATCGGACGCGAGCTCTGCTTTGCGATAACCGCCCGGAGTGCCTTCCGACCAGCCGAGCCCGCGCAGGTCGGGGCAGATGACCCGGTGGTTCTCGGAGAGGGGGCCGATCAGATCGCGCCACGAGTACCAGTGCTGGGGCCAGCCGTGCTGGAGCACGAGCGGGGGCCCCTCGCCGGCTTCGGCGTAATGCAGCTTGGCGCCGCGGACGGTCACGTAGTGGTGCTCGACGCCCGCGAGCTCGGGCATGGGGATGGTCATCGCCCTGGAGTGTGCTGGGTCTAGCGCCGGCGTGCGGGCTCGACTGACAGCACGCGGGCCGAGAACGGCCTTGCGATTCGCAGCTGGAGGCCGGCCGCCAGGCTGCGGCCGCTGGCCCGCGCGACAGTGCGGCCGGTGCGCACGTCGCGCACCGCGTACGTCCGCCCGGGCGCAGTTCCACGCACCCGGATGGACTGCACCGCGGGCCCGCCAGCCTGGCGGAACGCGAACAGGTATCCCTTCCCGCCTCGCCAGGGTTGGAACGCGGCCCACGAACGGCCGTCGATGGGGTCGGTGCTGGTGCTCTCGGCGACCGCTCCCGCCAGGGCCGAGCGGTGGCGTTCGTACCAGCGGACCCACCAGGCGGTCTCGCGGGCCTCGGCCTTTGGGATCTTGCGCAGGTCGGTCCAGAAGGTGACGTGCCCGAGCAGCGCCATCGGCACGAGGTACCGCGCGTGGTAGCGCGCGCTCAAGGTGCCGTCGAGCAGGCCCGACCCGATGGAGGACGGGGGCAGCCAGGGGGCGGCCGACCAGATGTCGTGCAGCTGCTTGGCCGGGAACGTCGAGCCGTGGAGGTGGCCGTTGTCGAACCACGACGGGCCGAGCGCCGCTGACTCGAAGGCCCACGAGCGCTGGTCGTTGGTCTCGTCGATCTCGAAGGTCACACGCGGGTGACGGGCCTCGAAGGAGCGCACCAGCGAGACGAAGGCGTCCTCGTAGTCGAGATAGTCGTGTGGTGGGCAATCCAGCCAGGTCATGAAGTCGAACTTGAACTCCTTGACGCCCTGCTCGCTCACGAGACGGTCGATCACGCCCGTCAGGTGGGCGCGGAAGCCGGGGTTGGTCACGTCCCACGCGCCCAGCCCCGCGTCGTCGGGAACCTGCGCGCTGACGTCGCCGGCCGGGGCGCACGCCCAATCGGGATGCGCCGCGTAGGTCCGGCTCTGGGAGTTGAACTCGAGCGGCGACATCCACAGCCCGAGCTTCATGTGGCGGTGGTGCAGGTACTCGACCCACTCCGGCTGAGGGCCGGCGTCGTCCTCGTAGGGGAAGCGCGCCTGGTCAAAGCGCCAGTCGCCCGACTCCCCGCCCGGACCGCCCTGCCACTGGTCGTCGAGCATGAAGCTCTCGATTCCGAGCGCGCGCGCCCGGTCGACCTGCTGGCGCAGGTTGTGGTCGCTCAGGCCCGGCCCGTGGTTCCACGGGTGAAAGGAGTTGATCGCGACGCTGCGGTCGAAGTGGGGCATCACCTGCGTGGCGAAGAGCTCGGCGAAGCCGGTGGCCGCACCCTGCCGGCCGCCCGAGTACACGCCGAGATAGGCCCGCCCGAGCCGCAGGGTCCCGCCGGGTGGCAGGGTGCGTTCGCGCACCGGCACGGGGTAGACGGGATTGGCGAGCCGGTTGTAGTCGGGCGGATCGCTCATGAGCGGACCGAAGTCGAAGAGGTCGCGCGCGCTGTCGACCCCCGCGAAGGTCCGCCCGGAGCTCTCTCGCCCTACGCGGTGCATCGCGCCGCCGCGCCGCTCGGAGACGAAGTACCAGCCCGCGGCATGACCGTCGTCGAAGCGGGCCACCTCGCCCTCGGAGTCGAACTGTCCCGCGGGGTGGGAGACGTGGCGGTAGTCGTCGCGCCAGTCCGAGCCGCCGTTGTAGGCGTCGACCTCGGCCGAGACACGCTGTGGAGAGGTGAGCTCGTCCAGCGAGTACTTACCGACGCGCGCCGCCGCGGGTGTGTGGTTGACGAGGGTCGAGGAGACGGCCATCGCGGGCGCTCCCGGATGCAGGGTGAAGGTGCGCATGAGCTCGAGCCCGCTGCCGGTGAGGAGCGCGTCGTAACGGAAGACGAGCTCGACGGCGCCTTCGGTGTCCGGCCGCGCGGGGTCACGGGGCGCCCGCTCCGCGCGAACGTCTCGGAGCGACCAGCCGCTCTGCGAGGAGGTGGAGACTCCACCCAGGGCGAGCGAGAAGTCGGGCGAGCGCCTGGCCGAGAGCTCGGTCCGGCGCCGGACGTCGCGCAGCGAGACGGTGCTCACGTGCCGGGCGGAGTCGATCCGCCACCGCCGGGCGATCGCGCCGTTGGCCAGCGTCGCCGAAGATCCGTCGACCTGCGCCAGGGCACCTCCTAGGCGCGCGGAGGACGAGGGGGCGGCGCCGGCGGGCGAGGCGGCCAGCGCGCAGAGAGACAGGGCCGCGAGAGCCACGGCGACGCTGAAACGCTCCACAAAGCGGAGTCTACGCGGCCCTGGTGCCGCGCGCGCCGTGCCCGTCAGCGACCGCGGCGGTGCCGCGCGTGATGCTTCTGGGTGCGGCGAGGTTTATGGGCGCGGCGGTGGCCGTGGCGACGTGCCGAGGTGTGCGGCTTGGTCACCGCAGCGGGTGCGCTCACCGCCACGGTCGCGCTGGCCTGAGCCGGAGCGGCCGCGGCGGAGCCGTGCGCCTGCACCTGGCCAGCGGTGAGGACCTTCCCGTACACCGCGGCCTCGTCGATCGTCCCGGCGAAGTACTCGTCGTACCCGCTCCAGGAGCCGATGCTCAGCCCGGTCGTGGTCACGGTCGCGGCCCCGGTCTGGGCGCGCGAGGCCACGAGCGTGCCGCCCAGGTACAGCCGTTGGGTGATGCCGTCGTAGGTGCCCACCACGTGGTAGGTACGCCCGGCGACGACGGCACCCGCCGGGGCCTGCAGTCGACGCCGTACCCCGGACTGCATGACGGTGAACTCCAGCAGCGGGCCGTTGAACTGCAGGGAGTAGGCCTCCGGCTTGCTGAGCACCGAGGCGAAGCCGCCGGCCGCGGGCAGCGACGCGGGCTTGATCCAGGCTTCGAGCGTGAGGGCCGAGGTGAGGTCGAGCGAATTCGAGTCCGCCACGGCGACGTTGCCGCCGATGCCGCCGAGGCGCACCGCGGTGTCGCCCGGGTCGGAGGCGAGCAAGCTCGGGTCGCCGAGCACCGGGCTGTTGCGGTAGGTGCCCGGGTTGGCTCCGCGTTGGTCGACCGCCGCGGTCCCGCTGCTCTCGCTCAGGCGCCAGTAGGAGACCGGGTTGTCGGCAAGCACCGTCGAGGCGTACGTCGGGGGCGCGGGCGCGCCCGCCTGTGTCGTCGCGCTGGCCGTGCTCGAGTACGCGGAGGAGTTCGTCGGGTTCGTGGCCTTCATCCGGTAGTAGTAGGTCGTTCCGGCCGCGAGCCCTGTGTCGGCGTAGTTGGTGGCGCCGGGCTGCGAGATCGTGATGGATGTAGTTGCGCTGAACGCCGGCGAGGTGCTGCGCTCGAGGATGAACCCGTTGCCGTTCGATGAGTTGTCCGTCCAGGACACGTTGATGCGTGAAGTCGAGGCGGTGGTCGCCGTGAGATTGCTCGGCGGGGGAACCGTTGCGCCCGGGTCGCCGACGTCGTGGTGCTTCTGCGCTTGGGCGGCGCTCAGCGCGTTGTCGTAGATGGCTGCCTCGTCGATGGTGCCGTTGAAGAACTCCGAGGAGCCGTCCCACGCCGCGAGGAAGAGGTCGCCGGTGCTCGTGCTCGACGGGCCGGTCAGCGGCACGGTGGCCACCTGCGTCCCGTTCAGATAGAGGCGCTGAGCGACGCCGTCGTAGGCGCCGACCACGTGGTAGGTCCGGCCGGCCACGACCGCACCGGCGGGGGCCTGCAGACGGCGGCGCGTACCGCCCTGCACGACGGTGAACTCCAGGCGGGGGCCGTTGAACTGCAGCGAGTAGGCCTCGGGCTTGGTGAGGATCGAGGCGAACGAGCCGGCCGCGGGGAGCGACGCCGGCTTGATCCAGGCCTCGAGCGACATCGGTGCGGTCAGGCTGAGCGTGCTCGACGCGGGGATGCGGACCTGCCCGCCCTGGCCGCCGAAGGCGACCGCCGGATTGCTCGGCTCGGCCCCGAGCAAGCTCGGGTCGCCGAGGATCGGGTTGTTCACGTAGGTGCCGTTGTTGACGTGGCGCTCGTCCGCCGCGGTCGAGCCACAGCCCTCACCCAGGCGCCAGTAGCTCACAGGCCTGTCGCCGAGAACGGTGCTCGCGTAGGACGAGGAGCCCGTCGCGGGAGCGCACACCGCGTACTTGATCGTGTCGGAGGTGGTCGGCCCCCAGTTGCCGGCGCGGTCGTGGAACTGGGCGTACACCGTCTTTACGCCCGAAGCGGTAGTGCCGCCGTAGCGAGAGTCGGTGAGGTTCCATCCGATCGACTGGCGGTCCGAACCCGAGCCCGTGTAGTTGAAGGTGGCCCACGTGGTGCCGTCGTTGGAGAGACGCACCTGGTCGGAAAGACTCACGTCGTCGCGCCCGAGGACCTTGACCGTGACGCTCGGAGTGGAGGTCTGCGCGTCGACGTCGTTGATCTGGGCGGTCCCAGTGGGCGGACCCTGATCGACCAGCGCGCCGTTGCGGACCGTGAGCGGAGTCGCGGCTTCGTTGTCGCCGGCGCTTTCGCGGGCGCTGTCGCTCTTGCCCGAGCTCTCGTAGATCTTGTTGAGCGGATCGGTGACCGATCGCAGAACGTAGTCGCCGTCGGCCAGCTTGGTCGTCCCGAAGTCGACCCACTGCTCGAACCGGTAGTAGTCGTAGGTATCGCCCCAGCCGGGCGAGAGCCCCTCGAGCATCACGTTGTTCGCGTCGGGCTGGCAGCCCGAGGTCGGGAACTGCCCGAACGCCGGCGCGGAGGGGATCTCCTTGATGAACTCCTCGTCGAGCACGCACGAGGTGGTCTTCGTGCCGACGACCTTCGCCTGCCCGGCCGAGCGCCCGCTGGCGATCCAGGCGTCGTATCCCGCCTTGGTCCACAGCTCGTAGCGGCCCCAGTTGTCGAAGTGATAGTGGTGGTGCACCGCGTGGTAGGTGAACGAGCCCACGGGATAGTCCTGGTAACCACCGGCGTCGTCGTAGACGCGCTGGTAGGCGGGCCCGTTGCCGGTGGAAGGATCGATGGTCCCGCGCACTACGAGCTTGCCCTGGCCGGCGTTCCAGACGGTGTTCGAGAACCGCAGGACGTTGTGCATGACGCCACTCCCGTCCGTCGAGGCGTCGGCCAACTCGAGCTTGAGCTCGCGTGGGGGCAGCGTCTTCAGGTCGGGGTAGAGCGGCGTCGCCGCGAGGGCCGATGAGCTGCCGGCGCCGAGCGCGGCTAGCGCGAGGGTCAGGGCGAGCAGTGGGCGGCGCACGGCGCGCGGCCGGCGGCGCAAAGGGCTCGCGCACTCGATCTGCTTATCCATCCTGGAAACGCTCAAGTCGATCGGCCTCCATGCCGATAGGGGGCGACCATCATGGCCTTCCGGGGGAGGGGTGTAAAGGCTGGACATCCGTCTACCCCCGTTCTCATACAAACGGGGACACCGTTTTCATACCGACGGGCGGCCCGTCCCGCGGGCGGTTTGGGCCCTAGCGAGCCGGAGGCGCGGTGTGCTTGCGCTGCCGCCAGGTGGCGGCGTTCGCAATGCGCGGGTTCGTCTCGTCGGGCTCCGCGAACGAGCTCACGCCGTGAGCGACGTCGGCCTTCGGTGCCTTGCCGGGGAGCGAGATGAACGGGTAGAGGGTCGCGCCTGAGTTATCCGCCGTGTAGGGCCGGTAGTCGGGGTGGCTCGTGAACAGATCGTCGAGGGGGCGGTTGGTCAGTGCGTAGTCGGTGAGTGGTGCGAGCCCCAGCATGCGGTCGATCGCGCCCACGGCGGAAGTGAGGTTGTAGGGGACGCGGGAGATGTGCCCGCGGCGCGCCCACGGGCTGGCCAGGGCGACGTAGCCGCGGTAGGCGCTCTGGCTGTCGCCCGTCCCCTGCGGGTCGTCCTCCACCACGACCACGACCGTCGAGCGCCAGTCGCGGCTGTGCGACACGGCTTCGATCAGTCGCCCGGTGGCGAGGTCGTTGTCCGCCACCTGAGCCTCGATCGTCGGGTAGCCGGGCTCATCGACGATGGTGGTGTGGTCCTCGCCGAGGTAGACGTACTCCAGGGAGGGCAGCGAGCAGTGCGCTCCGTAGGTGCGGCCGAGGTCGCCGGTGCACTGGCCCTTCTCGAACTGGTCGAACTCCTTCTTCCACCCCGCTTCGCGTTTGGTGTCTGCCACGTGAAGGTTGAAGTTCGGGTAGAGCGACTCAGGCGCCTGAAAGCGTGCTGGAAGGAGATGTGACTCTTGTGCCGTCTCCTGGTTGTAGGTGCGGACCTTGAGGCCGGCCCGCCACGCCTGCACGGTGAGCAGCCCGCTCCGGGGGAAGTTCTCGGGGTCGTGCCACGAGCTGCTGACGTGCCCCGAATGGGCGCCCGTGTTCGATCCGATCGAGCGCTCGAACACGTTGGAGACCGCTCCGGCGTCCTCCCACATGTGTCCCACCACGCTCGCGAACCCCTGGTAGGTGAAGGTCTGGCTCTCGACCCACTGGCGCTCGAGCTTGTGCAGGTTCGGAGTGACCGTTTGCCCGAACAGGACGAACGCATTGCCCGGCCCTGGGTGCAGGTCGCCGAGCTCCGAGTCGTAGGTCTTGTTCTCGCGGGTCACGTAGATGACGTGGCGGATGGGGCCGCGGGCACCGGCCAGTACCGGGTTCTCTGTCGCGGGGCGGCGCGAGGGCGGCCGCAGCGACGCACGCACGGTGCGCGTCAGCCCTGCCAGCTGCTTCGCGCTGGGCAGTGTCAGCGATTCAAGCGTGCCCGCCGTCGCGTAGGCGGCGTCGGGCGAGGCCGAGGCGGGGTCGGGCTCGACGTAGGGCGAGGTGGTCTGGCTCGAGTGGGCCAGACCGCGAGCAGTGATGACGTGCAGGTTGCGCCCCGCCGGATCGAGCGCGACGGCGACGGGATACCAGCCGGTCGGGATGAGCCCCACCAGGCGCCAGGGCGGCCGGGTGTGCGGTGCTGTCCTGCCGCCGCGCCGCGCGGCGTTGTGACCGCGCCTGGCGGCGCGCCTGAACTGAGGAGGGTGGCGCGCGCGGCGCGGCGCGGGCGTCGGCGCGAGGACGGCGATCGCGTTGTCGTCGGCCAGAGCGACGTAGGCGCGGCCGTCACGCCCGACTGCGACGGCGTTGGGCGAATCCGTCCTGCGCCCGACGAGGGCCAGGCTCGTCGAGGCGGCGCGGCGTGAGCCGCGGCTCAGAGTGGCGAGGGTTGCGTCGTTCGCGTTGGCGACGAGGAGGCGCCCGCCGGGCGTCAGCGCCAGCCCGGTCGGATGCGATCCGGTGGCGATACGCGTGCTCGCGCCCGTCAGAGTCGAGATGGCGGTAACCGCCCGGCCACGCCAGTTGCTCGCGTAGAGGGTGCGCTCGTCGCTGCTCAGCTGCAGCTGGTTGGGGGCGGTCGCGGGAATGACGCGCGGTGGCGCGCTGCCAATCAAGTCGATGCGCTCGACGCGGTTCGATTCTGGTTCCCCCAGCCAGAGGGTGCGCGCGTCGCGGGAGAGCGCGAGGCCGGCGACCAGACCTCCCGCGGGCAGATCGGGGCCCTTCGACAGGGATCCGTCGGAGGCGATATCGAGCACGTGCACGTTGCGGCCGCTGCCGCCGGCGACGTAGGCGCGGCGCCCGTCGCGCTGGAACACGATCGACTGGAACGCGTCGTCCTCTTGGATCTTCTGGCGGATCGCACCGGTCTGGGCGTCGACTGCCTCGATGGCAACACCTGAGTTGGGGCCCGCCGGCAGGCCGCCCTGTATCGCGGCACCGGCGATGACGAGCACGGTCTGCCCGTCGGGGGAGACCGCTAGGCCGGTCGGGAAGGCCTGCAGGGCGGTCAGGCGGCCCGCGGGCGTGGCCAGCCGGCCGGTGGGGAGAAGCACGCCTGCTCGCGCGTGCCCGGCTCCCGCCGCCGCGAGCAGCACGACGGCGAGCACAACGATGGACGATCGGCGGCGCACCGTTCGCAGGTTAATCGCAAACGGCCTCCTCGTGTCGCGGTCCGGTGAACCGCTCCCGCGGGGACCGCTCAGGGCGAGACCCCGTAAAGCGCGCGCAGCCAGATGCGCTCGAGCGTGTCGACCACGCTCGCGAGCGGCGTCGGGGGGAGGGTTCCGAAGGCCTCGGTGAGGTAACGGTCGTTCATCCAGACCAGGGCGCGCGCGGTCTCGCGCGCGTCGAAGGGGAGCATCCGCTCGGCGGCGATCTCCTCTTCGATGTGCTCCGCCGTGGCTTCGACGAAGCGTTCGAGCAGCGCGCGGTAGATGGCCTCCACCTCCGGATCGGTCGTGGACGCATCGGAGATCGCCTTGAGGGCCGTGCCGTGCTCGAAGTACACGGCGGCGATGCCGTGCAGTGCCGCCCGCGCTCCTTCGATTGGGTCCTCCCCGCCCTTGAGCCAGCGCTCGGCCATCACGAAAAGCTCGCCCCCGATCTCGCCCACCAGGCTGAGCAGGAGCTGGTGGCGGTCGCGGAAGTAGACGTAGAACGACGGCCGCGAGAGGCCGGTGCGCGCCATGACCTCGTCGACGGTCAGCTCACGGAACGGCCGGTCGGAGAGGAAGAGGTGCGCCGCGGCAAGGATCTCCGCGCGGGCCGCGTCGGGTGAGCGGCGCCGGCGCTGCGGGACGGGGGCGGCGGACACCGCAGCAGCTTACCGGCGCCGTCGTACCGGACGCAACTGTTGACATCGTGTCAGTAATGGTGCTAGGTTGCTCGCGTCACCCACCTCCGGGAGGTCCCATGGCCAGCCTGCTCGACCTGACGTCCCAAGGCGACGTCGGCACCATCAGCGACGAGTCGAAGCTCTCGAACATCAAGCTGCAGGATCCGCAGCAGCTCTACGAGCTGTGGGAGCGCCAGCCCTGGCAGGCCCACGCGATCGACCTGAGTCAGGACCGGGAGGATTGGGCGGGCATCTCCGAGGAAGAGCGCTCGCGGCTGAGCTGGAACCTCTCTTCGTTCTTCGTCGGCGAGGAGCGCGTGACCACGCAGTTCTCCGGTCTCGTGATGTCGCACGAGTCGCAGGGCGAAGAGGCCTTCCTCACCACCCAGCAGGTCGACGAGGCCCGGCACGCGCAGCACTTCAACCGCTTCTACGAGCAGGTGCTGAAGCTCGACGGCTCGTTCGAGTCGCGCCTTGAGCGCGCGCGCGGAGACCTCAATCAGTCGTTCCTCGATCTCTTCGACGGCGAGCTCGTCAGATCGGGCCTGCGGTTGACGGAGAACCCCGGCGACGTCGAGGCCAAGATCGACTTCGTGACGCTCTACCACATGATCATCGAGGGCACGCTCGCGCTGACGGGCCAGTTCTTCCTCACCGATTACCTCGAGCAGCACGAGCTGCTGCCCGGGTTTCTCGAAGGGTTCCGGCTCATCTCGCAGGACGAGCACCGGCACGTGGCGTACGGCACCTGGTACCTGCAGCAGAAGTGCGCCGAGGACCCGAGCCACCGCCGGCAGATCGCCGACCGCCTGATGCAGCTGATCCCCCTCGCGGCCGGTGTGCTCGTCCCGCCCGGAGTCGACCCGACCGGCCCCTACGAGGTGCTCGGCGTCACCTCGGACGAGACCAACCAGTTCGCCTTCACGGCGCTCAACCGCCGGCTCAAGGTGATCGGCATCGACCTGGCCGCCGCGGCGGCTGCGGCATGAGCGCCGTCTTCTCACCCGTCGCCGAGAAGTGGATCTGCGAGCCCTGCGGGATGATCTACGACCCGGCCGAAGGCGATCTCGACGGCGGCATCCCGCCGGGCACCGCGTGGGTGGACATACCGCGCACGTGGACCTGCCCGGTGTGCGGCGCGCGCAAGCGCGACTTCGTGCCCTACGACGGCTGAGACACGCGCCCGGTGCGTAAGGTCGACCATCTTCTGATCGGAGGGGGCATTGCCTCTGCGACGTGCGCGCAGACGCTGCGCGAGGAAGGCGCCGAGGGGCCCGTGCTCGTCGTGGGTCGCGAGCTCGACGCGCCTTACCACCGCCCGCCGATCTCGAAGGGCTACCTGCGAGGAGACCAGACTCCCGAGGACGCGCTGGTCCACCGCGACGGGTGGTGGGAGGAGAACGGCGTCGAGCTGCTCACGCGCTCGAGCGTGATGTCGCTCGACGCGGGCGAGCGCATTGCGCGGCTCCAGAACAAGGAGGAGATCCGCTTCAAGACCGCGCTTCTCGCGACCGGCGCGATGGTGCGGCGGCTGAGCGTCGAGGGCGCCGGGCTCGAGGGCATCCACTACCTGCGCGCTCTGGGCAACGCCGACTCCCTGCGCCGGGACCTCGCCGAGTCGGGCGCGGAGCGCGTCGTGTGCGTCGGGGGCTCCTACATCGCATGCGAGGTCGCGGCTTCCCTGACCGAGCTCGGCCATGCGTGCACGCTCGTCATGCAGGAGGAGACGACGCTCGAGCGGGGCTTCGGCTCGCGCGCCGGCCGCTTCTTCCAGGCCCGCCTCGAGGAGCGGGGAGTCGAGGTGATCGGCTCTGACGAGGTGGAACGCTTCGACGGCGACGGCGACGGCGACGGCGACGGCGAGCGCGTACGGCGAGTGATCACGCGCGGCGGCCGGGTCGTGCATGCTGACGCCGTCGTCGTTGGAGTCGGGGCAACGCCTGACGTGACGCTCGCCCGCCGCGCCGGCCTGGACATCGGAGACCTCGGCGGAGTCGCGGCGTCGGCTTCGCTCGAGACCTCGGCGCCCGGGATCTACGCCGCCGGTGACATGTGCGAGTACGACAGCGTCGTCCACGGCCGGCGCGTCCGGATCGAGCACGAGGACGTGGCCGTGCGCCAGGGCGCGACTGCGGCGCGCAACATGCTCGGCCACGGGGAGCCTCACCGCGACGTGCCCTACTTCTTCGCCGACCTCGCCGACTGGGCCTCGCTCGAGTACGTCGGGCCCGCGCTCGCCTGGGACGAGGAGATCGTGCGCGGCTCGCTCGACGAAGGCGCCTTCTCGGTCTTCTACCTCGAGGCGGGTCGCGTTCGCGGCACGCTGTCGGTCGGGCGCCCGGGTGACCTCGACGAGGGACGGCGGCTGATCGCCGCCGGCGCCGCACTCACCTCGTCGGAGAGCGGGGCGCTCGGCAGCGTCTAAGCCTTCCCCTTACGGAACTCGTGCCAGGTCGAGCACGCCCCAGCCAAAGCTCGGGTCGCGTCCGGCCGGCCCGGAGTCAGTCACCGATCCGTCGAGCCGCTTGCGGATCGAGGCGGCCGTCGAGCGCGGGTGAGCGCCCCACAGCAGCGCGGCGGCGCCCGCGACGTGCGGGGTGGCCATCGAAGTGCCCGAGAACCTGACGTAGCCGCCTCCCCGGTGAGTGGAGAGAACCTGGACGCCGGGCGCGGCGATCTCCACGTCGGCGTTGGCGTTGGAGAAGCTCGCGTGGCGGCCCGCGTCGTCCACCGCGGCGACGGACACGACCTCGGGATACCCGGCCGGGAAGTCCGTGGCCGTGTTGCCGTCGTTGCCGGCGGCGGCGACAACCACCGACCCATGCGCACCTCCTCGCGACCAGGCCGCCCGCACGGCGGTCCTGATCGAGACCGAGGCGGGGCCACCCAGCGACATGGAGATCACTCTTGCTCCCTGCTCGTGCGCCCAGGCGATGCAGCTCGCGACGTCGGCGAGCTTGCCGGAACCGGCGGCGTCGAGCGCCTTGCACACGATGAGCGGCGAGTTGAACGCGACACCGAGCACGCCGACCCGGTTGTTCGGAGTCGCGGCGATCGTGCCCGCGACGTGGGTGCCGTGATCGTTGTCATCGACGCAAGCTCCGGTCTTGATGCGTCCGTTCACCGCGCCGGCGCAGGCCTTCACCTTGCCCGCGAGATCTTCGTGTCCGGTGTCGATGCCGGTGTCGATCACTCCTACGGGCGCGCCACCGCTGACCGGGAAGGCGTCAAGGCCCAGAGCCCTCCAGCCCGCGGCCGCGTTAATCTCGGCGAGCCCGCCGAGCTGGCGGTAGAGACGGTCGTTGGGTGTGCGGGTCGCCCGCACGCGGCGGTTGGCCTCGGCGAACACGACCTGGTCGCTGCTCGCCAGACGGCGTGCGACCGCGACGGGATCGCCGCTCACGCTCATCACGCGAGCCCCCTGCGCGCGGACGGTGCCAACGGTCCGGCGCGCACCGGCGCGCCGCGCCACCGACCCGCGCTGGGCCGAGGAGACGCCGGACCGGTACTTGACGATGACGGTGCCGGGTTGGGCGAGGACAGGCGTCGAGCCGAACAGGGAAACGGCCACGGCCAGCAGCAGAACGCGGATGGCGTTACGGATCATGCGAGGACTCCTCGAAGGGTGGGGTGGGGGAGGAGCCAGTGTCCGGGTCTGCTGGCCGATCGGGGCGAGGTGCGGGCCGATCGGCACGATCCCGGTGCACATCCGGCGCGGCCCGAGCGCGTTACGCGGGCCGCGCTCTTTCGAGTCGTACGATCGGGCCCCCATCTGGGCCCGATGTGACATAGCCTTCAGTCGAGCCTGATCAGCAGCGGTGCGTGATCGGACGGCTTCGGTCCTTTGCGGAAGTTGCGATCGATCCCGCATTCGCGCAGCCGCCCGGCCGCGCTCGAAGAGAGAAGCGCGAGGTCGATCCGCAGGCCGAGCTTGCGGTGGAAGTGGCCCTGGCGGTAGTCCCACCAGGTGAAGCCCGGCTCCTCGGGATGCAGCGTGCGGAAGCAGTCCACGAGCTCACCGCGCACCGCGATCGACCCAAGCGCTTCGCGCTCCGCGGGCGTCACGTGCGTCGAGCCGGCGAAGGCGGCCGGGTCATAGACGTCGCGGTCGGCCGGGCAGACGTTCATGTCGCCGCAGAGCAGCACGGGCCGCTCGCCGCTCAGCTCGGCGACCCGTTCCGCGGCTGCGGCCAGGAAGGTGAGCTTCTGTTCGAAGGCCTCGGTGGCGAGCGCCCGCCCGTTGGGGACGTAGGCGCTGATGAGACGCACGCCGCCGACGGTGGCCTCGATCCAACGTGCCTCCTCGGCCACAGCCTCTCCGGGAAGCCCCCGCTGTGCGTCCTCGACATCGAGCCCCTCCCGGGCGAGCAGCGCAACGCCGGCCCAGCGCCCCGCGCTGTGGGCGACGGAGGCATAACCCGCCTGCGCGAGCTCGTCGTGAGGGAACGCCGCCGACTCGAGCTTGGTCTCCTGGAGGCAGACGACGTCGGGACGATGCAGCTCGAGCAGCTCGAGCACGCGTTCGCGGCGGGCCTTCAGCGAGTTGACGTTCCAGGTGACGTAGAGCATCGACGCGGGAACGCTACGCACATCGCTTCTGATATCCACTCTCCCCGATGAAGGTCGGCTTGGTTCTCGGAGCGGGTGGGGTGATGGGCGGCGCGTGGCTCACGGGCGGATTGCACGCCCTTGCGACCGAGACGGGCTGGGATCCGGCGTCGGCCGATCACATCGTTGGCACCTCGGCCGGCTCGATGATGGCCGCGCTGCTCGCCGCGGGAGTGCCGCCGTGGTTCATGGTGGCCCACTCGGCCGGCGAGTCCTTCGACGGCTTGCACGACGCGGCGGGGCGGCCCGCCTCCGAGGCCGACCGCGCCGCCGGGGCGATCTTCCGGCTCCATCGCGGCCTGCCCCCCTTGGGCCCGGGTTCCTGGCGCCTCATCGGCAAGACGCTCGCGAGCCCCCATCGTCACCGGCCTGCCGCTCTGGCCAGCGGCTGGCTGCCGCGCGGCTTCATCTCGACCGAGCCTCTGAAGGACACCGTTCGCCGCGTCACGCCGAAAGGGTGGGCGGCTCATCCCAACCTCTGGGTGGTGGCGTGCGACTACGCCACGGGCCGCCGCGTGCCGTTCGGGCGGGCGGGATCACCGTCGGCGCAGTTGGCCGACGCGGTTGCGGCTTCGTGCGCAATCCCGGGGTTCTACCGGCCGGTCGATATCGGCGGCCGGCGCTACGTCGACGGCGGGATGTACTCGACCTCGAACCTCGACGTGCTGCGCGACGCCGATCTCGACCTGGTCATCTGCCTCAACCCCACATCGTCTCTGCATCCCACCCACGCCTGGAACCCGGCCGAACGCGTGGCCGGTCTGCTGCGCACGGGTTCCGGGCGGCGTCTCGGCCTCGAGGCGCGCTCGCTGCGCGCGGCGGGTACCGATGTCCTGCTGATCCAGCCGACCCTCGAGGACCTTGCGGTGATGGGCCCGAACCTCATGAGCCGCGAGCGGCGCCACGAGGCGATCGAGACTGCCGTCCGCACCGTTGGCGCGCACCTGCGCGAGGCCGGCGTGGCCCGTCGTTTGCGGGGGTTGCCGCCCGGAGAGCCGCACCGGATCGCCCGGCCCGACGGGCCTCCGGACACCTGGCCTCCCGTACTGCCCGGGAGCGAGCCGGCGCTACGCTGAGAGTCGGCGCGCACGCTTCTTCCCAACCCTCGCGCCCCGCGCGTGTTAGGACCATCGAATGAGCGTTACTGAAGCCCCCCGCCCCATCGGCTCCCCGGAGCGGCCTGTCTTCGCCGCCCGCGGTCACCGCCGGCCGCTTTGGCTGGCCCGTGTCAGTCGTGCGGTCGCTCTTCTGGTCGGTCTCTGGGTGATCGCACTGGTCGCCGGGGCGCTCGGCTTGGGCCGGCTCCCGGGTGTACCGGACCTACGGCCGAGCCAACTGACTGCCCGACCCGATCTCGTCCACGCGTCGGACCCTCCAGCGACCGCTGAGGCGCGCGCTTCACGAGCCACCAGAGCGGCTGCCGTCTCGGGTGTGTCTGATCTGAAGCGGATCGCGAGCGAGGCGCGTCGCGCTCGCGCCACAACTGCGGCCAGCCGGAACGGCAAGGGGACTACGGGAAGCGCCCGCACGATCGACACCCCTGCGCGCAGTCGCGCGGGTAGGCCAACTCCGGCACGCACGGGTACCACGTCCCCCTCAGCTGGGTCGAGTCCTGCCGCCACCCACGGCAACGGCAACGGCAAAATCGCACCAACGGCTACCACTACTCCGCCGCCGACCATCGCTCCCGGACGATCCGGAACCGCGCCGGGCGGCGGCAATTCCGCTGGCAAGACGAAGGGCACGGGTACTACCACGGGTACGGGGAACGGCCACGGGTACGGCCGGACCAAGGCGCCGGTCACCAAGCCCTAACCGCTTTGACGACAGAACCGACGCCGGCCCGCGCGGTTCGAGCAGCACGACTGCGCCGCCGTATCCGCCGGCCCCCGGGTCACTGGTTGTTCGTGGGTTTCTGCGTCGTCGTGCTCATGATGCTGTTGCTCGTACAGGGCTTCACCGTGCGCACGCAGGGGGCGAGCCGGACTCCCACCGGGGCGGACGCCGCGAGTCCGCTCGCCGGCGCTCCACCCGTGCTGGTGGAGCGCGGGGGCAAGCTCGTAGGGCACGAGCCGCCGGTCGGGCGGCGCATCGCGCTGACCTTCGACGACGGCCCCGATCCCCGCTGGACGCCCCGCATCGCCGAGGTCCTGCGCCGGGAGCACGTTCCGGCGACCTTCTTCCTCGTCGGCGCGCAGGCAGTCCGGGAGCCCGATCTGGTCCGCCGCCTCCATCGTCAGGGCTTCGAGCTCGCGAACCACACCTTCACGCACGTCGATCCGGGCTCGGTCTCCAGTGTCGAGCGGGATCTCCAGATCTCCTCCACCGACAGCGCGATCGCCGGGATCACCGGAGTGCGCCCGCGGCTGTTCCGCCCGCCCTATTCCTCGACACCTGCCTCGGCCACCCCCCG
>JBBPXY010000037.1:0-2550 GCA_038200435.1 Solirubrobacterales bacterium
ACGTCGATCCCGTAGAGGCCCGTCTTCGTGCCGAAGATGTCGACGACCGGGCCGAACGGGATCAACGCGAGCGTGGCGACGGCGGTCATGATCGACAGCAGCGGCGCGAGCGCGTAGAGGAAGCCGATGGAGCTGCGCGGGCGTGACTGCTCCTTGGAGATCAGCTTCACGATGTCGGCGATCGGTTGGAGCAGGCCGAACGGGCCGACGCGGTTGGGCCCGTAGCGCTGCTGGAAGCGGCCGAGCACCTTGCGCTCGACGATCAGGACGAGCGGCACGAGCTGAAGCCCGACCGCGAAGATGATGATGCCCTTGATGATCTGGACGTACCACGGCTCGTAGTAGCCGACGATCGCGGGGGTGACGATCATCAGGCTTTCCTCACTTCGACCAGGTTCTCGGTGAGCACGGAGGCCGACTCCTGCGCCAGGCCCTCCTCGAGGAAGACCGTGCCCGCGGGGGTGTTCTGGCGCAGCGCGATCGTCCCCCGGACGCGGGTTCCGTTGCTGCCGACATCGACCCGGTCGCCCTGGGCCAGGCCGAGCCGGCCGGCGTCGTCGGGAGAGATCTCCACGCGCTGGGAGGCGGAGAGGAACTGCAGCGCCGGCGAGAGCTCCACCTCGGGCGAGGCCCAGATCGAGCGGAACGTGCCGAGGCGCAGCGAGCCGTTGGGTGTCGCGGCGGCAAGGGGTGCTTCGAGATCGGTGGGGTCGCCGGTGGTGGTTGACAACGCGGCCGCCTGCTCGCGCTCGGGCCAGCGCAGGCCGCGCCCGCCGAGCTCCTCGAGCGTGAGGCCCGCGTAGAAGGGGACGGCGTCGAAGAGCTGCTGGGAGGCCATTGATCCGGTGAGCACGCCGAGATCGTGACCGATCCGTGCCGAGACATCGGCGATGACCTGCCAGTCGGCGCGCACCTCGTGCGGCCGGCCGATCGCCGGGCGCAGGCGCTGGACCCGGCCGTCGGGGTGCACGACCGTGCCCTCCTTCTCGGCGTAGGAATCCGAGGGGAAGACGACCGTGGCGTGATCGCGGATCGTGTCGGTCATCGTCGAGTCGTGGACCACGACGACGGCGGCTTTGCCGAGGGCCGCCTCCCAGAGGGCGCGGTCGGGATGGGAGCGCAACGGGTCGGCGTGCAGGAGGTAGAGCGCGGTGATCTCGCCGTCGGCGGCGGCCTTGGCGATGACCTGTGCGTCGCGCCCGGCGGCCTCGGCCGCGGTGTACCCCGGGCCGGCGTGGGGCAACGCGCCCGCCTCGCGCAGGCCGCGGCCGTTTGTGCCCGCGGGCACTTCGAGCAGGCCGGCGCCGTCCTTGTCGGCCAGCTTCAACCGGGAGGCGACGTTGAGCAGCGCGCGCGCGGCCTGAGGCCCGCGGGCGCCGCCCGTGAGGCGCTCGCCCCAGAGGACGACAACGTCCTCACCGGTGTCCGTGAGCAGGGCAGCGAGCTCGCGGATTTCATCCTGCGCGGCTCCGGCTGCGACGGCGAGCTGGGAGAAGTCGCTTCCCGTGAGCGCCGCGTCCAGAGCGGCCAGAAAGGCCTCGCAGGCTCCGGGCGCGAAGCGGGCGACGGCCTGTGCGCTTGGGTCGAGCGCAGTGGGACGGCTCGTGGCCACAGCGAGCTTCACACCGCGGCGGCGCACGCCCTTGCGGATACGCAGGTCGAGGATCGGCGCGTCGTCGATCGGGTCGCAGTCGAGCACGAGCACGGTGTGGGCGTACTCGAGGTCGGGGACGGTCGCCTGCAGCCCCGGGGCGGCGAGGGCCTTCGTGTCCTCGAGCCCCAGAGACGAGCCAGGCCGGCAATCGATGTCGCTCGATTCGAGCTTCTCCCGCAGCATCCGTGAGAGGAGGAAGGCCTCCTCGTTTGTGGTCTGCCCTCCGACGATGGCGCCCACGCGTCCGGCGTGCTTGCCGACCGCGCCCGCCGCTTCGAGCGCGCGCTCCCACGAGACGGGCCGCAGCTCGCCGCCGTTGCGCACCAGGGGCTGGGTGATGCGCTCGTCGACGTGGATCGACTGGTAGGCGAAGCGGCCCTTGTCGCACAGCCAGCCATCGTCCACGTCGTCGTTCTCCCGTGCCAGCACGCGCAGAACTCGCTCGTCGCGCACGGTGAAGGTGACGTTGCACTGCGAGGGGCAGAGCGTGCAGACCGAGCCCGAGTTCTCGATCTCCCACGGGAGCGCGCGGAAGCGGTAGGGGCGCGAGGTGAGCGCGCCGACGGGGCAGAGCTCGATGATGTTGCCCGAGAACGGCGCGACGTAGGGATGACCGTCGAAGGTGGCCACGTAGGAGTTGGCGCCGCGCTCGAGCAACACCAGCTGATAGTCCTCGGCGAGCTCCTGGGAGAAGCGCACGCAGCGGTAGCAGAGGATGCAGCGCTCGAGGTCGATCGCCACCAGCGGCGAGAGCTCGAGCGGCTTGACGAAGTGGCGCTTGGGCTCGATGAAGCGTGACGTGCCGGGGCCCCAGCCGTAGGTGATGTCCTGCAGCGGGCACTCGCCGCCCTTGTCGCAGACGGGGCAGTCGAGCGGGTGGTTGATCAGCAGGAACT
>JBBPXY010000038.1:0-7325 GCA_038200435.1 Solirubrobacterales bacterium
CAGGGCCTGCTTGTCGATCAGGCCGACGACCAGCGTCAGCACGATCGGGATGAGCGACGGGATGATCATCTCTCGCTGCGCGGCCGCCGTGACGAGTGACACGGCCCGCTCGTAGTCGGGGCGCTCGGTGCCCTCCATGATGCCGGGCTTCTCCCGGAACTGGCGGCGCACCTCCTCGACGACCTCGCCGCCGGCGCGGCCGACGGCCTCCATGGAGAGGGAGGCGAAGAGGCAGACCATCATGCCGCCGAGCAGCAGCCCGATCAGCACCGGCGGGTTGTCGATGGCGAACTCGATCGATTTGCCCGTCTTGGCGTTGAGCTCTGACTTGAAGCCGGCGAACAGGACGATCGCCGCCAGCACGGCGGAGCCGATCGCGTAGCCCTTGGTGACCGCCTTCGTCGTGTTGCCGACCGCGTCGAGCTGGTCGGTGCGGTCGCGCACCTCCTCGGGCAGGTCGGCCATCTCCGCGATCCCGCCGGCGTTGTCGGTGACCGGTCCGAACGCATCGAGCGCGACGATGAGGCCGGTCAGCGATAGCTGACCCATGACCGCGACGCCGATGCCGTAGATGCCCGCGAGCTTCCAAGCGCCGAAGATGCCGAGCACCAGCACGAGCGCCGGAAGCGCCGTGGCCTGAAAGCCCTGCGCGAGCCCCGAGATGATGTTGGTGGCATGACCGGTCTGCGACGCCGAGGCCGTCTTCTTCACGGGGGCGAAGCGCGTCGAGGTGTAGTAGTCGGTGATCACGAACAGCAGCGCCGTGACGCCGATCCCGATCAAAGAGCAGAAGTAGAACTTCGCGACGCTTGGGCCTTGTGCGCCGCCGTTGACGTGGATGCCGTCCATGAGCCACTTCGTGACGGGGTAGAACGCTGCCGCAGCGATGAGGCCGGAGACGACGAGCCCTTGATAGAGGGCGCGCTCGACCTTGCCGGCCTTCGAACGCACGGCGAACGTGCCGATGATCGAGGCGATGATCGCCACGGCGCCGAGCACGAGCGGATAGAGCGCCACCCGCGTGTCGTCCACGAACGTCAGGACGCCCAGGAGCATGACCGCGACCGCGGTAACCGCGTAGGTCTCAAAGAGGTCCGCCGCCATACCGGCGCAGTCGCCGACGTTGTCGCCGACGTTGTCGGCGATCACGGCCGGGTTGCGCGGGTCATCCTCGGGGATGCCCGCCTCGACCTTGCCGACGAGGTCGGCGCCGACGTCGGCCGCCTTGGTGAAGATGCCGCCGCCCAGACGGGCGAAGACGGAGATGAGCGAACCGCCGAAGCCGAGGCCGATCAGCGCGTCGACCGCCTCCTTGGGCGAGTAGTCGAAGAACGAGGTGAGGATGCCGTAGTAGCCGGCGACGCCCATCAGCGCGAGGCCCACGACGAGCAGGCCGGTGATGGCGCCGGCCTGGAAGGCGACCTTGAGGGCCGGCGGGATGCCACCTCGAGCAGCCTCAGCGACGCGCGCGTTGGCGCGGACCGAGACGTTCATCCCGATGTAGCCGGCCGCGCCGGAGAGGATGGCTCCGATGAGGAACCCGATGGCGACGCGGATGTTCTGCAACGGGATCAGCCCGATGAACAGGAGCACGCCGATGCCGGCGATGACCAGGTACTGGCGGTTGAGGTATGCCTTGGCCCCCTCCTGCACCGCCCCGGAGATCTCGCGCATGCGCTCGTTACCGGGCGAGAGGCGCAGCAGGGCGCCGGTCGTCACTGCGCCGTAGAGCACGGCGGCGGCGGCGGCGACGAGCGCGACGACCACACCGTGATCTCTCAGAAATGCACTCAAGGGAGATCCCTCCGGAAGACTCTGTTTGAAAAGAAAGAGCGCGCCTGGAGGCGCGCCGTCAAAGGCGGGGCTGGGTTAGCAACCCTGAGCCCGGCCCGAAAAGCGGGCAGCAGTCTAGCGGCCGGGTACCCAGAGGCGACCGCTGGCCGCCGCAGAGCCTGTTCCGGGCTGGCCCGGCTGCTCCTTCGGGGCATCCGTCGCGGGTGCCGAGGGAGCAGGCGGCGGCGCCTCGCCGGAGGGCGCGGCCGGCGCGCCCCCCACCTGCACGAAGGCCATCTGCAGCTGCGAGAGCGCATCGCGGATCGCGGCCATCTGCTCAGGCGCGATCTCTCCGAGGAGCGGAAGGTGGGCGCGCACCGCGTCAATCGCCAGCCGCGCCTGGTCGAGATCGCGCTCGCCTTCGGTCCCCGGCTGAACTCCGACGCGGCGGAAGCCGACGTTCAGAGTCGAGACGACTCCCTGCATAAGCAGGTCCTGCACCCGCACGCGGCGCATCTCCTCCTCGAGCGCGGCCCGGTACTCCTCCTCGGTGGGCTCACGACCAGGGTCAGGCCCGGCGCCGGCGCTCACGCCGCTACCTCGCCCGCGTAGGTCTCTCGCGTCTCCTGCACGGACGTAGCGTAGACCTCGTGCATGTCGGCGCCGGCGTCGATCTGCCGGCGCTGGCGCTGGGCGCCGTTCATCTCCGGAAGCGCGATCTCGATACCCAGCTCGCTTCGCACCGGGGCCGTCCAGGAGAGAAGGCGATCGAGCGCCTCAGCAGCGGGATACTCCTCTCCGGCTTCGAAGTCGATAAATCGGCCGCCCTGCCCGTAGCGGACAGCGCGCCAGAGGTTCTCCTCGATGAGGCGCGCGGGCATCTCGGCCAACGGGCGGCCTTCGTCGCAGTCGCGGGCCGCCTGGGCCACGCACGCGACCACGAGCCCGGCCAACGCTTCGGACTCCCCGGCCGTCGTCTGCGCGTCGCAGATCCGCATCTCGACGGTGCCGAAGCCGAAATGGGGTCGCACCGACCACCAGACCTGCGTGTACTCGACGATCGACCGCGTGTGTACGAGCATCTCGACGTAGTCGCGGTAGGCCGCCCAGGAGCCGTAGCGGTCGGGGATGCCGCAGCGCGGGAAGCTCTTGGTGAAGACCTGAGTGCGCGCGGAGTGCAGCCCGCTGTCGGCGCCGTCGAGATAAGGAGAGTTGGCGGAGATCGCCAGCAGCACCGGGGCCACCCCGCGCAACCGGTCGCATACCTCGACGGCCCGGTCGGCGCCGCGCACGCCCACGTGAACGTGCATCGAGAACGTCGTGTTACGCCGGGCGACGAGCTGGAGGTCTCCCTCCAGGCGGCGGTAGTGCTCTGTGTCGATGATCTTCTGCGTGCGGTAGTCGGCCCAGGGGTGGGTGCCGGCTGCGCCGAGCGCCGCACCTCGTGCCGAGGCGAGCGCGAACAGGCGCCGCCGGCACTCGCGCTGGCTCTCGAGCGCGCCGGCGAAAGTCTCCCCCCGGCCGGACCGGATCTCGATCTCGGATGCGATCAGCTCCCCAGCCACCGACTCGGTCAGGACCGGATCCTCGGCGGCTGCGCTCTTCAGCTCCTCGTAGCGATCCACCAGATCGAGCGTGGCGGGATCGAGGATCGCGAACTCCTCCTCGAGGCCGACGGTGAAGTCGGTCGAGTCGGCGAAGGTGGCGTAGGCGGCGTCGGTGTCGATGGTCATGGGGTGGGCTCGGAGTGTTCGAGGGTCCGAGATCCAGGAAGGAGAGCGAGAGCTCTGCGTGCGGGAGAAACCCGGATCCTTCCCGCTTTCGACCGTGTAGCGGTCGAAAACAGGATGACTTCGCCTCCGCGGCCTGATCTGCTCCCTTCCTGGAGCGAACCAGCGCGGGGCCGATCCCTGACCAACCAGGAGCCAACCACGCCGACACCTGCCATCTACGTCAGATAGAAGTACAGCGCGTAGAGCAGGTCGACGGCCGGGCTCGACGTGTGCACCGTCACCTCCGGCGGCACCTGCAGCAGCGCCTCGGAGTAGTTGAAGATGATCTTCACCCCGGCCTCGACGAGCTGGTCGGCCAGCGGCTGAGCCGCCGCGGTGGGCACCGCGAGCACCGCGACGACGATGTCCTCCTCCCCCACCATCGCGGTGAGGTCATCTGCGTGCCGAACCTTGTGGGGACCGACGTCGCGGCCGACCTTTCGCGGGTCGGTGTCGAAGATGGCCACCACGCGGAAGCCGTGATCGGCGAAGATGTCGGAGGCCGCGATCGCCGCGCCGAGGTTGCCGGCTCCGAAGAGCGCGATGTTGTGCTGACCCGAGGTGTGCAGGATCTTGCGGATCTGCGAGACCAGCGAATCGACGTTGTAACCCACACCGCGCTTGCCGAACTTGCCGAAGCCCGAGAGGTCGCGGCGGATCTGCGTCGAGTTGACGTGGGTGTAGTCGGAGAGCTCCTGTGAGGAGATCGTCTCCTTGCCCATCTTCTTGGCCTGCGTGAGCACCTGGAGGTAGCGCGACAGGCGCGCGGCGACGCCGAGGGAGAGCTTCTCCGACGCCTTGTTGCCGTCGTCCTCGACGGCTTGCTGGAGGACGTAGCCCATCCCCGATCACTCTAGAGATCGGCCTGCGTGAGCCTCTTTCGCAGCTCGTCCTCACGTATCTCCAGCTCGAGCGCCTCTTCTCCGTCGATCGTGATCACGGGAATCCGCTCTAGGTAGGCGAGGTGGAGCGCGTCGTCCTCGGTGATGTCGCGCTGCTCGAGCTCGAGGGGGATGTCACGGCTGACGCGGCGCACGACGTCGAGCGCCGCGTCGCAGAGGCAGCACCCGGGGCGGCCGGAGAGGACAATGACGGGCCGGCTCACAGGTCACGCTCCCCGGTCGCGTAGGCCTCGAGCGCGAGGTAGTTCGGGTACGGCACGGGCTCGAGAAACCGCGCAGCGCTCGCGATCATGGCCGCGTTGTCGGTGCAGAGCTCGCGCGGCGGCACCTTGAGGCCGGGCACGAGCTGCGCCAGCCGCTCCCGGAGCGGGCCGTTGGCGGCAACGCCACCCCCCAGGGCCAACTGCTCGAGGCCGGTCTGCTCGAGCGCTCGCTCGACACGGGTGGCGAGAGCCTCAACGACAGCGCGCTGATAGGAGGCGGCGAGATCGGGGCGCTGGCGAAGCGCCTCTTCCTCGCCGAGATCGCGCACCTTGTAGAGCAGCGAGGTCTTCAGGCCCGCGAACGAGAAGTCGAGTCCCTTCACGCCGGCACCGATGGGGAAGGCGAAGGCCTCGGGATCGCCCTCGCGAGCGAGGCGCTCGAGCGCGGGGCCGCCCGGATAACCCAGCCCGAGAAGCCGCGCGCCCTTGTCGACCGCTTCGCCCGCCGCGTCATCGAGAGTGCGGCCGATGACCGACCAGTCCGGAGTGCGAGCGTGCACCTCCGCGAGCAGGGTGTGGCCCCCCGAGGCGATCAGGCACAGGAACGGCGGCTCGAGAGAATCGGGCTCGAGGAAGTTGGCTGCGACGTGCCCATGCAGGTGATCGACCGGCACGAGCGGCAGGTGATGAGCGGCGGCAAGTGCCTTCGCGGTGGCGACTCCCACAAGAAGCGCCCCTACGAGCCCGGGCCCCTGAGTGACCGCTACGGAATCGAGATCGGCGAGCTCCATTGCCGCCCGGCGCAAGGCGTCGTCGACGACCGCTCCGACGAGCTCTAGGTGGTGCCGAGCGGCCACTTCGGGGACGACGCCGCCGAAGGCGTCGTGCACCCCTTGAGAGGAGATGACGTTGGCTCGCACCTCGCCAGCCGAGTCGACGACCGCGGCGCAAGTGTCGTCACAGCTCGTCTCGAGCGCGAGGATCACGCGCGGTCGGGCTGCACCGCAGGGTTCGGCACGTCGTCCAGCCGCCCGCGCATCGTCGCCGGCGTGCGCCACATGACGAGCGCGTCCTCGCCGTTGTCCTGGTAGTAGCGGCGCCGCAGGCCGGCGGCTTTGAAGTGAAACCGCTCGTAGAGGGCGATCGCGGGCGTGTTCGACCCCCGCACCTCGAGCGTCACGCGGGCCTCGTCGCCGCCCACTCGCTCGATCAGGTGCTCGAGCAACTGCGTGGCCACACCGTTGCGCCTGCGGTCGGGGTCGATCGCGACGTTCATGACGTGCCAGACCCGGTCGTAGCGCGAGCAGACGAGGTAGCCCACCATCCGCCCCTCGATCAGTGCCGCCAGGCAGATCCCCGACGGCTTGGAGAGCTCGAGCACGAACATCGCCAGCGACCAAGGTGTCGGAAACGCCCGCCGCTCGATCGCCATGACCTGGGGAAGGTCCGAGTAGGCGAGGCGGCGGATCTGGGGTTCGGTCACGGGGCGACTGGGCGGTGAGGCGTGCGCTCGGCGTCGGGCGCACGGCAGTAGTCGGGGAGAACACACGCGGCGGACGGCTCGGGCGCCTCGGCGGCCAGCCGGCAGATGTGCGCCGCGCTCAGCCGGTGAAGCGGCGAGTCGTCCTCCGGAACAGTCGCCCCGGCGGCTTCGAGCCACGCCCGAAATCGTATCGCGCCATCGCCCGCAACCAGTGGCGTTTGCGCGCCTTCGGCTCCGAGCCGCCGGCAATGCCCGGCCAGCGCCTCCGGAGACAGCGCAGACGGACCCAGCACCTCGCGGCCTTCGTTCCACGCCGCGGCGAACGCCTCTCCGCGCCGCGCGTCGATCGCGGCCACCACCAGCGGGGCCGGCACTCCCCGGCCCAGCGCCTGCAACGAGGAGACCCCGGCGAGTGGGAGACCGCGCGCCTGCGCGAGCCCGCGCGCCGTGGCGATGCCGATGCGCAGGCCGGTGAAGCCTCCCGGACCCACCCCCACGGCGAGGCGATCGACCTGCGTCCACCCCACGCCCGACTCGCTCAGCACCTCCTCCACCAAGGCGAGGAGGTGAGAGGTGTGGCGCGGCCTCTCCCCGGGTGCCGGATCGTCGCGGCGCTCGATTGCCTCTTCGCCCGCCCCGGTGAGGGCGACCGCGGTAGAGGGCGTCGCGGTATCCAACCCGAGGACGATCACCGTGGCTTCCCCGTCAGCCGATTTCGATCGAGCGGCGATCGCCGCCCAGGTGGCTCAAGCGCACCTCGCGCGTGCCCGCGGGGAGATCGGCCGCAGCGACCTCGGGCCACTCGACGAACGCGATGCGCTCGGGAGTCAGGTAGTCGTCGAGAAGCGCCGGGTCTTCTCCTTCGAGAGAGCCGAGTCGGTGCAGGTCGAGGTGGGCCACCTCCACCCGCCCGCGATGGATGCGACCGAGAGTGAACGTCGGACTCGTGATCGGTCCCTGTATGCCTAGAGCCCGGCAGGCTCCGCGCACCAGCGTGGTCTTGCCGCTGCCCATCTCTCCGAGTAGGAGGACGACATCCCCGGCCGTCAGTTCGGCGACCAGGTTCGCGCCGGCTGCCTCGGTCTCCCGCGGGCCTTCGCTGACGATGCGCCTGTGGGGCGAGGTCAGCGCCAGAAGGCGGGGTTCCGGCGGCGGAGGGCAACGCCGGAGGCGATGAGGGCTGCCCCGATGA
>JBBPXY010000039.1:0-23397 GCA_038200435.1 Solirubrobacterales bacterium
ATACCGCCGGCGATCGATCCGCTCACGCCGAAGAACATGGCCTTCTCACCCGACGACGCCACCTACGTCTGCCAGCAGTTCGGCATCGACGTGGACCGGCCGCTGCTCTGCCAGGTGTCGCGCTTCGATCCGTGGAAGGACCCGCTGGGGGTGATAGATGCCTACCGCATCGTGAAGGAGAAGCGCCCCGAGGTGCAGCTCGCACTCGTCGGTTCGATGGCCTCGGACGACCCCGAGGGCTGGGACTACTTCAACCGGACAGTCGCCCACGCGGCCGGCGATCCCGACGTCCACATCCTCAACAACTTCAACAACGTCGGCGCGATCGAGGTCAACGCGTTCCAGTCCCAGGCCGACGTCGTCATCCAGAAGTCGACCCGTGAGGGCTTCGGGCTGACGGTGTCCGAGGCGATCTGGAAGGGCCGCCCCTTCATCGGCGGCCGCGTCGGCGGGATCCCACTGCAGATCGAGGACGGCCAGTCCGGCTACCTTGTCGACACGCCTGAGGAATGCGCGGACCGGTCGCTGCGGATCCTCGACGATCCGCAGCTCGGCAAGGACCTGGGCCGCCGCGGCAAGGAGCACGTGCGCACGCACTTCCTGACTCCGCGCCTGCTGCGCGACTGGCTGCAGATCTTCCAGTCGCTCGAGGGGTAGATTCGAGGCTCGATGTCCGAGCCCGCCCCTCTCGTCCTCGTCTCCAACCGTGGCCCTGTCACCTTCGAGGCCGACGGAGAGGTAAAGCGCGGCGGCGGCGGGCTGGTCACCGCCCTCACCGGCCTCGCCTCCCACCGCGACGCGGTGTGGATCGCTTCGGCTATGACTCCCGAAGACGCCGACGCCGCACGCGAGCACGAGGGCCGTCCCTTCTCGGTCCGCTCACCCGACGGAGGCGAGTACCGCATCCGGCTCGTCGAATCCGAGCCCGAGGCCTACGACCGCTTCTACAACGTCTTCGCCAACCCGATCCTCTGGTTCATCCAGCACTACCTCTGGGATCTCTCCAACGCGCCCGACATCCGCCGCCACGAGGTCGAGGCCTTCGAGTTCGGTTACAACGTCGTCAACGAGGACCTCGCGCGGGCGGTGCTCTCGGAGATCGAGGGCGAATCGGAGCCGGTCGTGATGATCCACGACTACCACCTCTACACGCTTCCCGGGCTCGTGCGCCGGGAACGCCCCGACGCTTTCCTGCACCACTTCATCCACATCCCGTGGACCCAGCCCGATGCCTGGCGCGTTCTTCCGACGCAGATCCGGAACGAGATCTACTCGGGGCTTCTGGCCAACGACATCATCGGCTTCCACACCCGGGCCTACCGCCTCAACTTCCTTCAGTGCTGCCGCGACCTGATGGACCTCGAGGTCGATTTCAAACGGGGGATCGTCTTCTGCGGGGACCGCGAAGTTTGGGTGCGGGCGTATCCGCTGCCGATCGACGCGCGCGCCACCCGAGCGGTCGCGGCGCGTGACCGCACCCTGGAGTTCGAAGAGGAGCTGAACCGGCGCCGGCGCGATCACGTGATCCTCCGCGTCGACCGCGCCGACCTCTCCAAGAACATCCTGCGCGGATTCACTGCGTTCGACGTTTTCCTCGACCAGCGCCCGGAGTTCCGCGAGCGGGTGACCTTCATCGCCCAGCTCATGCCCTCCCGCCAGGACGTACCCGAGTACGCGGAGTACCTCGAGCGCATCGAGGCTCTCGTGGCGGTGGTGAACCACCGCCACGGAACCCCGGACTGGATGCCTATCCAGCTCAAGCTCCGCGACGACCTCGAAGAGGCCGTCGCCTCCTACAAGCAGTACGACGTTCTCATCGTCAACGCGATGTTCGACGGGATGAACCTCGTCGCCAAGGAGGGGCCGCTCGTCAACGAGCGCGCCGGGGTCTCGATCCTCTCCGAGAACACGGGCGCCCACGAGGAACTTGGGGAGTTCGCCCTCTCGGTCAACCCTTTCGACATCCAGGAGATGGCCGATTCGATCCATGCGGCCCTGACCATGGAGCCGGCCGAGCGCACGCGACGGGCCGACGGCCTCAGGCAGATCGTCACCGCCCGCGACCCGGGTGACTGGATCGACGAGCAGCTCGCCGACATCCGGGCCAAGAAGCCCGCCGTCGAGCTGGAGAGCTAGAACTAGCCGGGCGCGAAGTCGCGGCGAGGCGCGGCGGGCGCCGGCCGGCGCGGGATGCGGATCCGGGGCGGCACGTAGCGGCGGACGGGGGCGGCGCGCGGCGGAGCGGCCGGAACGACGCGCGGCGCCGGGGTGAGCGGCGGCAAGCTCGCAGAGCGGGCGGGTGGAGGCGGGCGGCCGGGCTGGCGTGCGGGCTGGCGGCGGCGGTGTCGCCCGGGGCGGACGGTCTTCGACGGGCGGATGGAGGCCCGGGGGTGAGCGCGTTGCGCGCGCGGGAGCTCGCGCGAGGGCGCCGGGGCGACCGGCACCGGGGCGTAGGAGGGCGGGCCAGGGGGACGGCCGCGAGGCCAGGCGATCAGCGCCGCAAGCGCGACGAGCACGAGGGCCCCACGCCCCACGTTGCCCCAGCGGACACGGCCGCGCGATGGTCTAGGACGCGAGACGGACATCTGCTTGACCAGAGGCTTCGAGGCCCTGGATCTCGCCCCCTAAGCGCTGTTATAGTCGCGTTCGCTCGGCCTGTGCTGCCGGGCTTTTCCATGCCCGCCGTAAAGACGCCCACCTACGACCTCATGCTGCTCCTCAGCACCGAGGTCCCCGACGAGCGCCGCGCCGAGATCCTCTCTCGCGTCGAGGACGCCATCGGCAAGGGCGAAGGCTCGGTCGTTTCCCGCCACGACTGGGGCGTGCGCAATCTCGCCTACGAGATCCGGCACCGGGCCGACGCCGAGTACCACCTCCTGCAGTTCACCGGCTCGCCGGCGCTGCTCGAGACTCTCGGTCACGACCTTCGCATTGCCGACGGCGTCACGCGCTACCGCATCATCAAGCTGCGCGAGGGCACGCCGCTCCCCCCCGAGGCGAGCCTTGAGCCTGCGGCCGCCACGGCGCCCGCCGAGGCATCCGACTCCGAGTGAGCGCCTAGCGGCTCCAGAAACACGCCGCGCAGTCTTGTACTGCACCGGCTTCGCATCGTTTTCGCGCAGTTTGGGCACACGCCGGTGCGGCAGCGCAGCCCGTCTCTAGACTCGGCGCAGTCCGAGCAATTGCTTTCGTTTTCAGCGCCGAGGAGAGTCCCGTGGCCGCAACCAACATCAACCGGGTAGTCATGACCGGCAACCTCACCCGTGATCCCGAGCTCCGTTCGACGCCGAGCGGCACCTCCGTGTGCAGCCTGCGTCTCGCGTGCAACACGCGCCGCAAGGGCGCCGGGGGCGAGTGGGAGGACAAGCCCAACTACTTCGACGTCACCGTGTGGGGCCAGCAGGGCGAGAACTGCGCCAAATTCCTCGCCCGCGGGCGACCGGTCGCCATCGACGGTCGCCTTGAGTGGCGCGAGTGGGAGACCCAGGAGGGTCAGAAGCGCCAGTCAGTCGATATCATCGCCGATTCCGTGCAGTTCCTGGGCGGCCGCGAGGAAGGTTCGGGCGGTGGCAACGGGTTCGCGCCGCGGGAGGACATCCCGATCGACAACCGGGACTTCCAGGCCGCGCCGGCCGGTGGCGCCAGCAGCGCCGGGGACGACGACATCCCGTTCTAGCCGGCATCAGAGCATCGAAAGAGACGAGAAGACGAAGTGGCAAAGCAGCGCAGAAAGCCGGTACGCCGGCGTGACAAGAAGGGCGGCCCCGGCAGCGGGAGGCGCAAGTCGTGCCCCTACTGCAAGGACAAGGTCGACCACGTCGACTACAAGGACGTCGGCGCGCTGCGCAAGTTCGTCTCCGAGCGGGGCAAGATCCGCTCGCGTCGCATAACGGGCGCCTGCCGGCGGCATCAGAGCCAGGTGGCGCGCGCGGTCAAGCGGGCGCGGGAGCTTGCGCTGCTGCACTACGTCTCCGAGCCCACTGCCGGGCCGGGTGAGCGGCGCGATCGTGACCGCGATCGCGAGCGCGAGCGGTAGGGCGGGATGCCTCAGGCCATCCTGACCCAGGACGTGGAGTCCCTCGGCGAGCGTGGAACCGTCGTCGACGTCTCGTCGGGCTACCTGCGCAACTTCCTGATCCCGCGCAAGCTCGCCCAGCCCGCCACACGAGGGGCGATCGAAGCTGCGCAACGGCGCCTCGAGGCGGCCGACCGGCTCAAGCGCGAGGCCGCTTCCCGTGCTCAGGAGAGCGCCGGGCTGCTCGGCAAGACCGTGCTCACGATCTCGCAGCAGGCGGGTGAGGACGGACGGCTGTTCGGCTCGGTGACAACGCAAGACATCGCCGACGCCATCCGCGACGCCCGCGGTCTGCGCGTCGACAAGCGCCGCATCCACCTCACCGACCCGATCAAGAACATCGGCACGCACATGGTCGTCGTGGAGGTCTCCGACGGCGTCATGGCCACCGTCAAGACCATGGTGGTCGAAGAGAAGTAGGTCTTGCCGACAGGCGCGCGAGCACCCGTTCAGACGAACTCCCCGCTGTGTGCGGGAACCCTTTAGAAGCGGCGCCGCCGGCCGATCTATGCTCGCCTACGGGTCGCTTCGAGTACCCCGAACCGCCATGTCCGCACACGCTCCCATCCCTCCGCACAACCTCGAGGCCGAGCAGTCGGTGCTGGGGGCGATCCTGCTCTCCGAGCGCTCGATCTACTCGCTGGCGATTGAGGAAGGGCTGCGCCCCGAGGACTTCTACCGCGACCAGCACGGCCGCGTGTTCGAGGCGATGCTCGACCTCTACAACGCCGGTGAGCCCATCGACGCGCTCACCGTCACCGATCGCCTCCGTCAGGCCGGCGCCCTCGACGACGTCGGGGGCGCGTCGGCCGTGGCCTCGTTCGCCGCCGTCGCGCCGGCAGCAGGCAACGTGCGCCACTACGCGGGCATCGTGCGCAAGGACGCGCGCATGCGCCGGCTGCTCACGGCGACCTACCAGATCCAGGCCAGCGTCCTCGGCCATGAGGCCGACCCCGACCAGCTCATGGAGCAGGCCGAGCGCTCGGTGCTCGACGTGGCCCACGACGAGCGCCAGAAGGACTTCAAGTCGATCGACGACATCCTGCACGTCGAGGTCGACAAGCTGCACAAGCTCTCGATGGAGGGCACCGCGCTCACGGGCACTCCGTCGGGCTACACCGAGCTCGACGAGATCACCGGCGGCTTCCAGCCCGGCAACCTGATCGTCCTCGCCGCGCGCCCCTCGATGGGCAAGAGCGCGCTCGTCACCAACATGGCCGAGAACGCGGCGCTGCACCACGAGCGCCCGGTGGCGCTGTTCTCCCTCGAGATGTCCGAGGCGGAGCTCGCCCAGCGGTTCATCGCCTCTCAGGCCAAGGTCAAGGGCGAGCTGCTGCGCAAGGGCCGGGCCGAGTCGCACTGGCCGAAGATCCTGAAAGCCTCGCAGGAGCTCTCCGCCGCGCCGCTCTTCGTCGACGACTCGAGCGATATCGGCATCCTCGAGGTTCGGGCCAAGGCGCGGCGCCTGCACGCCCAGGAGCAGGCGCGCGGTGGCCTGGGGCTGATCATCGTCGACTACCTGCAGCTCATGCGAGCCGACGGGCGCATCGAGTCGCGCGTGCAGCAGGTCGGCGACATGAGCCGCGGGCTGAAGATCCTCGCCCGCGAGCTGAACGTCCCCGTGATCGCCCTCTCGCAGCTCTCCCGCGCCGTCGAGGCACGCACCGACAAGAAGCCGATGCTCTCCGACCTGCGCGAGAGCGGCAACATCGAGCAGGACGCCGATCTCGTGATGTTCATCTACCGCGACGAGTACTACGACAAGGAGTCCGAGCGCGAGGGCGAGGCCGACATCATCATCTCCAAGCACCGCAACGGCGCGCTCGGCGAGGTCACGCTCAACTTCCAGCGCGAGTTCCCGCGCTTCATGAACCTCGCTCGCGAGGAGCGCTACGCGGCGTGAGTGCGCCCTGCCCTTACGAGCTTTGCGACGGCACGGGCTGGCGCACCGACGAGGACGCGAACACCGCCTTCCCGTGTCGCTGCCGCCCGCAGCGCCAGAATCGCGCGAAGGCGCGCAGCCTCTCCGCGGTCATCCCGTCTAAGTACCAGGGCGTTTCCTTCGACCGACCGCCGGTTGCGACGATGGACCGGCGGGTGGTTGGAGCAGTCCGTCACTACACCGACCGGATAGACGAACGCCTCGACTCCGGAGCCGGCCTGTGGTTCATGGGGGACGTCGGCACGGGCAAGACCACGCTCGCGATGCTCGTCTCCAGCCTGGCGCTCGCGGCCGGACGCACCGTCGCCATCTACTCCATGCCGCGGCTGATCTCGCTCCTGCGCCACTCCTACGACGACAGTTCCACCTACACCGATATCGAGCTGCTCGACAAGCTCACCGAGGTTGACTTGTTGCACCTCGACGACCTCGGCACCGAGCGCACCAACGACTGGGTGCTCGAACAGGTCTACTCGATCGTCAACGCCCGCTACGAGGCGGAAAAGTCGATCGTGCTCACCTCGAACGAGAGGAACCCCGAGAAGCTCAGGGAGCAGCTCACGGGGCGGACCGTCTCCCGCCTGACCGAGATGTGCGAAGAGATCCCGGTCTACGGCGAAGACCAGCGGTTCGCCTTCCACCGTACGGCCTGACCTACCAGCGGCCGTTCCTACACTCTCACGCGCATGCCGGGAACAGTGATCGTGGGCGCCCAGTGGGGTGATGAGGGCAAGGGCAAGGTCACCGACCTCCTCGCCGAGCGCGGCGACGCCGTCATCCGCTTCCAGGGCGGCAACAACGCCGGGCACACGATCGTGCGCGACGGCCAGACCTACAAGCTGCATCTCATGCCCTCGGGCATCCTCCACCCCGGCAAGCTCTGCGCGATCGGCAACGGTGTCGTGATCGATCCGCGGGTGCTCACCGAGGAGATCGAGGAGCTCCGGCGCCAGAAGATCGACGTGAGCGGGCTGCGCATCTCGGCCAACGCGCACCTGATCATGCCCTACCACCTGATGCTCGATCACGCGGGCGAGGCGAAGCTCGGCAAGCTCGAGATCGGCACCACCCGGCGCGGCATCGGCCCCTGCTACGCCGACAAGGCGGCCCGCCTCGGGATCCGCGTGCAGGACCTCCTCGACGAGAAGATCCTGCGCAAGAAGATCGTGGCCGCGCTCGAGCCCAAGCGGCTCTCGCTAAGGCCGTTCGCCAAGGATCCCAAGCTCGACCTGCACACGATGACCGAGGAGTACCTCACCTACGGCGCGCGTATCGCGCGCTACATCCAGGACACGGCCAAGCTGGCCTGGGATCTGCTGGACGACGATCGCAACGTCATCTTCGAGGGCGCGCAGGGCGCACTGCTCGACATCGACCACGGCACCTATCCGTTCGTCACCTCGTCGAACCCGGTGGCCGGCGCGGCGTGCATCGGCGCCGGGGTGGGGCCCAAGGACATCGATGAGGTCTGGGGCGTGACCAAGGCCTACACCACGCGCGTGGGGGCCGGTCCCTTCCCGACCGAGATGGAGGGCGAGGAGGCCGACGCGCTGCGGGAGAAGGGCGGGGAGTACGGCTCCACCACCGGGCGGCCGCGGCGAGTGGGCTGGCTCGATCTCGTCGCGCTGCGCTACGCGACCCGCATCAACAGCCTGACCTCCCTCGCCGTCACCAAGCTCGACGTGCTCTCGGGCCTCGACGAGGTCGCCGTCTGCACGCGCTACCGCGGCGCCGAGGACGCGATCTTCGACGAGTTCCCCTACCACCAGACCGTGCTGCATCACGCGACGGGTGAGTACCAGCGGCTACCCGGCTGGCACGAGGATCTCAGCGCTATCCGCTCCGAGGAGGACCTGCCGGCGGCGACGCGCTCCTATCTCGACTTCATCGCCGACTTCGTGGGCGTGCCCGTCGCGCTGATCGGGGTGGGCCCCGGGCGCGACCAGACGATCTGGACCGCGGCCGGTCAGGACACGGCGGTCGGCCGCGCAGTCGCGGTCTGAGCGCTCTCGGGCGCCTCGAGCACGCGCTCCTCACCCCGCCGCAGGAGACGCCGCGCGAGCCCGACCGAGGCGAGCAGCGTCATCCCCGTGAAGGCGATGTGCACGCTCAGCACTCCCTCCTTGCTCCAGTAGACGTCGTCGAGCTCGAGCAGCAGCGCGGACTCGTCGAGCGTAAGCGCCGTGCCAATGCCGAAGGGGATCGCGAGCCAGCGATCGAGAGACTCGTTGGAGGAGATGACCCCGGCGGCGCCCGAGATGAACGCGATGGCGATGCCGGGCACGAAGTGGTGGATGTGCCGGCGCCCGTACTTCAGGTCGCGGAAGGGCCCAAAGCTCCCGCGGCGCCGGATCGTGTGAGTGCTCACCCGCACCGCGCCGAACGTGATCACGTAGGAGACGAGCAGATTGAAGAGCGCGTTCTCGAGGCCCGAGAGCTCCTTGTAACCCTCGACGGCGACCTCGCCGGTCTGTCGCGCTGCCTCGGCGACCGCGCCGAGCACGTCGTCGGTCTCCGCCGGGAGCGGAGCCGATCCCCGCCGCCAGACGTAAGCGACCTCGGCTCCCACCACGGCAGCGGTCGTGCCGAGGCCGGTCACGGCCAGTGCGAGGGTGCGGCGCTCGAAACGCCGCCGCGGTGGCCGGCGGGCCGGCAGCTTCAGCGCCATCGCTCGAGCAGATCCTCGTTGCCGACCTCGCCGACCACGCGCGCAGGCACGCCGCGCACCACCGCTCGCGACGGCACGTTGGCCGTCACCACCGCACCCGCCGCGACAAAGGCCTCTTCGCCCACCTCGACGCCGGGCACCAGCACCGCCCCGCCGCCGATGCGACAGCCGCGCCGCAGCAGGGCCCCGTGCATGGGTGCGTCCGGAGCCTGCCGGGCCATGCTGTTGTCGTTGGTGGTCGTGACGCCCGGGCCGACAAAGACATCGTCCTCGATGACGGTCCCGGCGGTGAGGTACACGCTCGTCTGCACCCGCACGCGCGCGCCCACGATCACGTCGTTGTCGACCGCTGAGCCCCGCCCGATCACACTGCCCGCCCCGATGCGGGCCCGCTCGCGCACGAAGGCCTGGTCGGCGACGATCGCGCCCTCGCCGATGTCGGCACCGGCGAAGACGATCGCACCCACTCCGACGGTAACGCCGGCGGCTATCCGCAGCGGCGGTGGATCTTCTCGCGGCGCGCTCGAATGCGCGGCCAGCCGCGGCCGCCGGCCGAGGACCGCGTGGTCGTCGATCACACAGTCCGCTCCGATCGCCACACCTTCGTGGACGACCACGTAGTCGCCGAAGAGCACCCCGCCGGCCACGGAGGCCGTAGGGGCGAGCACGGGTCCGGCGGCAGGGCTCACCCCCGGCAGGCTACGCGCCGAGCCGGTCGCGGGGGACCGGCCGGGTAACCTCCTCCCCGCCGCCGTGCACGCTGCCCCTCGGAGACTTCGGACCCTGCCCTGATGGCGCTCCGCGCGGCTGTCATCGGGCTGGGCATGATCGGCCGCCACCACGCGCGGCTGCTGCAGTCCTCTCCCCGGGTGGAGTTCGCCGGAGCGGTCGATCCCGGAGGTGACCGGTTCGGGATCCTGCGGGACGCCGCCGGTCTCCATGCTTCGGTCGACGAGCTCCTGGCCACGGGGCCGCTCGATTTAGCGGTCGTCGCGGTGCCGACCGAGGAGCACCTCCCCACCGTCCGCACGCTGGCGGCGGCCGGGGTGCACGTGCTGGTTGAGAAGCCGCTGGCCGCCACCGTCGAGGAAGCGCGCGCGCTGATCGAAGCTTGCGAGGCGGGTGGCGTGCAGGCGGCCGTCGGGCACGTCGAGCGGTTCAACCCCGCCCTGCTCGAACTGCGCCGCCGCGTCGGCGACCGGCAGCTCGGCGACGTGTTCCTCATCGCCACCGAGCGCGTCGGGCCGTTCCCCGACCGGGTGCGGGACGTCGGGGTGGTCAAGGATCTTGCCACGCACGATCTCGACCTCGTGGGCTGGCTCGGAGGATCTCCCGTCGACCTGGTCGCCGCTCAGACCTCGCATCGCATGGGTCGCGCGCACGAGGACCTAGTGGTCGCCACCGGCAAGCTGCAGAACGGGCTTGTGTTCTCCGCGCAGGTCGATTGGCTGACGCCCACCAAGCGCCGCCAGACCCGCATCCTCGGCGAACGCGGGATGCTGCTGGCCGACACCCTCACCGCTGATCTGACGTTCTACGAGAACGGCACGGTCACCTCCGAGTGGGACCGCACACAGGCTCTGCGCGGCGTCTCTGAGGGGGACTCGACCCGTTACGCGCTCTCTCGCCGCGAGCCGCTGCTGTCCGAGCTCGACGCCTTCTGCGACCTGCTCGAGGGGGATCACGACGCCCCCGTCGTCTCGCTCGCCGCCGGCCTCGAAGCGGTGCTCTGCGCCGAAGCCGTGCTCGCCAGCGCCGCCGCGGGCGAGTCGGTGCGCGTAGCCCGATGAGGGCGGTAGTCGTCGCGCTCGGCAAGATCGGGCTGCCCCTCGCGGCGCAGATCGCCCAGAAGGGGCACGACGTGGTCGGGTGCGACACCGACCCGCGGGTCTGCGAGGCGGTCAATGCCGGGCGGGCGCCCTTCCCAGGCGAGGCTGGGCTCAACGACGCGCTCGGCGAGCTTGTACCGGCCAGCCGGCTACGCGCTCAGACCGACACCGTCGCCGCGGTCGCCGAGGGGCCGGACCTGGTGCTCGCCGTGCCTCCCCTTGCTGTCGATGACCGGGCGAGGCCCGACTGGCGCGCGCTCGACGCTGCCGTCGAGGACATCGGGCAGGGACTCGTCCGCGGCATCACCGTCTGCATCGAGACGACCCTCCCCGTCGGCACGACCCGCGAGCGGATCGCTCCGCGCCTGGCCGAGATCAGCGGCCTGCGAGCTGAGGAGGACTTCTGGGTCGCGTTCAGCCCCGAGCGCGTCTACTCCGGGCGCATCTTCGCCGACCTCGCGACCTACCCGAAGCTCATCGGAGGGCTCTCGCCCGAAGGCGAGCTGCGCGCCGCCGCGCTCTATGCGCAGTTCCTCGACGCCGAGATCTGGCCGATGGGCTCGGCGGAAGCGGCGGAGATGACGAAGCTCGCGGAGACCACCTACCGCGACGTGAACATCGCGCTCGCCAACGAGTTCGCGAGCTTTGCCGATGCACGCGGCATCAACGTGCATCGCGTGATCGACGCGGCCAATTCACAGCCGTTCAGCCATATCCACCGGCCCGGGGTCGCGGTCGGTGGACATTGCATCCCCGTCTACCCGCGGTTCTACCTCGAGGGCGATCCCGATGCGCGCCTCCCCGCCGCGGCCCGGGAAGTGAATGACGCGATGCCCGGCTACGCGGTGGGGCGGCTCGCAAGCGCGCTCGAGGGCGGGGTCAACGACCGGCGCGTGCTGATTCTGGGCATCGCCTACCGCGGCGGGGTCAAGGAGACGGCGTTCTCCGGCGCCTACGGCCTTCGCGAGAAGCTCACCGCGCTCGGCGCTCGCCCGGTAGCCGCAGACCCTCTCTACACCGACGACGAGTTGCGCGCTCACGGCTTCGAGCCCTGGGACGGCGCGACGATCGACGCGGCGATCCTTCAGGCCGACCACGCAGAGTACGCGGCGCTCGGCCCCAAGGACCTTCCGGGAGCGCGGGCGGTCCTCGACGGCCGCGGTGTGCTCGACCCGGAGCCGTTCGCGCGGGGCGGCGTGACGCTCCTACGTGTCGGCCGGCCCTAGACGCTCGATCGCCGCGACGACGCGCTCGCCGGCGCGACCGTCGCCGTAGAGCTCGGGCCGCTCGGCGGGAGGGCGCCGCTGCAGCGCGGCGAGCATCCGCTCAGGATCGAGGTCGACGAGCTCGTTCCAGCCGGCCTCGACGGTCTCCGTCCACTCCGTGCTCGGCCGCAGTGTCACGCACGGCACTCCCGCGAGGTAGGCCTCCTTCTGCACCCCTCCCGAGTCGGTCACCACCGCGCTCGCGTTGCAGAGAAGGGACGTGAAGTCGAGGTAGCCGAGCGGACGCGCGAGGTGCAGGTGAGAGAGACTCGTGAGCCATTCAAGCCGGCCGGCGGCCTCGAGCCGCGCACGGGTGCGCGGATGCAACGGCAGGACCGCTGGGACGGGAAGAGCGGCGAGCACTTCGACCAGCATCTCCAGGCGCGCCGGGTCATCGACGTTGCCCGCGCGGTGCGCGGTGACCAGCAGGTACTCCCCCGGGCTCACCCCGTACTCCGTGAGCGGCTCCGTGTGCGCGCGGGCCCGCGGCTGCAGCAGCGCGGCGACGTCGACCATGACGTCGCCTACCACCTCGACGACACCGGCCGCGTTCTCGCTCGCAAGATTTCCGGCCGACACCTCTGAAGAACACAGCAGCAGGCTCGCCATGTGGTCGGTGAGCACGCGGTTGACCTCCTCAGGCATCGTGCGGTCGCCCGAGCGCATGCCCGCCTCGACGTGGACCACCGGGACGCCCGCCTGGACCGCGGCCAGACCCCCTGCGAGCGTCGAGTTCGTGTCGCCGTAGACGAGCGCCGCGTCGGGCCGCGCGCCGGCGATGATCGGCTCGAGGCCAGCGAGCATGCGCGCGGTCTGGGCAGTGTTCGTTCCCCCCCCGAGGTCGAGGCGGTGCTCGGCGGGCGGCAGGCCGAGCTCGTCGAAGAACACCTGCGAGAGCTCAGCATCGTGGTGCTGCCCCGTGTGCACGGTGATCTCCTCGTGCGCGGCGCGCAACCGCGTAGAGACCGCCGATGCCTTGATGAACTGCGGCCGGTTGCCTATGACCGTCAGGACGCGCACGCCGGACGTTCGCGCCTAGCTCTGCGCGAGCTCGGCTTCGATGCGCGCGCGCAGCGCCGCGGCGGCCCGGCTCGTCACCGGCCCCGGTGCGCTCCACTCGATGTCGTCCACCGCCGAGACGCTTTGAATCTCGCGCGTCGTCGACGCGAGGAAGGCCTCGTCGGCGCCACGGAGATCGTCGAGCGTGGCGTGCGTCTCGCTGACCTCGACCTCGGCGAGCACCCGGTCGCGTGTGATCGAGGCGAGGATGTGCTCCTCGAGCGGCGGAGTGAAGATCTTGCCTTCGCGCACCCAGAAGAACGACGAGGTCGGCGCTTCGAGTACGCGCCCATGAGGGGTCACCAGCAGAGCCTCGGCCGCCCCCCGTTCCTTGGCCAGTCGCCCGGCCAGCATGTTCGCCGCGTAGGAGAGCGACTTGACGCCGTCGAGGATGCGGGTCGGCGCGTAGGTGACTGACGCCAGCCTGATCGAGGGCGCGAGATCGGGCATCGGCTCGGTGAGCAGCAGTCTCAGCCCCCCGCGGGTCGCGACCACCCGCATCGTGCCATTGCGCGCCTCGGCCGGCATGGCCTCCAGGAGCGCAGTGATCTCGGCGCGCAGCGCGTCCATGTCGACTCCCAGCCGCAGACGCTCGGCGGAGTGCTCGAGGCGCAGCATGTGGTCATCGAGCGCAAACGGCACACCTCCGTAGAGGCGCATGACCTCGAACGCGCCGTCGCCGCGCAGCAGGCCGTCGTCGGTGACGGGAATGGTCGCTTCGGCGGCGGGACCGATACGACCGTCGAGGCTCGCGAGCTCCACGCCCGGGACTCTACTTGCGCGGCACGGCCTGCCAGTCGAGCCCGGTCAGGAAGTCACCCTCGGCGCCCGACTGGTCGACGGAGCGCAGGAGGTGTCCCCGCAGGTCCGCGATGCGCACCACGGTGCCATCGGCGTAGGCGACGAGACCGCCCCCCGGTGACCAAGCGGGAGTCGAAGCTTCGTAGAACGGCTTCTGGCTGATCAGCAGCCGGCGATGGGAGCCGTCGCGGCGCGCCACGTAGATGCGGCGGCGGTAGGAGAAGGCGAGATGGCCGCCGCCGGGCGACCACGACGGGTCGGCGCTTCCGTTGGGAGCGACGCGATGGACACGATGGTCGCGGCGGCCGAGCACGCAGACGGCACCACGCACGAACGCGATCTGTCCCGCAGCCGACCAGTCCGGCGAGCGCGCGTCGCGAGCGACGAGCCGCAGGTGTCGTCCGTTGATGTCGATCACGTACATGTCGACGTGGAACGCACCGCCACGCTCGGTTGAGCGGCTGAAGAGCACCCGCCCTCCGCGCGGAGAGAACACCGGCTTGCCGAAAACCTGCAGCGGTGGCGTCGAGAGGTGGCGGAACCGAGTTCCGTCGGGGCGCATCACGGCCAAGCCGTCGCTCGCGGCGACCACTGCCCGTTTGCCGTCGGGCGAAAAGGCAATCGGACCGGTCCCGTCGCAGTTGCCCTTCGTCTCGGTGTCAGAGCCGTAGGTGCAGCGACGCAGGTCGCGCGTGTACTTCCCGAAGGGAGCGATAACCCGATTGCCTCGCCCCGAGAAGGTCACCTCGGAGCCGTCCTGCGAGTTCACCCCGCCGTCCTCGTAGCCATAGCTGTACCCGAGCAGACCGTTGTGCCCGGGGAAGCTCGCTTTCGCGGGCCCGGCCGCACCGAACGCGACCGTGACGGTGATCAGGGCGGCGAGCTTCGTTTGTCTCATACCCACCAGAACGTTCCCCGCGGCGACTAGTTGCGCGGCGGCGTCAGGAGACGCTGGCGTCCGGTGCGCCTCGACTTCAGGCCTTCACGCCGAGCTTGTCGAGCGCCGACTGCAGCGAGGTCCGGTAGCTCTCGCTTGTGTAGCTCGCACCCGAAACGCCGTCGATCTGGCCGCTCTGCGCCGCGAGGGCCTCCTGGGCGAGCTGGGGCCCGGCGTAGGTGGAGATCTCCTGCGACTTCGGATCGTTCTCCGGCAGCACGACTGCGGTGATGCGGGTCACCTTCTTGCCCTTGACGGTGACGCGGACCTGCACGTCGCCGTACTGGTTGGGCACGTCCTGGCCGACGGCAGTCCGGATGGCCGGCTTGGCCTTTGCCGCGGAGGTCGTCTTCGACGTCTTGGTCGCGGACTGTGGCGCCGCTGACGCCGTCGCGCTCTTGGTCGCGCTCACCGCGGCGCGCGTGACAGCGTGCGCGGTGGCCGGCTTCTGCGTGTGGAATCCGAGCACTCCCCCGAGCCCAAGGGCGGTGCTGCCGATGACGAGCGGTGCGCGCTTCATCAGAACGCGAACTCCTCGACATGGAAGCGATCGCTCGGTACTCCGGCGTCCCGCGCGCCGCGCATCATCAGGTCGTTGAAGCCGCCGGGGCCACACACGGAGACGTCGCGGGGCCGCGAGGTCGGGGACGAGCCGGAGCAGAGCCGCGCGGTCGAGCGGCACGTGCGTGCGTGGGCCCACGAGCTCGTCGGTGGCTTGGTAGAGCCTGAGAGGAACCTGAGAGCCCCTCCCCAGGAAACTCACAGCCAGAGGTAGAAGAATCACCGCCCGATGAACTCTCCGGAGCAGACCCCTCACCGCATTCTCGTCGTCGACGACGAGCCAAACATCGTCGACGTCATCTCGATGGCCCTCCGCTTCCAGGGCTTCGAGGTGCAGAGTGCCGGCACGGGCGCCGAGGCGCTGGCTGCGGTCGCGCAGTTCAAGCCGCACCTGATGGTGCTCGACATCATGCTGCCCGACATGGAGGGCTTCGACGTCGCCCAGCGCCTGGGTGCTCAGCGCGCTCAGGTGCCGATCATCTTCCTGACCGCGCGCGATGCGACCGAGGACAAGGTTCGCGGGCTGACCAGCGGCGGCGACGATTACGTGACGAAGCCCTTCAGCCTGGAGGAGCTCGTGGCCCGCATCCGCACGATCCTGCGCCGCTCCGGGCAGTCCGACGCGGAGTCGAACCTGCTCGTGTTCGAAGACGTCGAGCTCGACGACGAGACGCGCGAGGTCTCGCGCGCCGGCGTGCCCATCGATCTGACGGCCACCGAATACCGCCTCCTTCGCTTCCTCCTGCTCAACCCGAGGCGGGTGCTCACCCGCGCGCAGATACTCGACCAGGTGTGGGACTACGACTTCGGCGGCGACGCGCGCGTGCTCGAGACCTACGTCTCCTACCTGCGCCGCAAGCTCGACGCCCACGGTCCCCCGCTGATCCACACGGTGCGCAGCGTGGGCTACGCCCTGCGCGCCGCGCGCGCCTGATGTCACTGCGCGCGCGCCTGCTGGCCGGGCTGCTCGCGCTGGCGGCCGTCGGCCTGGTCGTGCTCGGAGGGGTGACCTACGCCGAGCAGCGCTCCTTCCTCTTGCAGCGGAAGGACCAGCAGGCCCGCGCCGCGGCCCCGATTGTCGGGCGGCAACTCGACGTGAACGGGATCAACGTCCCGGGCTCGGGCGATGGTGGACAACACCACGGCGGCCCGGGCCGTGACGGCTTCGGGCCCGGCCCGGGCGGCGGTACCGAGAACCTTCCGCCCGGTACCTACGGGGAGCGGCGGGACGTGTCCGGCACGGCGCTCGGGCACGTGGTGCTCTCCTACGGGCAGCGCGCGCTGCCCGCTCCCCGTATCCCGCGGAAACTGCCCCTCGGAGAGCTGACCACCGTGTCCTCGGTGCGCGGGGACGAGCTCCGCTACCGCGTCGTCTCCTTCGCCACCCCGGATCAGCCGGGCACCACCGTGGTCGCGATCCCCCTGGCGGAGGCCGACCAGACGCTCGACCGCCTGCTGCTCGTCGAGGCGATCGTTATCGGCGGGGTGCTCCTCGCTCTCGCGCTTCTCTCCTGGTTCCTGGTCGGGCTCGGACTGAGGCCGCTCGACCGCATGGCGCGGACCGCCGGGGAGATCGCGGCCGGGGAGCTCTCACAGCGGGTGACCCCCGCCACGGAGCGCACAGAGGTCGGGCGGCTCGGACTGGCGCTCAACTCGATGCTCGGGCGAATCGAGGAGGCCTTCGGCGAGCGCCAAGCCAGTGAGGACCGCCTGCGGCGCTTCCTGGCGGACGCATCGCACGAACTGCGCACGCCGCTCGTCTCGATTCGCGGTTACGCGGAGCTCTTCCGGATCGGCGCCGCGCGCGACGAGGCCGAGGTGGAGAAGGCGATGGCACGCATCGAGCAGGAGGCGGCCCGTATGGGCGTGCTCGTCGAAGACCTGCTCGCCCTGGCTCGGCTCGACGAGGTGCGGGAGCCGGTGCGCGAGCGGGTGGACGTCGGGCAGCTCGCGCGCGATGCCCTGGCCGACGCCCGCGCCACGGCGCCCGACCGGCCGATGGATCTCGAAGTCGAGGGAGAGCCGCTCGTACTGGGTGACCCCGACCAGCTGCGCCAGGTGCTGGCCAACCTCCTGCGCAACGCGCTGACCCATACGCCCGTGGGAACGGCGATCGAGGTCTCGGTGCGCGGAAGCGAGCACGACGTCTGCCTCGAGGTTCGCGATCACGGCCTGGGCCTGCCCTCCTCGGAGCCCGACCTGCTCTTTGAGCGCTTCTGGCGTGCCGACGCCGGCCGCGCCCGCGGCCGCGGTGGCGCGGGCCTCGGGTTGGCCATCGTGGCGGCGATCGTCGCCGCGCACGGAGGCGACGCGAGCGCCAAGAACGCGGAGGGCGGCGGTGCATCATTCGCGGTCAGCCTGCCGGCGCTCTCGCCGCACGCAGCGCCCGCCACGGTGACGACGCCGTCGTAGTGACCTCGAGCCCGCTCCGCCACGCGGAGACGGTGATGGGCACCGTCGTCTCCTTCGCCGTCCTGCCCCGCGAACTGTCCGAGCCCGAGGTACGCGCGGCCATCGCTGATGCCTGTGGCGCCCTCCACGAGGTCGACGCCACGCTCAGCACCTGGAAGCCGGACAGCCCGATCAGCCGCCTGCGGCGCGGAGAGCTCACGGAGGGCGACGCACCGGCGATGGTGCGAGCGGTCCTGCACGAGTGCGCGATGGCGCGCGAGCTTTCGGGCGGGTGGTTCGATCCGTGGGCGATGCCGGGCGGCGTGGACCCGACCGGGCTCGTGAAGGGATGGGCGGCCGAGCGTGCCGCAGGCGTTCTGCGCGCGGCCGGCGTAACTGCGGCCCTCGTGAACGCGGCCGGTGACCTCGCCGCCATCGGAGAGTCAGCGTCGGGCCACCCGTGGCAAGTGGGTGTGCGCGACCCGCGGCGGCCGGAGCGGCTGGCCTGTGTGGTCCCGGTTCGCGCCGCGATCGCCACGTCCGCGGACTACGAGCGCCCCGGCCGGATCCGGGACCCGCACGAGCGCCGGGCAGTGACGCGACTGCCCTCGGCCACGGTGGTCGGGCCCGATCTCGGGATGGCCGACGCGCTGGCCACGGGTCTGGTTGCCGAGGGCGCCGCCGGACTCGAGCGCATCGCGCGCATCCCGGGATACAGCGCGTACGCGTTCGACCCGGCGGGTGTCGTCAGGGTCACGCCGGGGTTCCCCCCAACGCGCCGTGCCGACTCTCATGAGCTTCTCAGCAAACGCTGAGGCGACTCCGAGGCTCGAGGCTCAACCTGCGTCGCATGCTCTCGGAAGCGAAGACGACCCGACCGTCCCTCAGGCTCGTAGCGCCCGCGCCCGAGCCTCCCACGGGACGCCATCACCCCGTCCTGGCCGGTTTCGGGCCCAGGACGGCCACAGCCGTCCTGCCCCGGCTCGCGCCCGGGCGCTATCTGGCCGTTGACAACGGCCGCGACCTGGTGGTGGTGGAGCTGCGCGGCGATCAGGTGACGCTCGGGCGCAGCCTCGACGCGGGCGTCTGCTTCGACGACGTGAGCGTCTCTCGCCGCCATGCGCGCCTTTTCATCGCCCACGAGGTGGTGTTGATCGACGAGCGCAGCCTGAACGGCGTCTGGGTCAACGGCGAGCGCGTCAGCCGGGCGATCGTCCACGACGGCGACTCGATCGCCTTGGGCTCGGTCCGCCTCCGTTACATCGTGGAGACCGGCGAGAGAACGCTGGACGCAGCGTGAGGGGTCTGCGACGCCCACTGGCCCTGGCGGCGCCGGCTTTTGCGCTTGCCATCGCCATCACCGGATGCGGATCCTCCGGCGGTAACGACCAGAATCCACCGGCCGCGAAGGTCCAGATCGAACGCCCGGTCGTGGCCGCACGGGCGGGCTTCGATCCCGGCGGCATCTACGCCCGTGAAGCGCGCGGAGTGGTCACCGTGATCTCGATCTTCGAGGGCAGTGCGCCCTCGACACTCGGCGGTGGTGGGGGCGGAGCCCAAGAAGGGCTCGGGTCGGGATTCGTAGTCTCGAAGAACGGCGAGATCGCGACGAACGCCCACGTCGTGACCAACGGCACCGGCGGCGCCCTCAAACGCGCCAAGCAGGTCTTCGTGAAGTTCGGCGACGGCAACCAGGTGCCAGCGCGCATCGTCGGGGCGGACCCCAACGAGGACGTCGCGCTCATCAAGGTGGATCCGAGCGGCTTGAACCTGAACCCGCTCCCCCTCGGCAACAGCCAGGAGATCGCCGTCGGAGACCCCGTGGCGGCCATCGGCACACCGTTCGGTGAGGCGCAGTCGCTGTCGGTCGGAGTCATCTCCGCGAAGAACCGCACCATCGACTCACTGACGCGCTTCTCGATCTCGGGCGCCATCCAGACCGACGCGGCGATCAACCACGGCAACTCGGGCGGACCGCTGGTCGACTCCGGCGGACGGGTGTTGGGGATCAACTCGCAGATCCAGTCGACCGGGGGCGGCGGGGAGGGCGTCGGCTTCGCGGTCCCGATCGACGCAGTCAAGCGCTCGCTCGAGCACCTGCGCACCGGAGGGCGAGCCGAGTACGCCTACCTCGGCGTAAGCAGCGCCGCCGTGTACCCGCAGCTCGCCGCCCACTTCAAGCTGGGGGCCAACAGCGGCGCCTGGGTTCAGACCGTGAGCCGCGGAGGGCCGGCAGACGCCGCGGGCCTCCGTGGCGGCACACGGCGCGAGCGCTTCCAGGTCGCCGACGTGCAGGCAGGTGGTGACATCATCACCTCCATCGCCGGCGCACCCGTGCGCAAGGAATTCGACCTCAGCAACCTCGTCGCCGCGCACCGCCCGGGCGAGACAGTCGATGTCGGCATCGTGCGGGGAGGAAGTCGCCGCACGATCCGGGTGAAGCTCGGCGTCCGGCCCTCTACCGCGCCCGCCCGGTAATCATCTCCCAGGGAGCTCCCAGCCTCCCCGGGGCGATGCCCCCAGCCGGACCGCGATGCTGGTCGGCGGCCCTGACGGTGGGCCTTCCCCGGGCTTCCGGGGCGCCCCGCTCCAGGGCTCTCAGCAGGGTGAGCTACCGGCTCCCCCGCCGGTCGGCGCCCCGCAGGCCTGATGCACCCGGAGAGGAGCGAAAGGGCTCGGCCGTGCAAGCGACCGGACCCTTTCTGCGTAGTGGGCCGTGGAGGAATCGAACCTCCAACCTTGGGATTAAGAGTCCCCTGCTCTGCCAATTGAGCTAACGGCCCGAGGACGGCGCCGGGCGCCGGCGGCCTACTTTACCCGCTGGGCGTCGTGCTGGATGTGGTGCCCCCGGCCGGTGCGGTCCCGCGTTTCTTGGCCTGGGCCACCTGGAGCTTCGTGTTGGCACGCTGGTCCTTCGTCGAGAGCTCGATCGCCTTCTCGCCCGCCAGCGCGCCCTTGCGCGTCTGACCCGCCGCGTAGGCCGCGCCGGAGAGGTTGAGGAACGGCAGGTAGTTGCGCGGCTCGCCCTGCGTGGCGAGCTCGTAGGCCTCGACGACTTTCTTCGGCTGGTCCAGGCCGGTCGGGCCAAAGGCCGACGTGGCCATCGTGTTGACCACGGTCTGGTCTGGCTTTTTGGGGTTGAGCGACACATACTTGTCCCACGCGGAAGCGGAAGACTGGAGCAGCGCCTGTCCCGCGGGGGTGTAGCCCGGGGGGCTGGCGTTGGGGTCGAAGTACTTCTTGTCGTTACGCGAGGCCTGGTAGCGCTGGAGGGCCACCTGGCCCCACGCGGTGGCGTCGTTCGGACGCAGGCGGACCGTGCGCTCGGCCGCCTTCAGCTGGTTGAGAACCGCGTTCCCGCCCCCGCCGCCGTTCGACTTGTTGTCGTTGCCGAACAGCCCGACGCCGGTGCCGCCGACGCCGAACAGCACGAGACCCCCGCCCATGAGGAGGGCGAGACCCAGGTAGATGCCTTGGATCGTGCGGCGGCGGCCGCGGCCGCGTAGGTCGAACAGCATGGGATCAGTCCTTGTCGAGCGCGTTGTGGTGCGGACCGTCCGGCTCGTCGTCGTCCGGCTCGGGGTCGTCCAGCTCGTCGTCGTCGTCGTCGAACATCTCGTCGAACCTCGCCCTGATCGACGACGTCTTCTCCGCCGGCTGGCGCCGGTCGGCCACCTTGAGCAGGAGGATACTCAGCCCGTAGAGGCCCAGCAGCGGGATCATCTCGAGCGAAGTCGTCACAGGATCCACGCCCGGCAGCGCCGCCGCCACCACCGCGATGATGACGATCGCGTAGCGCCAGTTGCCGGTGAGGGTCTTGGCGCTGATGATCCCCACGCGCTGCATCGCAAGCGCACCGACGGGCAGCTGGAACATGAGCCCGAGCGCGAGCAGGGTGAAGATCTCGAACGTGTAGTACGGCTTGGCCTGGATGAGGACGTCGAAAGACTGGTCGTTGAAGTTCTGCAGGAATGCGATCGCCGGCGGCAGCACCAGGTAGTACGCGAAGAGCACGCCCCCGATGAACAGGAACGGGACCATCAACATGATCGGCAGGGCGCCCTTGCGCTCGGTCGGGCTGAACGCGGGCAGGATGAACGAGTAGCCCTGGAAGAGCAGGACGGGCAGGGAGAAGAGCAGAGCGAAGTAGAGGGCGACGGTGAGGGTCGTGGTGAAGGGCTCCCCCACGCCCGTGGTGATCGGTTCTCGCTTGGGAATGGTCTTGGGCAGGGCGGCCGCTGCGACGTCCAGCCCGTGGGTCAGGTGGGCAAGGCCCGCCTTGGCATCGGGGTCGAGCATGCGGGACCGCTGAGCCTGCGCGGCGCCGCGGCTGGCCTCGACGAGCCCGCGGCCGAGTGCCGCCTGCGCCGCCGCGGCGTTGGCGAGCCGGCCGTTGCCCCTTTGCTTGGCCGTGGTCGGCGTCGAGTTCTCGAGCGGCTTGTTCAGCAGGCTCAGCAGCGCGTGGTTCTGCCAGAAGCAGAAGGCGAACGCGATGCCCAGGGTGACGCCGCAGATGAGCAGCCGGTGGCGGAGCTCATCGAGATGATCGACGACGCTCAGGCGATCTTCGTGCCCGATCGGGCGCAGCCTCGTCGCCACGGCGCGTGGTTGAGCTAGGGCCGCGGCTCGGCCGGCGGCGCGTCTGGAGCGGCCGGCCGAGCGACGGGCTCGGGAGCCGGCGCTGCGGTTGCCGCGGGCACGGGCGTGGCCGGCTGATCAGACGGGCCGGCGGCGAGCGTCGCGCGAGAGTCATGCTCGTCGTCGTCGTCATCGTGCTTCGAGTCGCCCGTGATGGACTCCTTGAACTCGCGCATGCCCCGGCCCATCTGCTTGCCGAGCATCGGCAGGCGCTTGGGTCCGAAGATCACCAGCACGATGACCAGGACGAGAATTATTTCCAGTGGTCCGAAAGAGTTGAACATATGCCTGCCTTAGCGGTGCGGTTGCATCAATCCTAACGCGTCCCGGCCATCGTCAGATCAACTGTCCGATGGCTCAAGTTCCATAGCCGCGTGGCCGATCAAGGGCGCACAAGGTATGAGCATGACACCGCACCCTGATCGCCAGTCCGTCCGTCGCGTCGTCCTTCCCAGCGGGAAGACGATCGAAGTCGTCTACTTCGAAGACCAAGCGGTCGTTCCCTCTTTGCCCGAGCTCCCCACCTCCTCGACTCCGTCGCCGAGCCCGGCAGGCCTGCACGTCTGCCCGAACTGCGCCTCTGAGCTGGTCCAGCCCATCGACTGGGACGAGGCCGGCCCGGCGCACTGGGAGATGACGCTGCGCTGCCCCGCGTGCGAATGGACTGAGGGCGGCATCTTCACCCAGGAGCTCGTCGAGTGCCTCGAGGAGGAGCTCGACCGCGGCTCGCACGCCCTGGCCGACGACCTGAAGCACCTTACCCACGCGAACATGGAAGACGAGATCGACCGCTTCGTCGCCGCCCTCGAAGGCGACGGCGTCTGGCCGATGGACTTCTAGCTGTAGCGCTCGACCACGCCGTCGGCGACTAGGTCGAGCACTCGCCGTTGATCTCCCGGGAGGGGCGCGATCCCCTCTTTGGCCTCGGCGACGATCGCGAGAGCCCGCTGTCGCGCCTCCGCCAGCGCACCGGTGCCCGCGATGCGGTCACACAGCTCCTCTGCTCCAGCGGCGTCGAGGGTGCGAAGCGCGACCGCCTCCACAGCGGGATCGCGTTGCCGCGCGAGGATCAGCGGAAGCGTGACCGTGCCGTCGAGCAGATCGGTGCCGCGTCGCTTGCCGGTGCGCTCGGCCGGCCCGGACACGTCGAGCACGTCGTCCAGCAACTGAAACGCCAAGCCGATCCGCCGGCCGAAGAGACCCAACACGTCTGCCGCGCCCGAGCCGGCTC
>JBBPXY010000040.1:0-35590 GCA_038200435.1 Solirubrobacterales bacterium
CGAGGCCGCGGCGGCGCGGCTGGCTCCGTACTGGCCGCAACTTCGCTGAGTACCGGCGAAGCGTTCGCTCGGTCCGGGCGCTCGAAGAGCACAAGCCGCGTGATCTGCGGAAGGGAAGCGTTCGGTAGCGAGCGTGTGTCCTTTTCTGTCCACGGCCGCTCGCGGGGGAGGAGTGTGGACAGAAGAGGTCGCTGAGCGACTCTTTCTGTCCACGGTCGCGCTCCGGGCGTCGTCATGACAGAAAAGGACGGCCCTCACTCCTTCCTGGACAGGGACTCTCCGCTCGGCCGAGCCCTCAGTTGACCGACGCCTCGGCGGCCATCGCCTCCCAGGCCACCGCCACGCGTTCGGCCATGCGCCGCGCGGAGAACAGCTCGGCCCGCGCCCGGCCCGCGACTCGCGGGTTCGCGGCGCTCAGGTGCGGCTCCAGCGCCACACGCCAGGTGGCCGGATCGTAAGGAGCGCACAGCGTCCCGGGGAGCTCGTGGAGCGCGACGGGCGCGATTCCCACGGGGGTCGAGAGCACCGGCACGTCGCAGGCCAGCGCCTCCAGGGCCCCGAGCCCGAATCCCTCGCTGTCGGATGTCACGAGAACCGCGTTGGCAGCGTTGATGTAAAGGGGCACTTCGCGCGGGTGGACATCCCCGTAGGTCAAGAGCGGGATCTCGCCCGCCAGCTCGCGTGCGCGGTCGAAGCGCTTGACGGCCCGCGCCGGATCGGCAGGGAAGAGCAGGAGCCGACGGTCGGGATCGAGGCCGAGCGCCCGCCTGGCCTCGTCGCGCGGCATCGGGGAGAACCGTTCGAGATCGACGCCGCAAGGGAGCACCGCGACGCGCCGGCGGCGTCCGGCCCCCGGCACGCGCGCCGCGAGCGAGGCGGACACCGTCGCAGCGAGTGAGACAAACGGCAGGGCGGCTCGGCTGAGGGGTCCCGAGCGGGGGTGGGCGAGATCGGTGCCGTGCAGGGTCACGAGATGCGGCGCGCCGCGCAGGAACAGCGACGGCCAGGCACTGAGGCCGAAGTGCGCGTGGATCACGTCGTAGTGCTGAGAGCGCCGTTCGCGCCTGAGCGCGGGGCCAGCCCGCAGGTAGGAGCCGGTCCCGCCGGGATTGAAGGAGAACACGTCGACCTCGTGTCCGAGTGCGCGCAGCGCCTCCACCTGATCGCGCACGAAGCCGCCGAGCTCGGGCCTCTGCTCGGAGGGGTACATGTTGGTCACCACGAGGCCGCGCACGCCGGAGGCGAGCGTACCCGCGCCGCGGCGGAGCTTCACGTCGCAGAAGCGCGCTCGTTTCGGTGCAGATGGGGTCTAGAGAGGGCGCAGGAGGGGCCGGAGACTGCGAGGCACGCCGCGGCCGAAGTGCGCGAAGCCGGCGGGCGTCCCAGGCACCGCTTCGCGCGCTTTCGAGGGAGGTCCACGATGGGCTACCGACTGATGGGGTTGATCCACGCAACGCTCGGCCGTCTCGTGCGCGAGCGCCAAGGGCAGGGGACGGTGGAGTACGTCGCGTTGATCCTGCTCGTGGCCGCGATCCTGGCGGGCGTCGTCGCCGCGACGCGCGGACAGAAGTTCGGGGCGACGGGGATCGCCGACGCGATCGTCCGCCAGCTCAAGGCAGCGCTCAGCAAAGTGCATTAGAGCCACAAGCCGGCCGATGCGGCGGAGGTGCCGGCCTGCGGAGTTCGCGGGCGGGTCTGGCACCATGGCGGCGTGAGCGACACGCGCGAACGGCCGATCGCCGTCTTCGATTCGGGGGTGGGCGGCCTGACTGTGCTGCACGAGCTCCTCGTGGCGCTGCCCCACGAGGACTTCGTCTATATGGGCGATACGGCCCGCTTCCCCTACGGCACGCGCACGCCCGAGGAGCTGCGGGAGTTCTCGCTCGAGATCGCCGAGCGCCTGCTCGGCGCGGGGGCCAAGCTGCTCGTGGTGGCCTGCAACTCGGCCACGGCCGCGGCGCTCGACGTGCTCGAGCAGCGGTTCGGCGGCGAGGCGGGGCCCGGAGTGATCGGCGTCGTCGGTCCCGAGTCCCAGCTCGCGGTTGAGGCTACGGAGACAGGACGGGTTGGCCTGCTCGCCACACCCGCGACGGTCGCCAGCGGCGCGTACGAGCAGGCCGTCCACGCCGCCGATCCGCATGTGCAGCTCACTTCGGTGCCGTGTCCCGACCTCGCGCCGATCATCCAGGGCGGCTTTCCGTTCGACCAGCGGGTGGTCGACACGGTGCGCTCCTACTGTGAGCCCCTGCGCGACGCGCGCGTCGATACCGTGATCCTCGGCTGCACCCACTATCCCCTCGTCGCGCCGATGCTCCAGCGCACGCTCGGCCGCGACGTGAAGCTCGTCACCTCGGGCGCGGCGGCGGCGCGCAGGGTGGAGCACGCCCTCGCGGCGCGGGAGAACCTCAACGCCTCGGAGCGGGAGGGCGACTACCGCTTCGAGTGCACGGGCGACGTCGAGGCCTTTCGCGAGCTCGGCACGCGCTTCCTCCAGATGCCCCTGCTCGACGTGGCCCATGTCGATCTCGAGCGGGTCGCGGCATGAGCGCCGAGCGCAGTTACGGGCGGGATGCGAGTGCATTGCGGCCGATCACGATCGAGCCCGGGTTCGTCCGCCCGGCTACCGGGTCGGCGCTCATCTCGGCCGGCGAGACGCGGGTGATCTGCACGGCCTCGGTGGAGGAGAGCGTGCCGCGTTGGATGGCGGGGCGGGGGCGCGGCTGGGCCACCGCCGAGTACGGGATGCTTCCGGCCTCCACCGGGCAGCGCAAGCAGCGCGACATCTCCAAGGGCCGAGCCGACGGGCGCACGGTCGAGATCCAGCGGCTCATCGGACGCTCGTTGCGCGGCGTGATCGATTTCGCGGCGCTCGGCGAGCGGACGATCTACATCGACTGCGACGTCCTGCAGGCCGATGGTGGCACGCGTTGCGCGGCCATCACCGGCGGCTACGTAGCCCTTGCCCTGGCCGCCCGCCGGCTTGTCGAAGAGGGCAAGCTCGCCGCGCCGCCCCTCAACGGCTCGGTGGCCGCCGTGTCGTGCGGGATGGTCGGCGGAGTGCCGCTGCTCGACCTCGACTACTCCGAGGACTCAACCGCGGAGGTCGACGCCAACGTGGTGATGACGGGCGAGGGCGGCCTGATCGAGGTGCAGGCGACTGCCGAGCGCACGCCGCTCTCTCGCGCGCACCTCGACGATCTCCTCGCGCTCGCGGCGGCGGGGATCGAGGAGCTCCGTGCCGCCCAGGACGAGGCGGTGGCGGGGCCGGCGGCATGAGGCTCGTCCTGGCGACCCGCAACGCCCACAAAGCCCGGGAGTTCAACCGGCTGCTCGCGCCGCACTCGGTCGAGCCCCTTCCCGACGACATCATTCTGCCGCCGGAGGTGGGAGACACCTTCGCCGAGAACGCCTTGCCCAAGGCGCGCGCTGCGGCGAGCGCCACCGGCCTGGCGGTCATCGCTGACGACTCGGGGATCGAGGCCGCCGCGCTCGGCGGAGCCCCGGGGGTGCGCTCGGCGCGCTTCGCCGGCGAAGACGCCTCGGACGAGGAGAACCTGCAGAAGCTCGTGGCCGAAGCTCCGGCCGGCACTGAGCTGGCCTACGTCTGCGCGCTGGCCTACGTGGACCCGGTCCGCGACTTGGAGAAGCTCTTCGAGGGGCGCTGCACCGGCACCGTGGCGGCCGACCGGCGCGGCGCACAGGGCTTCGGCTACGACCCGGCCTTCCTGCCTGACGAGGGCGATGGCGGCCGCACGATGGCCGAGCTCGAACCGATAGAGAAAGACGCCATCAGCCACCGCGGTCGCGCGGCGCGCTCCCTGCTCGAGTGGCTGGCCGCCTCATGAGCGCCGTCACGCCGCAGCCCAAAGCGCACGCGGCCGGTCTCTCCATCGCCTCGAACTCGCTGCTGATCATCCTCAAGCTCGTCGCCGGAGCGGTCACCGGCTCGGTGTCGATCCTCACCGAGGCGATGCACTCCGCGGTGGACCTCATCGCGTCGCTCGTTGCCTACTTCTCCATTCGCAAGGCAGACGAGCCGGCCGACGAGGACCACCGCTACGGGCACGACAAGATCGAGAACCTGGCCGCGGCGATAGAGGGGATGCTGATCCTCGCCGGGTCGGGGGTCATCGTCTACCAAGCCATCCGCCGCCTGATCGGCCACGGTCACGTCACCTCGCTCGGGTTCGGCATAGGCATCGTGGCGTTCTCCGCGCTGCTCAACCTCGGCGTCTCGAGCCGTCTCGCACGCGCGGCGGCCGCACATGGGTCGCCGGCACTCGAGGGCGACGCCGCGCACCTGCGCACCGACGCCTACACCTCGGTCGCGGTGCTGGCCGGCCTCGCGCTGGTCAAGCTCACCGGCGCGGAGTGGATCGACCCGGTCGTGGCGCTGCTTGTGGCCGCCGCGATCCTCGTTGCCGGCGTCCGGCTCATCACGCGCTCGGGCCGCGTACTGGCCGACGAGGCGCTGCCCGAAGACGAGCTGGCCGCCATCCGCGCGGAGCTGCTGGCCTTCGGCCCGAACGGTGTCGTCGGGTACCACAAGCTGCGCACGCGGCGGGCAGGTTCGCGACGGCACGTCGACCTGCACGTTCAGTTCCGCTCGGGGACGACCCTCGAGGGGGCGCACGCGACGGCGCACGCCTTGCAGGATGCGATCCGGGGCCGCCTCGAGCGCGCCGACGTCCTCATCCATCTCGAGCCCGAGGGAAGCGTCCAGCCCGGCACGGAGATCGCGGGCGCTCCGCCCCCGGCGAGCTCTACCTCAGGTTGATCGCGGCCGCGAGGGCGATCGCGATCGCCACGAACCCGTAGCCGACGTAGTGGCCCGTGAAGAGCAGGGCGGCCGTGATGAACGAGGCACCTACGGTCACGATCCAGGCGAGGCGGGCGAGGGGCACTCGCCTATTCTGGCGAACGTGGTGGCCGCCCTCTCGCCGCAGCTCGCGCTGGCCTACCTGGGCGAGCTCTCCACGGACATCCGCGCCGCCGCGGTGCTCGACCACGCGGGCGAATGTGTCGCCGGCGAGGCGGGCCTGGCGAGGGAGGCCCGCGAGCTGCTGAGCGGTGGCGAACCGCTGGCAGAAGCGTCGAGCCGGCGCGGCCGGGTGTTCGCGGCACGCGGTCAAGCGCACTCCGTGGCGGTCCTCACCGGGCGGTTTGCCCTGCCGGCGCTGGTACGGCACGACCTCGGCAAGGTGCTCGAAGACCTCGCGCCGCCCGCGGCGTAAGGGCTGCGATGGCCGCCAACCCCGGCACCGCCTCGAATTCGCCGGTGCTATAGGTTCGGCGAGCCGGGACACTCGGAAGGTCGCAAGATGCGGCTTTGTCCGGCGGCTGACAGGGACGTGATGGCTCTCAGCGCCCGTCAGACGGGGGATTGAGGATGATTTCCATCCGTGCCGGTTGTTAGCTTCGAGCGCTGACCATCCGTGAAGGAGGAGACGTAATGACGAAGTCGGAATTCGTCGACCAGGTGGCCGATCGGGCCGGGTTGAACAAGAAGTCGGCAGGCGACGCAGTCGACGCCGTGCTCGAGACCATCCAGGACGCGCTTAAGCGCGGCAGCGAGGTGAACTTCTCCGGCTTCGGAAAGTTCCACGTGGCCGAGCGAGGCGCCCGCGAGGGTCGTAACCCGAGTACCGGCGCGAAGATCCAGATCGCGGCCTCCAAGGTGCCGCGGTTCAGCGCCGGGTCGGGCCTCAAGAAGTCCGTCAAGAGCTAGAAACGTGAACGTGTGCGGCCGGCGGGCCAGCGAGCCCGCCGTGTCAGCACGCTTATGAACCCCTTTCACAAAGCCGTGCGCGCCGGTTGCGGCCGGCTCGCGGCGCCGGATCGTCACGTCTGATCCTCGCACCGACCACCGGCTACACCGGCGGTGCCCGGCTGATCGACTGCGCCGACCACGGCTTCGCCGCGGTGCCCGGCCGCGCCGTCCGGCATCCACGATCCAACCACCCCGACGCACCCGTCTCATTGTGAAAGAGGTTCTATGAGCGCGTCCTTCGGTGAGCGGCTTGCCGCGCAGGTCGCGGAGCGCCGGTCGCAGATCGTGCTGGGGCTCGACCCCGATCCTGCCCGCTTGTGGCCGGCGGGTGCGTCGGCCGCCGAGGCGGCGCGAGGAGACGCCGCCGAGCGCGTGGCGCGTGGCGTCATCGCGCATTGCGCGGCGGTCATAGACGCGGCCGGCGCGGAGTGCGTGGCCGTCAAACCGCAGGTGGCGTGCTTCGAGCGGCTCGGCGCGCCCGGATGGTCGGCCCTGCACGAGGTAGCCGCGCACGCGCGCACCTCCGGTCTGCTCGTGATCGCCGACGCGAAGCGCGGAGACATCGACGTCTCGGCGGCGGCCTACGCTCAGGCGTTCTTCGGCGGCGTCTCGACTCCCTGGGGCGACATTTCCGGTCTCGAGGCCGATGCCCTCACCGTCAGTCCGCTCCTCGGCGCGGACTCGATCGAACCTTTCCTGACCGCGGCTCGGACGAGAGGCGCCGGGCTCTTCCTGCTCGTGCGCACGTCCAACCAGGGTGCTCGCGACTTCCAGGAGGCAGAGCTCGCCACCGGCGGCATCGTCAGCGACCGGATTGCCGGGCTCGTGGACGGGCTGGGGTCGAGCCCCGGCGCGCTGTCGGATGTCGGCGCTGTGGTCGGGGCTACGGCTCCGGAGCACCTCGCCAGGCTGCGGGAGCTAATGCCGCGCGCCGTGTTCCTGCTCCCCGGCGTGGGGGCGCAGGGCGGCCGCGTCGAGGCCCTCGCGCCGGCGTTCGCGCCGGGACGGGCCGGCGGTCTCATCGCGGCGTCTCGAGGGATTGTCGGGGCCCATGAATCCGCGGGAGGTGATCCGGCAACCTCCGCACTCTCCGCGGCAGCGGCCCTGCGCGAGCAGGCCTGGGCACTCGGCGCCACCGGTACTTAGGAGCCGGAGGCAGGGGTATGATCGTTCCCCGATGCCGCACCGCCGTTCAGCGCGCCTGTTCGCGCCGCTCGCGCTGGCCGCGGCCGCGCTTGCCTTGTTCCTCGTCGTCAGCGGGAGCGGGTCCGACTCGAAGTCGCGCTCGAGCTCCAGCCCGTCGGCCTCGAGCACCCGCCGCGCCGGAGGCTCGAAGAGCAAGGCCGTCGCCCGAGCCACCCCGCGCAAGCCGCGCGCGAAGTCCCGCACCTACGTGGTGCGGGCAAACGACACCCTCTCCACGATCGCCACCCGCACGAACGTGTCGCTGGCCACCCTGCAGGAGCTCAACCCGAACGTCGATCCGCAGGGTCTGCACGCGGGCCAGAAGCTCCGCATCAAGTGACCCAAGGCGTCCGCGCACGGCTCTGCGCGGCGACGATGGGGATGGCGCTGATCGCCGCGACGCCGTCGACGGTCATGGCGGCTCCGGGCGCCGATGCCGCGGCCGGGCCACGGCTCAGCGCTCGCTCGGCCGTGTTGATCGAGGCCTCGACCGGAACGCCGGTCTTCGGGCGCGCGGCCGGAAGCGAGCGGGCGATCGCCTCGACTACGAAGCTCATGACCGCGCTGCTCACGCTCCGCCGGGTACCGCTCTCCCGGGTCTTCACCGTCCCGCCTTACGCAGCGAGCGCAGCCGAGTCGCAGATCGGTCTGCGCCCGGGCGAGCGCGTGCGCGTCGACGACCTGCTCCGGGGGTTGCTCCTACCGAGCGCCAACGATGCGGCGGAGACACTCGCGGTTGGCGTCGCCGGCTCACGCGGCGGCTTCGTGAACGCGATGAACCGCGAGGCCCGCCGCCTGGGCCTTCGCCGCACGCACTACTCCACGCCGGTCGGGCTCGACAGCCCCGGCAACTTCTCCGACGCCTACGACCTCGCCCGCCTGGCAGTCATCGTCCGGCGCAACCGCTTCTTCGCCCGCACGGTCGATCAGACCAGCGCGGTACTCCGCTCCGGGTCCCATCGGCGCGTCGTCGTCACCCGCAACAGGCTCGTGAGGACCGTGCCCTGGGTCAACGGCATCAAGACCGGTCACACGAGCGGAGCCGGGTACGTGCTCGTGGCGTCGGCGACCCGCCGGGGGATGACGCTCGTCTCTGTCGTGCTCGGCACGCCGAGCGAGTCCGCCCGTGATGCCGACAGCCTGCGCCTGCTGCGCTACGGGTTCGCCGGATTCGGGCTTGTGCGCCCCGTCCGCCGCGGCCAGGTCGTCGCCCGCGCTCGCGTGCGCGACCGCCCGAAGGACCGCATACCGCTCTTCGCCGCACGCGGGCTGACTCGCGTCGAGCGCCGGGGCGACCGTGATGTGCTCTTCGCGCAGGTGCCGCGAGAGCTCAAGGGGCCGATCGCGGCGCGGGCACGCGTCGGGACCCTCCTCGTCCGGGTGCGCGGACGGGTGGTGACGCGGATCGCGATCCTCACCGGGCAGGCGGTGAAGGCGCCCAGCGCAGTCGCCGGCGTGGGCCGCGCACTGAGCGGACCCATTACCCTGCTGTTGCTCGTGGTCCTCGCGGGCGGGGTGGCCGTCTTCTTCGCTGTGCGCAGGCGCCGGCGCCAGGCGGCGCGCCGTCGCGGTCAGCCGCGGAACATCGAGACCGCATGATCATCACCGTCACCCTCAACGCGGCGATCGACAAGACGCTCGAAGTGCCGAACTTCAGGCTCGGCCGGCGTCACCGTTCGGTCGCGCAGACGACCCTGCCGGGCGGCAAGGGAGTCAACGTGGCGCGCGCGCTGAAGGCGCTCGGCCAGCCCGTGCTCGCCACGGGTTTCGCAGGCGGTGCCACCGGCACGCGCATCGTCGAGGCGCTCACCGAGGAGTCCGTCCTCAACGACTTCGTCCGCATCCGCGAGGAGTCGCGGACGAACACGGCGGTGCTCGATCCCACCGGCGGCGAGCAGACCGAGATCAACGAGCGAGGGCCGGCGGTCACAGCTCAGGAGCTCGAGCTCTTCCGCGACAAGCTGCTCTACCTGGCCCGCGGCGCCGCGTTGTGCGTGATCGCGGGGAGCCTCCCCTACGGGGTGCCATCCGACATCTACGCCGGTCTGGTCCGGGACCTTCGCAAGCTCGGCGTGACGACCATCATCGACTCCGATGGCGAGCCGATGCGCCAGGCCGTGCGTTGCGAGCCCGACGTCGTCTCGCCGAACGTGGTGGAGGCCGAGGAGCTCGTCGGCTACGAGTTCAACAACGACGAGGACCGGACGATCGCGCTCGGAGAGATGGTGGAGCTCGGTGCCCGCGAGGCGATCATGACCGTTCCCGACGGCTGCTTCGCCCTGGTCGCGAGCGAGAGCTCCTCGCGCCTCTACCGCGTGCGGGTCGAGACGCAGGAGGCGCGTGCCGCGGTGGGTTCGGGCGACGCGTTCCTGGCGGGCTACGTCGCCGCCCGCTACGACGGCCGCTCGCCCGAAGACTGCCTGCGCTTCGGCGTGGCGTGCGGGGCGGAATCGACGCAGCACTTCGGGGCCGGGATGATCGATCCGGGCAAAGTCGACCGCCTGCTCAGCGAGGTCGAAGTACAGCCACTCGAACTTCCCGCGCAGGTCGGCTGAAGCCCTCTAGCGCCGAACGCGGAGCGGCAGCTTGATCAGCCGCGAGCGTTTGCCCCGGACATCGACGGCGACCGCGGAGGCGCGGTAGAGGCCGGGCCTGAGGGTGTGGCCGTGGCGGTCGCGCAGGCGGATCGAGGTCGACCGGCTGGCACCGAAGGCGCGCAGACGGATGCGCGCGCCACGCCGACCGGGCGCGCGGAGCTCGACTTGGATCATCGCCCGGCGGCGGAGGACGACACGGAGCGCTGCGCTCTTCCGATGGACCGCGGCGCCCAGCCGCTCGCGCTTGCGCGCGATGCCGGCGAGACCGTTGCTGGGGGTGTCGAGGGCGAGATCGGAGACGACGATGTGGGAGCCCTCCGGGCCCGACCCGGAGAAGGAGACGCCGAGGCCGCGGCCGAGCGCGTCGAAGTCCACTCGCGTGCCGCCGCCGGGCTGCGGCTCGAGAAAGCGTCCGCGCAAGTCGGTCGTGACGCTCATCGGCTCGGTCTCGAAGCCCATCCAGGTGAACCACATGCGGCCCCCGGTCACCTGAGCCTCGCTGTAGGGCACGTACCTCGAGTGGGGGATGGTGAGGGTGGAGGTGCTTCGCAGCCCGCGGGCCAGGCCCCCGGCGGCCAGCTTCAGCAGGCTCTTCGACCCGGCGTCCTCGCGGTAGCCGAGGACGAAGTCCTCCGGACTGCGCAGCGCCAGCGCGGCGCCGAAGCGAGATCCGTCCGGCTCGGGCGTGACGACATGGAAGTCCTGCGTCCCGGCCGGCCGGATCGCGGCGTGGACGTTGCCGTATCCCGGGATGAGGCTCGCGGCCCCGGGGCCTCCCGAGGCCCACGTGACGCCGACGTCGCCCTGCGGATCGACTGTCGCGCGGGGGGCGTCGTAGGCGATGCTCGGTTGCGGCAGCGCGGCTCCGAGCCGAACGGGCGGCCCGAGCTCCCCACCCGCGGGACCCGTCGCTACGTCAATGCGGGTGGCCGGCGTGCCGTTCTGATCCGGCGCGGTGGAGACCCACGTTAGGGCGGCGAGTCCGGCCGCGTTGACGTCCAACGAGAAGCGGTAGATGTACTTGTTCGGGTCCGAGACGATGCGCCCTGCCGAGAACCGGCCCCCTGGGCTGCGGTGGGCGGCCATTAGGACGCTCTTGCCGTTGTCCCGGGCGTCCGCGTCGAGATATGCCTCCCACGTCAGCACGAGGTCTCCGCGCGCGTCCGCGACGAGAGCCGGCCGCTCGCCGTAGCCGCCCAGATAGCCGCCCGTCGGCGCCGGCACGACCTCTTCATCGCCGAACGAGCCGCCGGGAGGACGCGTGATCACGTGGATTGACCCGGCCGTATCGCGGTCGGGATCGCGCACAATCCAGGCGACGAACGCGGTGCCATCTTCGGCGATCGCCACCGATGGCGCGGTGAGGCCCGGCGGCTCGGACGAGGCCGTGCTGCCGGCCACGCCGGTGGCAAGACGCGCCGTCGCCTCGAAGCGCCCCAGCGCGGGCCGGTAGCGCGTCTCGATCGCGTCGGCGGCCCGTGGCTGCCTCGGGGCGGTCGGGTCGAAGCCGGGAGTGTTCGGATCGACGTCCGGGGGCGCCGCGTGCCAGGCGACGATGGCGTCACCGCGGGCGTTCACGGCGACATCGGGGTCACGGGCCGGCGTGCCGGAGATCGTCTCGGGGAACGACCACCCCGCCCAAGCCGGCTCGGCGCCGAGCGAGAGCGCGCACAACACGACGGCAAGCAGAAGGACCGGAAACCGTTTCACCGGTCAGCGAGAGTACCCGTTCGGGGGCGCCCAGCCAACCCGCAACGACCGGCTTCTTTCAGCCGATTCGGCGCACCCCCGCTGCTAGCATCGAATCGACCGTACGGGTCGTCATAACCCGCTTATTCCTGTCCGCGCCGACTCCTAGGATTTATCAATGGAAATAGAGATCGGTCGAGGCAAGAAGGCGCGCCGAGCCTACGGATTCGACGACATCGCCATCGTCCCGTCGCGCCGCACGCGCGACCCTGATGATGTCGACATCTCTTGGACGCTCGGGCCCTATCGCTTCGAGCTTCCGCTGCTCGGAGCCGCCCTGGATGGCGTCGTCTCGCCGCGCACCGCCGGTGAGATCGGAAGGCTCGGCGGTCTCGCCGTTCTCAACCTGGAAGGCATCTTCTGCCGCTACGACGACGTAGAGGAGCAGCTCGAGCACATCGCCTCCCTCCCGCGCGAAGAGGCCACGCGGCAGATGCAGGAGATCTACGCCGAGCCCGTCAAGCCCGAGCTGATCGCCCAGCGCATCCGTGAGATCAAGGAGCAGGGCGTCGTCGTTGCCGCTTCGCTAACGCCCCAGCGCGTGCGCACGCACTACGAGACAGCGCTCGAGGCCGGCCTCGACATCCTGGTCATCCAGGGCACGGTCGTCTCCGCCGAGCACGTCTCGCTCGACGAGTCGCGCCCGCCGCTGAACCTCAAGGAGTTCATCAACGAGGTCCCCGTCCCGGTCGTCGTCGGGGGCTGCGCCTCCTACCACACGGGTCTTCACCTCATGCGCACCGGCGCAGCCGGAGTGCTCGTCGGCGTCGGCCCGGGCGCCATCTGCACTACGCGCGGAGTGCTCGGCATCGGCGTGCCGCAGGCCACCGCGATCGCCGACGTGGCCGCCGCTCGCTCGCAGCACATGCTCGAGACGGGCGACTACGTCAAGGTCATCGCGGACGGCGGCATGCGCAACGGCGGCGACGTGGCCAAGGCCATCGCCTGCGGCGCCGACGCCGTGATGCTCGGCTCCTCGCTCGCACGCGCCTACGAGGCGCCGGGCCGGGGGTACAACTGGGGGATGGCGACGTTCCATCCCACGCTTCCGCGCGGCACGCGGGTTTCGACCACCCAGAACGGGACGCTCGAAGAGATCCTCACCGGCCCCGCGCGGGAGAACGACGGCACGTTCAACCTGATGGGCGGCCTGCGCACGTCGATGGCGACCTGCGGCTACCGCGACATCGCCGAGTTCAACCGGGCCGAGCTGATGGTCGCGCCCTCGCTGCAGACCGAGGGCAAGCATCTTCAGCGCGAGCAGCAGGTCGGCATGGGTTCGAACGGCAAGGCCGTAGCCCTTGTCGGCGACTGACTCCGATGTAGCGGCCACGGGCCTTCCCGACGCCGGCTCGGCGGTCGTCGATCTCGAGTCGCGCGTCGAGGCGCCGCCGCGCACCGAAGAGGTCGTCGTCCTCGACTACGGCGGGCAGTACTCGCAGCTCATCGCTCGCCGAGTGCGCGAGTGTGGCGTCTTCTCAGAGCTCCTGCCCCACCACGTTGGCCTCGAGGAGGTCCGCCGGCGCCGCCCGCGCGGGCTGATCCTGTCCGGAGGCCCCGCCTCGGTGTACGCCGAGGGGGCGCCGCACCTCGACCAGGAGCTGCTCGAGCTCGGTATTCCGGTGCTGGGCATCTGCTACGGGATGCAGCTGCTCGCGCGCGAGCTGGGTGGTGACGTGCGCGGAGCCGAAAAGGGGGAGTTCGGGCGCTCGGAGCTGACGGTGCGCGACACCGGCCGCCTCCTTCGCGGGCTTCCGCGAGAGCAGAGCTGCTGGATGTCGCACCGCGACGCGGTGTTCTCCGCCCCACCCGGCTTTACTGAGCTCGCGGCCTCGACCGGCTCGCCCGTCGCCGCGCTGGAGTCGCTCGAGCGCGACATCTACGGCATCCAGTTCCACCCCGAGGTCGTGCACACGCCCTACGGCCAGCACATCATCACGACGTTCCTCGAAGACATCTGTGGCTGCGAGCGAGCGTGGTCGCCTGCCTCGATAGTCGAAGATCAGATCGCCCGCGTCCGCGCCCAGGTGGGCGGCGGGAAGGTCATCTGCGGGCTCTCGGGCGGCGTCGACTCGTCCGTCGCGGCGTTGCTCGTGCACCGCGCGATCGGCGATCAGCTGACGTGCGTCTTCGTCGATCACGGGCTGATGCGCAAGAACGAAGGCGAGCAGGTCATCGCCGCGTTTCGCGATCATTTCGGCGTCCCGCTCGTGGCCGTCGACGCCGAGGAGCGCTTCCTGGCCCGGTTGGCCGGGGTGAGCGACCCCGAGCTCAAGCGCAAGGCGATCGGCAGCGAGTTCATCCGCGTCTTCGAGGAGGAGGCGGCCAAGCTGTCGGGCGCCGACTACCTCGTGCAGGGCACCCTCTACTCCGACGTGATCGAGTCGGGTGGCGGCACCGGTGCTGCGACGATCAAATCCCACCACAACGTGGGCGGGCTGCCCGACGATCTCGAGTTCGAGCTGGTCGAGCCGCTGCGGGCGCTCTTCAAGGACGAGGTGCGCGCCGTGGGCGCGGAGCTGGGGCTGCCCGAGCGTCTGGTGTGGCGCCAGCCGTTCCCCGGCCCCGGCCTGGCGATCCGCATCGTCGGCGGCGAGGCCACACGCGAGCGGCTCGAGACGCTGCGGGAGGCCGACGCGATCCTGCAGGACGAGATCCGCAAGGCCGGCCTCTACCGCGATCTGTGGCAGTCGTTCTGCGTGCTGCCCGACGTCCGCACGGTGGGGGTGCAGGGCGACGAGCGCACCTACGGCTACGTCGTCGTGATCCGGGCGGTCACGAGCGACGACGCCATGACCGCCGACTGGGCGCGCCTGCCCTACGACCTCCTCGAGCAGATCGCCTCGCGCATGATCAACGAGATCCGCGAGGTCAACCGGGTGGTGCTGGACATAACCAGCAAACCCCCGGGAACAATCGAGTGGGAGTAGCGCTCACGCGTACGCTCTTGGCGTGACCGCCGCCGAGCGCTACGAACGCATCAGGCATCTCGGCTCGGGTGGGATGGCCTCCGTGTTCTTGGCGGAGGACACGGTGCTGCGCCGCCGCGTCGCGATCAAGCGGCTCGCGATCGACACGCCTGAGGCCTCGGCCGCCCGGTTCCGGCGGGAAGCCAAGATCGGGGCGTCGCTCAACCACCGCAACCTCGTCTCGATCTACGACACGTTCGAGTCCGAGGACGGCCTCTTCATCGTCATGGAGTACGTCGAGGGAGAGCATCTCGGGCAGGCGATGGCGCGCGGGCGCCTGGAGCAGACCCGCGCGCTCGGGTTGCTTCGCGCCGTCGCCTCGGGCCTCGATCACGCGCATCGCGCCGGCGTCATCCATCGCGACGTCAAGCCCGCAAACATCCTGCTCGGGCACGGCGAGGTGGTGAAGGTGGCCGACCTCGGCATCGCCGTGCGCGACGAGCGGATGACGACGGAGGGCGCGGTGCTCGGCACGCTCACCTATCTTGCCCCCGAGCTGCTCTCCGGGGCCGAGGTGACCCCGGCGGTCGATGTCTACTCGCTCGCCGTCGTGGCTTGGGAAGTGCTTTCGGGCGGGAAGGTGCGCGCCGCGGACAACCCGCTGGCGATCGCGAACATGGCGGTCAACGAGCCGGCGCCGGACATCCGCGAGGCGTGGCCCGAGGCCCCCCACGCCTTGGCCGACGCGCTGGGGGAGGGGATGTGCCGCGATCCCGACGGGCGGCCGCGTTCCCCCGGCGAGCTGATCAGACAGGTGGACCAGGCCCTGATCATGCCCACGGCCACGTCCACGGCTCGCCAGCCGAGGCCGCCCGCGGCGCAAGCGCCGGCGCCGGCAGCGCCCGCCCCCGCCGTGCGCGCGTCCGGGCACGCCCCCGCTGCGCCCCCTGCGCGCCGCTCGCGCGTGCTGGCCGCCGTCTTACTAACGCTGGGCGCGGCGGCCGCGCTCGTCGTCCTCCTCTCGTCCTCGGGCAGCGATCCGAAGCGACAGACAAGCAGCTCGAGCGCCCGGTCGGCGAAGACCAAAGCGAAGACCGTCTCGAAGAAGCCGTCAGGGGCAGCGGCGGTTACGGCCACCCCCGCGGCCACCGGGACAGCGCCGGGTGAGCCAGCTGCCGCCGTACGGGCCTTCTACCACGCGCTGGTAGCCCGGAGATTCGAAGAAGCACGGTCGCTACTCGACCAGACGGCCGAGGCGCAGCTGGGCTCGACCGGCGTGTCCGGCCTGGCCTCAACGCTTCGCAGCGTCACCTTCACACGGGCGACGACGAGCGCGCAGAGCTCGACGCAGGCCACGGTGGCGATCGCCACGACCGCTGTTCACACCAATCGCACCGATCACTGCTCCGGCACCGTGCAGATGTCAGGCGCTCCCGGCGCCTGGAAGGTCCATCGCTTCGGCGTGGCCTGCAGGCCGTAGGGCGCCGCTAGCTGACGCGATCCCACGCCCGCAGGTACCCCAGCGGGTCGATGGGGTGGCCGCCGGACTGGTACCAGCCGCCCGACCAGATCTCGAAGTGCAGGTGGCAGCCCTGGGCGTCGCCCGTTGCGCCGACGTAGCCGATCCGCTGTCCCGTGTAGACGGTCTGGCCCTTCTTGACCAACGCTGGTGCGGTGAGGTGCATGTAGACCGTGTCGAGCGAGGTGCCGGCGCCGTCGATGACCACGTAGTTGCCGGCCGCCGATTGGGAGGCACGCCAGCGCACCCGGCCACCGCGGGCGGCGACGAGCGGCGTGCCGCAGGCCGCGGACACGTCCTGGCCTTGGTGACGGTGGCCGGCTCGCCCGGCGCCGAAGCGCGAGCTGCTACCGCCGTAGGAGTGGTTGCCCCGCACCGGGAAGATGTCGGAGAGGAACGAGAAGCTGCCGGCGCTGAACTCGCGCGGGGCGCTCGTCGAGCGGGTCGCCGGGGATCCGACAACGACGCGGAAGTCGTAGGAGCCGGCGGGCGCCGTCTCCCGACCTGCGGTACCCCGCCAGGTGACGGAGTGGGCGGTGCCCGGCTTGACCGCGCGAGCCGACCACGACGCGACGACCGCGTGGTTGTGCAGACGCACGAGGAGCACGCGCACGTCCTGCGCACGGCTGCCCTTGAGGCGGTAGGTCAACTTCGCCTGGCTGCGCGAGTAGAAGAAGACGCGCTTGCTCGCGATCTGGGCATCGATGTCGCGCGAATGAGCCACCGGGGGCGCGTGCGCGGTGTCGTCGAAGTCGCCCGAGATCTTGAGCGAGGCGCGGCTGGCGCCGCTTTGCGATCCGTCCACGAGCCCGAGTCGCACGGGACCGGTGCGTGCCCCGCGGGGCACAGTCGCCTCCACGCGGGAAGAGGTGACGCTCTGTACGCGGGCGCTCTTGTCGTCGCTCGACCCCTTACCGCCGAGGAAGACGACGGTACGCGCGCCATCCAGGCCCGAGCCCTTGACCCTGACGACCCCTCCGACGCCCACACCCCCGTTGTTGCAGCGGCTCACGCAGCTGAAGCCGGTGATCGAGGGGGACGAGGAAGTGGCTCCGACTCCGCCGTCGGCCGCCAGGGCACCCGAAGCCGCGCTCAGGGCCGACAGCCCGGCGGCGAACACGGCTATGAAACTCCGGCCCCGCAGCCGGATGGAACGCGCTCGCATAGAGCGTGCTGCCTTTCGTTCGCTTGCAGTTCGCCTGCTGGGCCTGCGGAGTTAGCTGTCGGGCTCGCGCTGTACGCGCTACCGGGCAGCAGCCCGGATTCGCCCCCCGGCCGCTCGAAACGGCCTTTGGGTCCCCCGCTTCGAGCGTGTCTCTTGAAAGAAACGCTCAAATTCGGCCCTCTGTTTCAGAAGACGGCGGCAGTATAGGGAGCGCCCCGGCGGGGCGATGGTCTCCTTCCTGGCGGGGGCGGTACCCTCCTATTCCGCGTCCCTGGAGGTTTCCCTATCATGGGCCGTTCGCCGCGCCTTGGAGCGTGGCCTTTTTTGTGATGAAGACCTACGTCGCCACCCCGGTCGATCGCGAGCGCTCATGGCTCGTCGTCGACGCATCGGGGCAAACCCTCGGCCGGCTGGCCACGCAGATCGCCAATGCGCTGCGAGGCAAGCGCAAGCCGACCTACACCCCGCACGTGGACACCGGCGACTTCGTCGTGGTCGTGAACGCCGAGAAGATCGCCGTCACGGGCAACAAGCGCGCCGACAAGCGCTACTACCGCCACTCCGGCTATCCCGGCGGCCTCAAGTCGCGCACTCTTCAGGAGATGCTCGACCGCCGCCCCGAGGAAGTCATCCGCAAGGCGGTCAAAGGCATGCTCCCGCGCAATCGCCTGGCCCGTAAGCAGCTCACCAAGCTCAAGGTCTACGCCGGGCCCGAGCATCCTCACACGGCTCAACAGCCGCAACCCATGGAGATCGAGTCCGCGTGATCGACGATCAGCCCGACGACCAGCCTGCGCCCGACGCCGAGGAGACAACGCCCGAGGTGCCTGAGGCCCCTCCCGAGGCTGATGTGACCGGCGACGCCAGCGAAGCGTCGAAGGTCGACGCGGACCCATCCGAGCGCCCGGCCCCTCCCGCCCGCGCCCAGGATCCCGACGGCGAGCCGACGGCGCCCGAGACCCAGCCGCTCGGCGCCGGCGAGCCGGCCCCCGAGGCCGAGGCCACCGCTCCTGCGGACGACTCCGAGGCCGACGACGCTGCCCCGCGCGCCAAGCCCGAGATCCCCGGTGCCGACCTCGAGCCCGACATCGTGCTCGACTCCGACGCGGTCCGCGGCCACGAGGAGAGCTCGGAGTACACCGATGACGATCCCGACCCGGCCACCGACGGCGAGCCTGAAGACGCCGCTCCGCAGCCGATCGCCGGTGCGACGATCAACCTCGGCAAGGACGCCCGCTACACGGCCACCGGCAAGCGCAAGACGGCTGTGGCGCGGGTGATCCTCAAGCCCGGCAAGGGCGAGTACGTCATCAACGGCAAGTCGCTCGACGTCTTCTTCCCGCGGCCGACGCTCCAGCGTGTCATCCGCCAGCCGCTCGAGACGGTGGGCTACGAGTCTCGGATGGATGTTGTGGCCCTGATGCACGGTGGCGGCGTATCCGCTCAGGCCGGTGCTCTGCGCCACGGCGTGGCCCGCGCGCTGCTCGAGGCCGATCCCAACCTTCGCGGCGAGCTCAAGCGCCGCGGCTTCCTCACGCGCGATCCGCGCGTCAAGGAGCGCAAGAAGGCCGGCCTGAAGAAGGCGCGCAAGCGTCCCCAGTTCTCGAAGCGCTGAGCCTGCCCCACGCGCCCCGAACGCTCTTTGGCACCGATGGTGTCCGGGGCGTCGCGGGCGAGTTCCTATCGGCTGAGCTGGCGCTTGGCCTCGCCCGGGCCGCGACGGAGGACTCGCCGGCGGACCGCCCGCGTGTGCTCCTGGTCCGGGATACGCGCGAGTCGGGTGAGATGCTCGAGTCCGCGATGGCCGCGGGCGTGGCCGCGGGAGGTGGTGAGGCTCTGCTCGGCGGGGTCCTGCCCACGCCGGCCGCGCCGCTGCTGCTCGCCCGGTACGGGTTCGACCTGGCGGCGGTCATCTCCGCCTCGCACAACCCCTACTCCGACAACGGGATCAAGTTCTTCGGGCCCGACGGGGACAAGCTGGGTGACGATCACGAGCACGCGATCGAGGAGCGCCTTGCCGGTGTGCTCACACCGCGGCCCGATCGTACGATGGGGCGAGTCAGCGCTGTTCACGGGACTCTGCAGGACTACCTGCGAGAGCTTCATGCCCGCTTCGCGGATCTCGACCTCTCGGGTCAGCGCATCGTGCTCGACTGCGCCAATGGAGCCACCTACCGCGCGGGCCCCGAGATCTTCCGCCGTCTCGGGGCTGATGTGACAGTGCTCGCCGACTCTCCGGACGGGCGCAACATCAACCTCGGTTGCGGATCCACCCACCTCGACCTGATGGCCGCGGTGATGAAGGAGGGGGCACACGACGTGGGCTTTGCCTTCGACGGTGACGGCGACCGGATGCTCGCCGTCGACCGCAAGGGCGCGATCGTCGATGGCGATGAGCTGATCGCCCTCGCCGCGCTGCACCTGCGTGGGGCGGGGAAGCTGCCCGGCGACGGCGTAGCGGTGACGGTGATGACCAACTACGGCTTCCACACGGCGATGGAGGCCGCGGGCGTCGCCGTCGCCACAACGGCGGTCGGTGACCGCCACGTGCTTCAGGAGCTCAGGCGCCGCGGGTGGTCACTCGGCGGCGAGCAGTCCGGGCACATCATCGAGATGGGCTTTGCCCCCTCGGGCGATGGCGTCGCGGCCGCGCTGCTCACGCTCGAGGCCCTCGACGGCGCAGACCTCGCCGAGCGCCACGCGATGGAGAAGCTGCCTCAGCGGCTCGTCAACGTGCGGGTCGCGCGTCTCGGCAGCCTGGCCGGCGCCGAAGAGGTGCAGGCGGCCGTCGAGCAGGAATCGGCCGCACTTGAGGGCCGAGGCAGGGTGTTGGTGCGTGAGAGCGGGACCGAGCCGCTCGTGCGGGTGATGGTCGAGGCGCCTGAGGAGGAAGAGGCCGACGCTGCCTGCGGGCGAATCGTCGCGATCGTGGAGCGGGATCTCGCGTCCTGAGCGGCGCGGGGAGCCGCCTAGTCCCCGGCTACCATTGAGGTCCGGCGCTCCGACCGCGCGTCGTATGAGCAGCTGATGACTGATTCCGCAACCCCCGCGCCCGCCTGTACCCGCCTTGCGGCGCCGGATCGTCACGGTGCCGAGAAGCCACCGACCCCCGGCCTATGGCCGGCGGTGCCCGCGCCGGCACTGTGCTCCTCGTCCCCGCAACGCCCGGCATCCCCAATCCGCGCACACACGGCCACGCCGGCCACGAAATCAATCATCTAAGCCACGGAGGTGGTCCATGTGCGGCATCGTCGGATACGTCGGAGGCCGCCCGGCGCGCGAGCTCCTGCTGGCCGGGCTCGAGAAGCTCGAATATCGCGGATATGACTCGGCCGGGATCTCCTTGGTTGCCGACTCCGGCGGCTCGATGCGCGTCGAGTCGGTCCGGTCTGTCGGCAACCTGAGCGCTCTGCGCGCGCGGGTCGCCGAGACCGAGGAGCAGGGCGGCGGGCTGGCCGTCGCCGAGCGCGAACCCACCACGGGCATCGGCCACACCCGCTGGGCCACGCACGGGCGGGTCAGCGAGGAGAACGCTCACCCCCACTTCGACACCGCCGACCGCGTCCACGTCGTGGTCAACGGGATCATCGAGAACTTCGTCGCCCTGCGCGAGGAGCTCGAAGCCGAGGGCGCCGTCTTCACCTCGGAGACCGACGCCGAGGTCGTGGCGCACCTCGTCTCGCGGGCCTACGAGGGAGATCTCGTGACGGCCGTGCGCGCCGCGTTCGCCCACCTGCGCGGTCACTACGCCTTCGTGGCGATGAGCGCGGAGGAGCCCGACCTGATCGTGGGCGCCCGCCGCGAGTGCCCACTGGTGATCGGTCGCGGGGACGGGGAGCAGTTCATCGCTTCCGCGATCCCGGCCTTCCTCGCGCAGACGCGGACGGTTCAGTACATCGAGAACGACGAGGTCGTGGTGCTGCGCCCCGGTGGCGTGGAGTTCATCTCCGCGGGCGACGGAACCCCGCTGCACCGCGAGGAGACTGAGATCGACTGGGATGCGGAGACCGCCGAGAAGGGCGGCTACGAGACCTTCATGCTGAAGGAGATCCACGAGCAGGCTGACGCGGTGGCCGAGACGATCGCCGACCGCACGGCACGGGCCGACGGCGTCGACCTCGGCGATCTCGGCACGATCGACGACGGCTACCTCCGCGAAGCTCGCCGGATCATCGTCGTCGCGTGCGGTACCTCCTACCACGCCGGGTTGATCGGGCGCTACGCCATCGAGCAGTGGGCGCGAATTCCGGTGGAGATGGACATCGCCTCCGAGTACCGCTACCGCGACCCCGTGGTCGGGCCCGGCGACCTCGTCGTCGGCATAACCCAGTCCGGAGAGACCGCCGACACGCTCGCCGCCATGCGCTTGGCCCGCGAGCGCGGGGCGCGCGTGCTGGCCATCACCAACATCGTCGGCTCGCAGGCCACCCGCGACGCCGACGGGGTGCTGCTCACCCGGGCCGGCCTCGAGATCGGGGTAGCGGCTACGAAGACGTTCGTCGCGCAGGTGGCCGCTATGTACCTGCTTGCCCTGCGCCTCGCCGAGCTGCGGGGGACGCTGGAGCCGGGCCGGCGCTGCGAGCTCGTGGCCGAGCTGAAGAAGCTGCCGCACGCCATCGATGCGGTGATCGCCGGCTGCGACGAGCCGGTCCGAGAGATCGCCGCGCGCCACTACGAGGCGAAGTTCTTCCTCTACCTCGGGCGTCACGTCGGTTTGCCGGTCGCGCTCGAGGGTGCCCTCAAGCTCAAGGAGATCTCCTACATCGCCACCGACGCCTACGCGGCCGGCGAGATGAAGCACGGGCCGATCGCCCTGCTCGACGAATCGACGCCGGTCGTCTGCGTGGCGACGGACTCGCCGGTGCTCGACAAGGTCGTCTCGAACATGCAGGAGGTCGCGGCGCGCGGGGCCCACGTGATCGCTGTGGCGAGCGAGGGCAACAGCGAGATCGCCAGGCACGCCGCCGAGGTGCTGCCGGTGCCGCAGAGCGACTGGATGCTCGCGCCGCTCATCGCCATCGTCCCTCTGCAGTTGCTGGCCTACCGCATCGCCCGCGAGCTCGGTCTGAATGTCGACCAGCCTCGCAACCTGGCCAAGACGGTCACCGTCGAGTAGCCGTTCGTGCCCTCCGTCGGCGTCGACCTACTGGAGATCGCGCGCCTCGAGCGCGCGCTGTCGCGCCGGCCGAAGCTCGCCGAGCGGCTCTTCACACAGGGCGAGCGGGACTTCGCCGCGTCACGGGCGCGTCCCGCCCGGCATCTCGCCGCCCGCTTCTGCGCCAAGGAGGCCGTGGCGAAGGCGCTCGAGCTCGAGGTGTGGTCGCCGCGCGACGTCGAGGTGGTGGGTGGAGGAGACGGACCTCCGCGCGTGCGGCTCTCGGGCGCGGCGGCGCGCCGTGCCACGAAGCTCGGGGTTGAAGTGCAGGTCTCGCTCACCCACGACCGTCGCGAGGCCGCGGCAGTGGCCCTGGTCACGTGACCGCACTCCCCGCCTGGCTCGAGCCGCTGCCCGACGCCGCGACCCAGCGCGCGATCGACGCCTGGGCGATCGAGGAGGCCGGGGTTCCCGCGCTCGAGCTGATGGAGCGGGCGGGCACGGAGCTCGCCCGCATCGTTTCCGGCCGCGCTCCCGAGGGCCGGATCGCAGTGCTCTGCGGCAAGGGGAACAACGGCGGTGACGGCCTCGTGGTGGCGCGGCTGCTGCGCGAGGAGGGCCGCGAGGTCGATGTGCTGGCGGTCGGCCATCTCGACGGGCTGGAGGGAAGCGCCCGTGCCAACCTCGAGCGCCTGCCGGGCTCGCCGCCGCGCCCGTGGGCCAAGGGCGCGCTGTCGGGCGCGGGGGCGATCGTCGACGCAATGCTCGGAACGGGCTTCGCCGGCGAGCCGCGCGAGCCCGTGGCAGGGGCGATCGCGGCGGTCAACCACGCGGGGAGCGCGGGGATAGTCGTCCTGGCGGCCGACGTGCCGAGCGGTGTCGACGCCTCCTCAGGTGAGGCGCACGGTGAGGGGGTGCGCGCCGACGTGACGGTCACCTTCCACGCCGCCAAGCCCGGGCTGTGGATCTCGCCCGGCAAGGTTCACGCCGGCGAGGTCGTCGTCGCCGGCATCGGTGTGCCGCGAGGCGCGCCGGGGGAGCCTGACGTCGGGCTGATCGAAGCTTCCGTGCTTGACGAGATCCCAAGGCGCGATGCGGCCTCGACGAAGTTCGTAGGCGGGTCCGTCCTGGTCTGTGGAGGATCTCGCGGACTGACCGGGGCGCCGTCGCTGAGCGCCGAGGCGGCCATGCGCGCCGGCGCCGGATACGTGACGGCGGCGGTGCCGGCCTCCGTGCACCACGTCTTCGAGCTGCGTCTGCTCGAGGTGATGACCGTCGCCCTGGATGACGAGGGAACCGGAGCCCTCGGTCCCGGTGCGGTGGGGGAGGTCCTCGAGCGTGCCGAGAAGGTCGGTGCCCTGGTGCTCGGTCCGGGCGCCGGCCGTGACTCGGCCACGTTGGAGGCGGTGCGGGCTATAGCCGCGGCGGTCACGGTGCCGCTCCTGCTCGACGCCGACGGCCTGAACGCCCACGCCGGACACCTCGACGACCTTGCCGTCCGGCCCGCCGCGACCGTGCTGACCCCGCACGCCGGTGAGCTCGGCCGCCTGCTCGAGCGATCGAGCGAGGAGGTCGGGCGCGCGCGCCTGGCGTGCGTGCGTGAGGCCGCGCAACGCTCGCAGGCGGTCGTGGTGCTCAAGGGCGACGACTCGCTCGTCGCCGAACCCGGCGGACGCGTGGCCGTCAGTCGCGGCGGCAGCCCGGCCCTGGCCACCGCGGGCACGGGCGACGTCCTCTCAGGGGTCATCGGGGCGTTCCTGGCCAAGGGCCTTGACCCGTTCACGGCCGCCGCTGCCGGCGTCTTCGTCCACTCGCGCGCCGGACAGATCGCGCCCGGCGATCATGGCCCTGACGGCGTCATCGCGAGCGACGTGATCACGGCGCTCCCCCGAGCCCTGACTGCCTGATGGCCGTCCGCGCGCTGGTCCGCATCAACGTCGCGGCGCTGCAGCGCAACTGCGAGCGCCTGGGCCGCGAGCTGGGCGGCGGCACGGAGCTGGGTGCGGTGGTCAAGGCCGACGGCTACGGGCATGGGGCCGTGGCGAGCGCCCGGGCGGCGCAGGCCGGGGGGGCGACTTGGCTCTGCGTGGCCGGGGCGGCCGAAGCCGCCGAGCTGCGCGTGGGCGGCATCGAGGGCCACATCCTCGTCATGGGCGCCGTGAGCCCCGAGGAGCTGCCCGTCGCGCTTGCTGCCGAGGCGGACTTGGTCGCCTGGCGTGAGGACTTCGTCGATCAACTCCTCGCCGCGCCGGGCTCGGCGGGCGCGCGTGTGCACGTCAAGCTCGACTCGGGAATGGGGCGCCTCGGCACACGCGACGCGGCCGAAGCCAATCGGGTGGCCGAGCGGCTGGCCGCCGCCGACGGCGTCGAGCTCGTGGGCGCGATGACGCACTTCGCCACCTCGGACGACGATCCCGATTTCCTCGCCGAGCAGCTTGCCGTCTTCTCGCCCTGGGCCCAAGAGCTCAAGGCACGCCATCCCGGGATCACCGTGCACGCGGCAAACAGCGCGGCCACGTTGCGCGACCCCGCGACGCACTTCGACCTGGTTCGCTGCGGCATCGCGATCTACGGGATGGATCCCTTCCACTACGACCCTTCGGAGCAGAAGCTCGAGCCGGTTCTCGAGCTTGCCTCCTACGTGGCCGAGATCAAGCCCGTCGAGCCCGGCCAGAGTGCGGGCTATGGGCGGCGCTTCGTGGCCGAACGGCCCACCCATCTCGCAACGCTGCCGATCGGGTACGGCGACGGCGTCCGCCGAGCGCTCTCGGGCAACTGCGATGTGCTGATCGGCGGCAGCCGCTATCCCCTGGTGGGCACGGTCAGCATGGACAACGTCACGGTCGACATCGGAGCGGTTCCCACCGTTCGCGTGGGCGAGACGGCGGTGCTGATCGGCCGCAGCGGCGAAGAGCGCCAGACGGCCGAGGAGGTGGCGGAGCGGATCGACACGATCAACTACGAGATCACCTGCGGCGTCTCGGGCCGCGTGCCGCGCGACTACCACTCCGACGGCTCACCCGGGTGAGCGCAGAAGCACGGGAGCTCGCGCGCGCCGCGCTCGGTGACGGTGCCGTCTGGGTGGTTGGCGGCACGGTGCGCGACCGCCTGCTCGCGCGCTCGGCGCCGGGACCGGAGGATCTCGATCTCGCCGTCGCGGGTGACGTCGAGGCAGCGGCTCGGGCGCTGGCCCGTGCGGGCCGCGCGGCCGTGTTCGCACTGTCGGATGAGTTTGGCTCGTGGCGCGTGGCGGCGCGCGACGGCAGCTGGCGGGTCGATCTCTCGCCGCTACAGGGCGAGACGATCGAGGAAGACCTCGGCCATCGCGACTTCACGGTCAACGCGCTGGCCGAGCCGCTCTCCGGAGGAGACCCGATTGACCCCGCGGGCGGGCTGGCCGACCTCAACGCCCGCCGCCTGCGCGCGGTGTCGGCCGAGGCCTTCGATGCGGACCCACTTCGGGTGCTGCGTCTCGCGCGGTTCGCCGCGGACCTAGGGTTCGAGGCCGAGCGCGGGACGGTCCTCGCGGCGCGCGAACGGGCGCCGCGGATCACCAAAGTCTCACCCGAGCGGATCTTCGCCGAGCTGAAAGTGATCGTGGCCGGGCCGGATCCGCTGACGGGGCTGCGGATGGTGGACGAGCTCGACCTGACCCAGGAGGTGCTGCCGGAGCTCTCACAAGGCCGCGGCGTGACCCAGAGCCACTACCACCACCTCGACGTCTACGACCATACGCTGGCCGTGCTCGCCGCCGTGCTCGACCTGGAGCGCGTGCCCGAAGACACGCTGGGCGAGCACGCCGCGGCGGTGGCCGCGGTGCTCGCGGAGCCGCTGGGCGACGAGCTGACGCGCGGCCAGGCCCTGCGGTTCGGAGCGCTGCTGCACGATGCGGCCAAGCCGCAGACCCGCCAGGAGTTCGGCGGCGGCCGCGTCGGCTTTCCCGGCCACGACTCGATCGGCGCCGACGTGGCCCGCGGCGCGCTCGCACGGCTACGAGCGGGGGAGCGGCTGCGCTCCCACGTCGCGGCTCTCACGCGCCAGCACCTCCGCCTCGGCTTCCTCGTCCACGAGCGGCCGCTGCCCCGCCGGACCGTCTACCGCTACCTGCGTGAGTGCGATCCGGTCGAGGTCGACGTGACCGTGCTGTCGGTCGCCGACCGGCTCGCCACTCGCGGGCGCAACGCCGACGAGTCGATCGCCAAGCACCTTGACCTCGCCCGGGAGATACTCGGCGAGGCGCTGGCCTGGCGCGCCTCGGGCCGGCAGCCACCCCTGATCCGTGGCGATGAGCTCGCCCGCGCGCTGGAGATCGAGCCCGGCCCTCGCCTCGGCGCACTACTGGCCGAGATCGAGGAGGCGCGTTTCGCGGGCGAGGTGACCACGCCGCAGAAGGCCATCGCTCTCGCGAGAGATTTGCTCGCGAGCTAGCGATCGGGACCGCTCGTCGTACTGCTGGCTGCGGGTGCCCTCGGTCTCCTCGTGGCCAGCATTGCGCGTCCGTGTTTGGCGCCCGCTGCGGTGGGCAGGCTCATAGGAACGACTAGGGAGGAGACCTTCTATGGGTTTCATGGACAAGGTCACAGGCCGCGCCAAGAAGGCCGCCGGCGACATCTCCGGTGATTCGTCGCTACGTAATGAAGGCCGCAAGGAAGAGCGCAAGGGCGAGGCCAAGGACGAGCTTGACAACGCGCAGGACAAGGCGGCCGCCAAGGCCAACGAGGTCGCCGACCTCGAGCACAAGACCTGAGCACGGCGAGCGGGAGCGCGGCTTGCGGTCGGTAGGCTGCCGGCCGTGAGCGACGACGCCTGCTTGTTCTGCCGCATCGTCGCCCGCGAGGCGCCGGCGACGAGAGTCGTCGAAGACGACACGCCGCTGTCGGTCATGGACATCAGCCCGGCCAATCCGGGGCACGCCCTGGTGATCCCGAAGAAGCACTCCGCGGATCTGCTCGAGATCCCGGACGATGACCTCGCTGCCTGTGCGCAGGCCGCCAAGCGGCTGGCCGCGCGGCAGCGCGACCGGCTCGGCGCCGACGGCGTCAACTTGCTGAACTCGTGCCGGCCGGCGGCGTGGCAGACGGTCTTTCATTTTCATATACACGTGATCCCGCGCTTCGACGACGACCCGCTCCGGCTCCCCTGGACGCCATCAGCGGGCGACTCCGCCGAGATCGCCGCCACCGGGGAGAAGCTGCGCACATGAGAGAGCCCGTAACGCTGGAGCGCGAGGGCGACCTCGCCGTCGTCACCTTCGACTCGCCGCCCCTCAACTTGTTCGACGACGCGTTGTCGGCGGGGCTCACCGAGGCCGTCGGCGAGCTCGAGCGCAGCGCGCCCCGAGCGGTGCTCTTCCGTGCCCAGGGCCGGGTGGTCAGCGCGGGCGTGGACGTGAAGGTCTTTGCCGCCCTGAAGGACGCCGAGGAGGCCCGTGGGCTCTTTGACGGGCTGGTGGATGTCGCGCGGCGGGTAGACCACCTGCCGTGCCCGACGGTGTTCTCCGCTCACGGCCTGTGCCTGACCTGGGCCTTCGAGCTCGCGCTCGCCTGCGACATCCTCATCGCCTCCACCTCGGCGCAGTTCGGGCTCGTCGAGTCGCGCGTTGGCCTCACCCCGGCGATGGGCGGTACGCAACGACTGGCGGAGCGGGCCGGCACCGGTCGCGCGCGCGAGTTCGTGATGACGGGCGACCTCTACGACGCGGCCACGATGGAGCGCTGGAACGTCGTCAACCGCGTCGTCAGCGATGAGGAGATCGGCGATGCGGCCCGGGCCTTGGCTGAGCGTCTTGCCGTCGGCCCGACGCCCGCGCATGCGGCGACCAAGGAGCTCCTGCACTCCTACCTCGAGGGAGGGGTGGAGCGCGCCAACAACGACATCGGCCGCATCGCGGGCGACCTCTGGAACACCGAGGATCTCCATACGGGAGTAGCGTCGTTCCTGGCCGACGGGCCGGGCAAGGCACGCTTCAGCGGCCGGTAGCGGCCGGTAGCGGCCGGCAGCGGCGGGTGGGCAGGGGCACCCGCTCGGGCGCCGAAATAGGCTAAAGCGCTACTTTCGGCCTGGTCCTCTGTTCCATCCTCTCGTATGAAACGAACTACTCTTCTCATCCTCGCTGTTCTCAGTGCGCTCGCCGCGGCCACCCAGGTGGCCGCCGGGAGCGGACCGAGCGCCCATAAGAGCACCGTCACCGAGGTCGGCAGCCGCGCGGGCAACCCGGCGCCGGCGTGCCCCGGCTCGGGCTGCCGTGTCGTGACGCGCACTTCGGGCTACAACCGCACCGTCGGGAGGATCCTGAATCCCGACACGGCAACTGCCACCGGCCGTATCGTCGCCTTCACCCTCCGCATCGCTCACCCGACGCGCAGCCAGCGGGCCTACTTCTCGCGGAACTTCGGTCCCGGGGCGCAGGTGCAAATCAGCATCCTCCGTGCCGTCACGCGCCGTCCGTCGCTCACGTTCCGGGCCGTCCACGTCAGCGAGGTCTTCCACATCGAGCCCTACATGGGGAAGACCGCTCAGTTCGCGCTCGACCGCTCTCTTCCGATCAAGAAGGGCGACATCGTTGCGGTCACGGTGCCCACGTGGGCTCCGATCCTCGCGACGAACCGCTCGAGCTCAACCTCGTGGCGCGCTTCGCGCAACGCCGGCCAGTGCGGCACGACGCCCAATCCGAAGAACGATCCCAACATCTCGGATCGCAACTTCGCCGACCTGCAGCGTGCTACGCAGCACGACAGCCGGGGTAGCGACAAGCGCTACCGCTGCGTCTACGGCACCGCGCAGCTCGCCTACAGCGCCACCGAAGTCACCACGCCCTAAAGAGCCGGTCTCAGAACCCGTTCACGGTCGCAGGGAACCGTCTCGCGGCGCCGGACCGCCACGTCTGATCCTCGTACCGACCACCGGCTTCGCCGGCGGTGCCCGGCTGATCGACTGCGGTCAGCCGCGTCGCCCGGCATCCACGAGCCGCATCCCTCCGCCTCGCGACCGGGCGGGCTAGAGACCGGCCGTGAGCGGGCGCCCTAACAGGCGCCGGGGTTGGCCCGGCAGAAGGACGAGCCGCCCGGTGCGGCGCCTCCGCCGCTCCCTCCGGCGGTACCGCCATCGCCTCGGCGCGTGCCGGTGCCCGTACCGCCGCCGCCGGTGCCTGCGCCCGATCCGCCTGTGCCCGAGCCCGTACCAGGCGAGCTTGGCCGCGTCGGTGCGGTACCCGGAGCGGATCCTCCTCCGCCCGAGGAGGGAGTTGAGGTGGTCGGCGCGGTGCCGCCCCCTGAGCTGCCGCTGGTCGACGTCGGGGTCGTGGAGGTCGTCGTGTCGGTCGTGGAGGTGGTGTCGCTCGAAGTGCTGACGGGCTTCGGCGCGGGCCCCTTCGGAGGGGAGGGAGACGTGGCCGATACGGGATCCGGAACGCTGACCTTGCTGCCTCCGCAGGCGCTCACGCCGAGGGCCGCCGCCGCGCCCAGCGCGGCGAGGGCGGGGAACGCGACGATCCGGCGGCGGGAACTACCCACCGAGGGCGCCCATGCGCCGCCGGCAGTGGGGGCAGTCGTTCAGGTCCTTCTGAGCGAGCTGATCGCACCAGTTGCAGAAGCGGAGGTTCTCGACCGACCAGGGCAGTTCCGAGGGTGACGGGGCGAGCGGAAGCAGCTCACCGACCACCTCGAGAGGCTCGCCCGTGTCCCGGTCGACGTAGTCGACACCGGGCTCGCCCTCGACGACGATCTCCCGTCCGGTCGAGGGCGTGCGCATCCGGTACTTCTGGCGAAGCCTCACGGCGCGAGATCGTACCAGCGAGCCCGGGGTTACCCTCTCGCCCCCGTGCGCATCCTCGTCTTCCACGGCTACCTGCTGCGCGGGACGGGATCCAACGTGTACAACGCCGAGCTCGCCGCGGCGTTTGTCGGACTGGGCCACGAGGTCCATCTGCTGAGCCAGGACCGGGCGCCCGAGGAGCTGCCGTTCGTAGATGCGGTGGGCGACTGGGACGGGGGAGAGCTGACCGTGCGCACCGTGCGCGAGCCGGTGCGCTGCACGGTCTACCGGCCTGCCATCGGCGGCCTCCTCCCGGTCTATGTGGCCGATCGCTACGACGGGGTGGAGGCGCGGCCGTTCCCGGACTGCACTACGAAGGAGATCGACGCCTACCTGTCGGCCAACGTGCGCGCCGTGGAGGACGTCGCTGCGCGGGTGGCGCCCGACGTGGCGCTGGCCAACCATCTGGTGATGGGACCCGCCATCCTCGCCCGCGGGCTGTCCCGCAGCGGCACCCCTTACGCCGTGAAGATTCACGGGAGCGCGCTGGAGTACACGGTGAAGCCCCACCCGGAGCGGTTTCTGCCCCCGGCACGAGAGGGCGTCGGAGAGGCTCGAGGAGTGCTCGTCGGCTCGCGTCACGTCGCCGGGAGCCTGTGGGAAGCACTCGATGATCCGGAGTTGCCCGCCCGGACGCGGCTCGGCCCACCAGGGGTCGACGTCTCGGCGTTCCGGCCGCTCCCCGTCGAGCAGGCCAGGGGATCGCTCGAAGCCCTCGCCGAGCAGCTGCGCGGCCTCGCCGAAGCGGGGAGCGGGGCCACCGGCGATTCGGTGTTCGCGCGCGACGAGGCCGCGGCGGCCGCAGCGGTGGAGCAACTCGTCGGGGCGCCCGGGGGCGACCGGCTCGTCGCCTACGTCGGCAAGTTCCTCGCGGCAAAGGGCGTCGACCTGCTGCTCGCGGCGTGGCCGCTTGTGCTCAGTCGCGTACCGAGCGCGCGGCTGGTTCTCGTTGGCTTCGGGGGGTTCGAGAAGCCGTTGCGAAGCCTGGCGGAACTGCTCGGCCGCGGCGACATCGACGGCGCGCGCGATCTGGCCCGGCCCGACCTCGGCTATCTCGATTCCTTCCTCACGAGCCTCGAAGGCGAATGCCTTGCCTCGTATCGCGCGGCCGCGCGCAGGCTGCCCGACCGGGTCACGTGGGTCGGGCGCCTCGAGCACTCCGAGCTCGCCGGTCTCCTGCCCGCGTGCGAGGCGCAGGTCGTGCCCAGCACGTTCCCCGAGGCCTTCGGGATGGTGGCCGCGGAGGCGGCGGCCTGTGGGGTGCTGCCCATCAGCGCGGCCCACTCCGGTCTGGCCGAAGTGACCGAGGTGCTGGCGAGCGCGGTGCCGGCCGAAGCCAGGGCCATGCTGTCGTTCTCGCTCGGCCCCAGCACTGTCGAGGAGATCGCCGCGCGCCTTGTCGACTGGCTCGAGGCCTCGGAGGAGTTGCGCTCCGCCACTCGGGACGGGCTCGTCGCGACGGCCCGGGAGCGCTACTCCTGGGAGGGAGTCGCCGGTGGCGTCATCGCGGCAGCCCAGGGCCGGGTGGGCGAACTGCCGAGCGCCTCCTGACGCCTGCGCGCCCGGAGGCCGCACCGGCGCGCCCGCGCGCCGTGGCCTCGGGTAAAGTGCGCGATCGCATGGCTTCCGTGACTCCTCGCACGCTCGGCTCACTGGCCGCCGGCGCCCTCCTGCTCGGAGGTCTCGGCGGCTGCCAGGTGAAGGACACCACCGGCGACGCTGCCAACGGCAAGAAGCTCTTCGTCCAGAAGTGCGGCTCCTGCCACATCCTGCGCCGCGCGGGCACCAAGGGCGTCATAGGCCCCAATCTCGACGAGGCTTTTCAGCAGGACCGGCGCGACGGCTACCCCTCGGACTCCATTCGCGGCGTCGTGCGCGAGCAGATCCTCTACCCCAACCGCAACGGCGTGATGCCGGCAAAGCTGTTCGAGGGGCAAGAGGCCCAGGACGTCGCGAGCTACGTTGCCCTCGTTGCCGCCAAGCCGGGGGAGGACACCGGCGCGCTGGCGAACGCGGTGCCGAACACCAACGCAAAGCCGGCTGTGGCCTCCGGGGGCAAGCTCCAGATCGACGCCGACCCCAACGGTCAGCTCCTGTTCCAGGCCGCCTCCGCCTCCGCGCCCGCGGGTGCTCTCACCATCTCCATGAACAACCCGTCCTCTATCTCGCACAACATCGGCATCAAGGGGATGAAAGACGGGCCGACCGTGGGGAAGGGCGGCACCTCGACCGTCAGCCTGACACTCAAGCCCGGTAAGTACGAGTTCTACTGCTCGGTCCCGGGCCACGAGCAGGCGGGCATGAAGGGCACGCTGACCGTCAAGTGACGGCGGGTGCTGCGCTGCGCTCGGCCGTCTCAGCTCTCTCGCTCGCCGCGCTCTGGCGCGCGGCGTAGAAGAAGAAGTAGCAAAGCGCCAGGAAGATGATGATGATGTCGAGCGACATCATCATCCCCCCGGCGGTCTGCTGATCCCCGAGCACCGAGAGCCCGTGACGGAGGGGCTTCGATCCGTAGTAGTCGCCGTAGAGCGCGCCGTGGGAGAAGACGAACCCCATCCCGAGGAACATCGAGCTCATCCGCGCCGCGAAGATGTAGCCGATCTTCCACAGGTGCCCGGGCATGCGGCGGCGCTGGGGCTCCAGCACCGGCCACCAGAGCAGCAGGTTGACCGCGAGGAAGGTCTGGTGCTGAAGCACGTGCACGACCGGGTTGCGCAGCGCGCCCTCGAAGGCGAAGCCGATGTGCCATCCGTACAGCGCCACGACGTACAGCGGGAATGCGACCCGCGGCCGGCTCAGCACTCCGAAGACGCGCCGCAGGCCATGCCGACGCGCCAGCGTCTTCAGGGCAGGGCGCGGCAGCAGGAACAGCAGCACGGGCGTGCGCAGGCCCGCGACGAGGAACGGCGCCGCGATGTCGCCGAGCAGCAGGTGCTGGGCCATGTGGGCGCTCAGGGCCTGGTCGGCGTAGGCATCGAGCGGACCGAGGAGCGCCACCGCCTCGAGGCTCAGTCCGATCCACCAGGCCGCCTGCTGCCAGCGTGGCACGTGGTAGCCCCGCCCGCGCAGGGTGCCCACCGCCCGCACGTAGAGGAACGCGCCCAGGAGCAGGACGACAATCGGGCCTGGGGCGAGTGAGAACTTCATGTTCCGGCCATGGTGACAGGGGGCCGCCGCCGCCCGGGCCGATCAGGTGAGAGCGCGCACGACGAGGACGACGACGGCAATGAAGATCGCCGTCACGGCCACGTAGATGAGGAAGCGGAAGGCCTCCGCCTCCGAGCGCAGCGGGTTCAGCATCTAGAGGATGTAGACGGTCAGGTAGACGACGATCCACATCACGTCGACGAAGTGCCAGTAGACGCCGGGCACCTCGACGCCGCGGTGCTCCTCCGGGCTGTAGTGGCCCCGGAAAGCGCGGATCGTGGCCATCGACAGCAGGGTCAGCCCAATGAAGACGTGGGCTCCGTGCAGGCCGGTGAGGCCGTAGAAGATCGATCCCTGCGCCGAGTCATGAGGCGCGAAGCCGATGTTCACGTACTCGTTGATCTGAACGAAGAGGAACGTCGCGCCGAGCAAGAAGGTGGTGAGCAACCCCGCCTTGAGGCCGTTGCGATTGCCGTTCTTGGCCGAGACGAGCGCCCAGTGGAGGGTGAAGGAGGACGACACCAGGATCGCCGTGTTGACTCCGGCGACGATCTTCGGGAGCTCGGTGCCGGTCGCCGGCCAGGGGTTGCCCTGCACGATGCGGATGAAGAAGTAGGCGGTGAAGAACGCGCCGAACACCATGATCTCGGAGATGATGAAGAGGTACATCCCGAGCTGCTGGGGCTCCACGCGGGAGGACCGGTTGGCCTCCGGCGGGCCGTGGTGAGAGTCGTCGTGATGCACATCGGAGGTGCGTATCGAGGCGGCTTCCATGGCTCGTTCTCCTAGGCGCGCGAGGCGGTACGCGCCTGCGAGGCCTCGAGGTCGACGACGACGTGCTCGACGGGAAGAGCGGTGGAGCGGCGGACCCGCTCGATCAGGTCGTTGCGGAGCCATCCCGATCTCGTAGCTGGGTGCGTGGAGATTACGATTTCGTCGACGCGGTAGAGCTGCAGCGCGTTCATGACCGCCGTGAAGGGATCCGGGTCACCGATGCCCCCGGCGGCCGACAGGTGCTCGACCTGCATGCGCTCGAGCACAGCGGCGAGGCGCTCGCGGGCCTCGTCCATGCTCGCTCCGCCACCGCTCTCGAGCGGGACGATCACCGTGAAACGGTGCGGCTTCTCTTCGGCCTTGCCCTTGAGCAGCCCGAACAGAGGCGCGCCGGCAACGGTTGCGTTGGCGACCACGAGCGTGTGGGTGAGGTCGCCGCGCTCGGCGTCGAGGTCGACTACGAGGTGCTCGACCGGAAGGCCGGTGGCGTCGCGGATGCGCTCGATCAGGTCACGCCGCATCCATCCCGACCGCAGCTCAGGGTGAGTGGAGATGATGATCTCGTCCGCACCGAACTCGCCGATCGCGTCCATCGTCGCGGTGTACGGATCCGGGTCCATCACCTCGCCATTGGCCTCGATGCCCATGTCGGCCAGAGCGGCAACGGTCGAGTCGACACGCGCCTGCGCGGCGTCGCGCACCGCGTCGGCGTAGACGACGTAGCCCGACTTGGGCTGGGTCTGGGGCGCGACGACGGTGACCTGCAGATCACCCGCCTCGGCCCGCTTCTCGAGCGCGGTGACGATGGAGCGGGCGCCGAGCGTCTCGTTGGCCACGACAAGGACGTGGGGCATCAGTCGGGTTCAGATCGTTGCGCGGTCACGCCGACCCCGGCGGGTTCGGTGGTTTGCGCCGGAGCCTCGAAGACGCCGTGGACCGCGCCCGGTACGCCGTACTCGTAAGGGCCGCCGACCACCGTCGGAATCCGGTCGAAGTTGAAGACCGGCGGGGGCGAGGACACCTGCCACTCGAGGGTCAGCGAGCGCCACGGGTTGCCAACTGCGCGCGGGCCACTGCGCCAGCTCGAGACGATGTTGTAGAGGAACACGAGCGTGCTTAGGCCGAGGAAGAACGACGCGATCGAGATGGCCATGTTCCATCCGGCGAACTGCTGCGCGTAGTCGGAGACGCGTCGAGGCATGCCCTGGATGCCGATGAGATGCATCGGCGCGAACGTCAGGTTGAAGAAGATGAACGTCGCCCAGAAATGGAACTTCCCGAGCTTCTCGTCGATCATCCGGCCGGTCATCTTCGGGAACCAGAAGTAGATGCCCGCGAAGATCGTGAACAGCGATCCTCCGAAGAGCACGTAGTGGATGTGGGCCACGATGAAGTACGTGTCGGAGACGTGGATCGTGAAGGGGATCATGGCGAGCATCACCCCGCTGATCCCGCCCAGGGTGAACATCGTCAGGAACCCGAGCGCGAACAGCATCGCGGTGTCGAGGTGCAACACGCCTCGCCATAGCGTCGCGAGCCAGGAGAAGATCTTGATCCCGGTCGGGACAGCGATGATGGCGGTGGTGATCATCATCGGCACGCGGACCCACGACTGCATGCCCGAGACGAACATGTGGTGGGCCCACACCGTGAAGCCCAGCACGACGATGGCCAGAAGCGAGAACGCCATCATCCGGTAGCCGAAGATCGGCTTGCGGGCCTTGACGGCGAGGATCTCCGAGATGATCCCGAAGCCCGGCAGCATCATGATGTAGACGGCCGGATGGGAGTAGAACCAGAAGACGTGCTGGTACATGAGCACGTCGCCGTTGGTGCCCGGCGCGAGCCCGGTGGAAAAGAAGTTGAAG
>JBBPXY010000041.1:0-11388 GCA_038200435.1 Solirubrobacterales bacterium
GCTCCTGGCCAAGCCCGGCGCGCGCATCCGCTACACGACCGTGCAGAACTGGTCGCAGAACGTCTACAACCTCGTCACCAAGCGGGCGGTCGCCGAGCGCGACGCGACCGTGGAGTGGGTCGACTGCAACCTCGGCTCGAAGCTGACGATGAAGTACCCGTCGGTCTACCTCATGGGCGAGCGCGCCCACGGCGAGATCCTGTCGATCGCCTTCGCGGGCGAGGGCCAGCACCAGGACGCGGGCGGCAAGATCGTCCACGCCGCGCCCAACACGACGTCGAACATCTTCGCCAAGTCGATCTCCAAGGACGGCGGCCGCGGCTCCTACCGCGGGCTGCTCGAGGTCGCCAAGGGCGCGACGGGCTCACGCTCGAAGGTGGTCTGCGACGCGCTGTTGCTCGACGAGCACTCGCGCTCGGACACCTACCCGACGATCCGCATCAACGAGGACGAGGTCGACATCGGCCACGAGGCCTCCGTGTCGAAGATCGGCGAGGAGCAGCTCTTCTACCTCATGAGCCACGGGCTCGAAGAGGAGGAGGCCTCCAAGCTGATCGTCAACGGCTTCATCGAGCCGATCGTGAAGGAGCTCCCGATGGAGTACGCGGTCGAGATGAACCGGCTGATCGAGTTGCAGATGGAGGGAAGCATCGGCTGAGGCCCGCTTCCCTTGTCGATGAGCACCGTCACCGAACCCAACTGGCTGGCCGAGCGCCGTGAGCGTGGAGCCGCTCTCTCGCTCGAGTTGCCGCTGCCCGACGCCCGCACCGCGGGCTGGGAGTTCACGAACATCCGCAACCTCGACCTCGAGGCCTACCCGGCGGCGCCGGGGACAGACGCGACGGCGGGCAGCGCGACTGAGGGCCTGTTCGACGGCCTCGACGCCTCCGCGCAGGACGACCTACCCGAGGGCGTGATCGTCTCGTCGCTCAGCGCCGCCGCCGAGGAGCACCGCGAGCTGGTCGAGCGCCATCTGGGCACCATCGTCTCCACCGACGACGCGTTCGTCGCTCGCAACGAGACGGCGTGGGAGACGGGCGCGTTCGTCTACGTGCCCCGCGACGTGCAGCTCGAGAAGCCGATCGTCTTCACAGTCGTGCAGGACGCTGATCAGACCCAGCTCAACTGGCGCACGCTCGTAGTGCTCGAGGAGGGCGCGCGCGCCGAGGTGTGGGAGCAGTACCTCTCGGCGACGCCGGAGCTCGACGGGCTCTTCAACACGGTGGTCGAGCTGGTCGTCGGCGACGGCGCGCACCTGCGCTACGTGAACGGACAGGACCTCTCGGAGCGCTCCTGGATCTTCGGCTCACAGCGCGCCGAGGTGGGCCGCGACGCTTCGCTGGACTGGGTCGCGCTCGGCTTCGGATCGGGCCGCGGCAAGGTTCGGATGGAGACCAAGCTCGCCGGTCGGGGCGCGCACGGCAAGGTCACCGGCGCCTACGCCGGCCACGCGCGCCAGCACCTCGACTTCGACACCACGCAGGAGCACGCGGCGCCCAACACGGTGTCCGACCTGGCCTTCCGCGGGGTGCTCCAGGATCGCGCAAACGCGGTGTGGCGCGGCATGATCCGGGTGGATCCGGGAGCGCAGCAGACCGACGCCTTCCAGGAGAGCCGCAACCTGCTGCTCTCGCGCAAGGCGCACGCCGACGCCATCCCCGGCCTGGAGATCCTCGCCAACGACGTGCGCTGCACGCACGCCGCGGCGATCGCGCAAGTGGATCCCGATCAGATGTTCTACCTCATGTCGCGTGGCCTTCCGCGCGCCGCGGCGCACCGCCTCGTGGTTGACGGCTTCCTGCAGGCGCTGGTCGAGCGCTTCGAGGAAGGGCCCGTGCGCGAAGTGCTGAGTGCCGCGCTCGAGCGGCGCCTCGGCGCCGTGCTCCCCGCCGCCTGATCGGCAGCGTGTCCGCGGGCCGGTGCGGCCGCTCAAGCCGGTCGTCATAACCTCCGATGCAAGGCGAGATGTCGTCTCGTCTCGGTGCCCTTCTCGTCACGGTTCTCGTCTCGCTCGGCCTCGGCGTGCTGGCGACGACGCCCGCCCTCGCCCTGAACTTCGAGGGCAACCCGGCCAACCGTCTCCTGAGCAAGCCGATCGACGCCGGCGGCTACGACTACGCCTCTTCCTGCCGCCGCCACCCCAGTCCGCAGCGCGGCACGCTGGCCCTTCAGCACTGGCTCGAGCGCCACTCCCGCGGAACCTCGTGGGGGATCATGCGCTGCGAGAAGCTGAGCCGCAACAATTACTCCCTGCACTCGGAAGGGCGCGCGCTCGACTGGCACCTCGACGTGACCAACGCGAGCGACCGCCGCGAGGCCGGTCGGCTGATCAAGCTGCTGCTCGCCCCCGACCGCGCGGGGAACACGCACGCCCTGCTGCGGCGCATGGGGATCCAGGAGATCATCTGGGACTGCCATGCCTGGTTCGGCGGTGACGGCGGCCTGCGGCCCTATTCCTACTGCTACCCGGGCGGCCGCCGCCTGGCACATCCCGATCCAACCGCCGGGCACCGCAACCACATCCACTTCGGCCTCAACTGGGCGGGGGCGCGCATGCGCACCTCGTTCTGGCGCTCGGGCCTGCGCTGACGCTCACGCGTAGGTCCCCGGAGGGGTCTGGCCAAATCCGTCCCGTACAGGGACGCAATTCGCCACCCCCGATAGCCTGCCGGCGAGGATGGCTTCGCGCACCCCACGCATGGTCGCGCTCGGATACGGCAAGTGGGTGCGGGCCGACCGCATCTATGCGCTCGTCCCGCTGGAGGGAGGCGAGCGTGGCGATGGCCGCCGTACTCTCGTGCACGTCGAAGGTCTCGCGGAGCCGGTCGTCGCCTCGCGCTCGGAACGGGCCGTCGAAGCCGATGTGCGCGCTGCCATCGGCGACCCGCCGGCCGCACGTGCTCGTGGCGCCGGGCCGGGCGAAGAGCAGCCGCCACTCTTCTGACACACGGGTCTCGTGTTCAAGAAGAAGCACCAAGCGGCCGAACTCTTGTCGTAGGCCTCCCACGGGAGCCGCTCCATGGAAGATCCGATCCGACTCCTGCGCAGACCGCTCGGGCTGGCGACCCTCGTCGCCGCCCTGTTCGCGCTGCCCGCTCCCGCGGGTGCGGCGGTGACCGCGACACGTCTGCTCACACCGGCCGGCGGCAGCATGGTCGCCGGCAACTTCACGGCCTCGGGTACCGCCAGGGCGGGCGCCGGGGATACGGTCGATCTCCTGTGCACGGCAGGCGTCGGCCCGACCGCCCCTTACGTGCTCGTCGCTCAGAACGTGCCGGTCGATTTCAACGGCCGCTTCTCGGCTGGCCTCTCGCCCGCTGACCTTTACGACCGGTCTGTGTCTGATCCGCCCCCGGCCGCCTGCTTCCTGCGCGCGGTGCCAAGCGGCACCGTGCCCGACGAGGTCGCGCCGTTCGCGCCGGCGAAGGTAGCTCCCGTGCGCGTCATGACGCCCTCCGGCTCCTTCGACGTGCGGGCCGCGAACTTCTCGGGCGCCGCGGCGCTCGATCCCGTCGGTGGCTGCGCCGTCTGTGGGACATATGCCTCGGACCCCACGACCCTGCGCCAGAGCGCGCCGGTCTTCAGCCGCGCGCTGGCGCTCGGCACGAGCGACGGCGCGGCGGCGGCGGCTGCCCACACCCGCTCGGAGATCCGCGTCGACTCCCAGAACGCCTACGCGCCCACTCCGCTCACGCCGGGCGCGCTCTCGTTCTCGCGCAGCGTCGATTCGAGCACCGGCGCGGTCACCGTTCACGAGAGCGAGAGCATCTTCCGCTGCTCCGGCCGGCCGTATCTCCTCAGCGAAGGCTGCGGCACGCCGTCGCCGACCGGCGTGCGCCTGGTGCGCACCATCGTGACCGGCGCCCATGGACGCACGGTGCGCGCGACCGACTCCTGGGAGAGCACCGACGGCCACTCTCACCGGGTCGAGCTCTCCTACGACCAGCTGATCGCCAACGACACCATCGGTGAGACCGCCGGCTACCGCTTCCCCGGGGAGACCACGGTGCGCGCCCGCGCGGGCTCTGAGTCCGCCGGGAGGCCTCCTGGACGCCCAGCCACCATCTACGTCAAGTCGCGGCTCTCGGCCCCCGACGGCAATGGGACCTACCCGCCGGGGGCGCTCACCTACGACACCCCGTATGACCGTGCGCAGTTCATCGACGACGGCCCCCTTCAGTCGGATTTCGTCCTTCAGTACATGCGCACCGTGACTCCCAAGCGCCCGTTCCGGCTGCGCCACCAGCTCTCGGCGGCGTTCGCCATGAACGACGTGGCCAATCTCGCCCATCCCGCAGAGGACGTGTTCGCAGCGCCGCGGTTGAGCGTCGCCTCGCCGCGCGCCCGTGCGACCCTCACCTCGTCGCTTGCGCGCGTGCGCGGCATCGCCCGCGACAACTACAAGGTCACCTCGCTCAGGGTCGCGGGCCGTGCGGTGCACGTCGGCCGAGGTGGCTACTGGCACCCGCGCGTGCGCCTGCATCGCGGCCGCAACCCGATCCGGGCGATCGCCCGCGACCGGGCGGGCAACGCGACGTCCTCGAGGGTGCGCGTGACCTACCGCACCGCCTCGTCGGCATCACCTTGAGTCTCTGAGCACGACGCCGGGCCGAGCAGTACGGCAAGATCACCCGGGTGGCGCGGCGCTATGACCTGATCATCGTCGGGATGGGCTCGGGCGGCATGGTGGCCGCGGAGTTCGCCTCGACGCTCGACATCAAGGTGGCGGTGATCGAGCGCGGGCGCGTCGGCGGCGACTGCCTCTGGACGGGCTGCGTCCCCTCGAAGGCGTTGCTGGCCTCGGCCAAAGCGGCGCACACGATGCGCCACGCCGACCGCTACGGGCTGACCGCCGTCGATCCGGAGATCGACACGACCCGCGTGTGGGACCGCATCAAGAGGATTCAGCAGGAGATCGCGAGCACCGACGATGACCCGGAGCGCTACCGGCAGATGGGCATCGACATCGTCTTCGGGGAGGCACGGCTTACCGGTTCAGAGTCGGTCGAGCTCGGCGGCGACACCCTCGAGGCCAAGCACATCCTCGTCTGCACCGGCAGCCGCCCCGTCGCCCCGCCAATCGACGGGCTCGAAGAGGCGGGCTTCCTGTCCAGCGAGACCGTGTTCGAGCTGGACCGGGCGCCCAAGTCGATCGTGCTCATCGGCGGCGGGCCGATCGCCATCGAGATGGCGCAGGCCTTCGCTCGGCTGGGTGTCGAGACGACCGTGCTCGAGCAGGCCGATTGCATCCTCGCGCGCGATGAGCCCGAACTGGCCGAGAGGCTGGCGGCCAAGCTGCGCGACGAGGGTGTGGAGCTCTGCCTCGGCGTCGATGTCGAACGGGTCACCGTAGAGGGCTCGCAGAAGCTGGTCCACGGCACGCAGCGCGACACGGGGATGACGGGGCCGGCCGAGGAGATCCTCGTCGCCGCCGGCCGCCAGCCGAACGTCGAGGGGCTCGGGCTCGAAGAGGCCGGAGTGAACGTTGGCCCGCGTGGCATCGAGACCGACGACCGGCTGCGCTCCTCGGTCGATTCGATCTACGGGGCGGGAGACGTGGCCGGCCGCTACCTCTTCACGCACTCGGCCGGGTACGAGGGCGTGCGCGCGGTGCGCAACATGTTCTTCCCCGGATCGAGCAAGGGGCCATACGCCGTGCCGTGGTGCACGTTCACCGATCCCGAGCTCGCGCACGCCGGGATGACGGTCGCAGAAGCCGAGGAGGAGCACGGGGCCGACAACGTCGAGGTCTTCCGGCAGGATCTGACCCACTCCGACCGCGCCCGCGCGGAGGGCGCCACCGAGGGCGCGATCGTCGTCGTCACCGCCAAGAAGCGCGTGGTCGGCGCGCACATCCTCGCGCCCGGCGCCGGGGAGTTGATCCACGAGCTGGCCCTGGCCATCCAGGAGAAGATGAGGTTCTCGGACATCGCCTCGATGATCCACGTCTATCCGACGCTGGCGACCGGCGTCTCGCAGCTCGCGGCGGAAGCGGCGTTCGAGTCGGCGCAGAAGTACAAGTTCCTGGTGCGCGGATCCGCCTGAACAGCGCGGCCGGCGACACCCGATTAGCGGAGAAAGCGCCTTCGCGGCGAATTGACGTCCCGACCTCGTGTCATCGTGCACGTTCGGGAGGGTGTGATGATCGTCGTAGTGAGTATCGCCGTGTGGTTGGCCGTGCTGGTCGTGGTCGTCGGATTGTGCGCCATGGCCAAGCAGGGCGACCGCGCGCTCTAGGGCTTCTTCAGCTTCGGCACGGTCTGCTCGAGTTCGAGCAGCGGCTTGAATAGGTCGCCCTCGGCCGCCACGCGCTCGAGCGCCTGCGCCGAGTCGAAGGTCAGCCGGGCGGGATCCTCCGCCGCGAGCGCCGCCTCGACCTCCTCCCAGCGGACGGGGGTCGAGACCGTCGGGCGCTCCCGCGCGCGCAGCGAGTAGACGTTGGCGGTCGTCTTGTGCTGGTCGTTCTGGCTCCAGTCGACGAGCACCTTGCCGCCGCGTAGGTTCTTCGCCATGCGCGAGACGACGCGGTCGGGATGCTCGCGGGCCAGGCGCTCGGCAATTGACTGTGCGTAGGGCTTGGTCACCTCGTATGAGGTCTTGGTGTTCAGCGGGACGTAGGCCTGCAGCCCCTTCGACCCCGATGTCTTGATGACCGTCTCGAGCCCGAGCGAGTCGAACAGCTCACGCAGCCACAGCGCGACCTGCGCGCAGTCAATGACGTCGGCCGGCGCGCCCGGGTCGAGGTCGAACACGAGCGAGCGCGGCTGCTCGATCCTCTTGGCCAGTGAGAGGGATGTGTGCAGCTCGAGGTCCGCGAGATTCGCGGCCCACACGAGAGTGGGCAGGTCCTCGACCAGGCAGTAGTTGATCTCCTTCTCGTTATGCCGGCTCCAGATCGGCGCGGTCTGCACCCAGTCGGGACGGTGCTTGGGGCACTGCTTCTCGTAGAACGACTTGCCCTCCACTCCGTTGGGATAGCGCTTGAGGGTGAGCGGCTTGCCGCGGAGATGGGGGAGAAGCACGGGCGCGATGCGGACGTAGAAGTCGACCACGTCGCCCTTGGTGAACCCCGTCTTGGGATAGAAGATCTTGTCGAGGTTCGAGAGCTGCAGCCGGCGGCCGTCGATCTCGACCTCGGGGTTGGCGGCCGGACCGCCGGACGGGCGCTTCGGTGTGGCCGGCATCGCCACGGGCGCCGGTGCGGGCGGGGCCTCGACCGCGGACACGGCATCGGCCTCGACCGGCTCGGAGCCCTCGCGCACCACCTCGCTCGCCGGTTTGTCGTTGCGCAGCCCCTTGAACGACGGGTGTCGCACCATGCCGGCCGCCGTCCACTCCGTGAACTCGACCTCCGCGACCAGAGTCGGCTCCACCCACACCGATCCGCGCGGCGGCCGCCCGCCGTCGAACGGGCTCGCCTCACGTTCGAGCGGTTTCAGCCGCTCGGCGACCAGCTTCAGCGTCGCCTCGGTGAAGCCGGTCCCCACGCGCCCCGCATAGCGCAGCCGGTCGCCCTCGTGGTAGCCGATGAGCAGCGCGCCGATGCGGTCGCGCCGGCGCCCCTCACCGGGAAGCCACCCGCCGATCACGAGCTCCTGGCGCAGGTGATTCTTCACCTTGACCCACGCACCGCCGCGCCGGCCGGGCTCGTACGGCGAGTCGAGGCGCTTGGCCACCACCCCCTCCAGGCCCTGGGCGCGCGTTGCGGCGAGGAAGGCTTTTCCGTCGCCGCGGTGTGCCGCCGGAGCCTTCCAGTGCGCTCCGTCGAGGCGCAGGCCTTCAAGGAGCTCGCGCCGCTCGGTCCACGGGAGGCCAAGCGTCGAGTGCCCGTCGAGGTGCAGCACGTCGAACGCCATGAACGTCACGGGCGCGTCCTGCGCGCGGCGCCTTGCGCCCGAGTCGGAGGCCACGTGCATGCGGCCCTGAAGGCGCTCGAAGCTCGGCTTGCCCGTCTCGTCGAGCGCGATCACTTCGCCGTCGAGCAGCGCGGGTCGTGCCCCGAGTGCACGGCCCAGGGGCTTCAGCTCCGGGTAGCGCGCGGTGATCTCGCGCCCGGTGCGGCTCTCCATCTTCAGCACCTCGCCGTGCTCGATCCAGACGAGCGCGCGCACGCCGTCCCACTTCACCTCGTAGGCCCACTCGCTCGAGTCGCCGGGCAGCGGGCCGAGCCGTGCGAGCATCGGGCGCACCTGCTCGGGCAGGGGCTCGTGCTCGGCGTCGGCCGGCGGGTCCATCCGGTGGATCATCCAGTCGTCACCCCGGGTCCTGAAGAGGACGTAGCGCCCAGTCAGGTGCTCGCCGTGGAAGGTCACGATGACTTCGCCGTCGCGAAACTTCCCCTCCTCGTAGGTGCCGTGATCCCAGATGTGCACCTGTCCCGCGCCGTAGTTGCCGGCGGGGATCTCGCCCTCGAAGTCGATGTAGGAGAGCGGGTGATCCTCGACGTGCACGGCTAGGTGGTTCTGATCCGGGGTGTCGGGGATGCCCTTGGGCACCGCCCAGGAGACGAGCACACCGTCGCGCTCGAGCCGCAGGTCCCAGTGCAGGCGACGGGCGTGATGCTCGTGGATGACGAACCGCTGATGGGTCGACGGCTTTGGGCCGCGTGACGGCGCCGGCTCGGGCGTCGCTTCGAAGTCGCGCTTGGCGCGGTAGGAGCGCAGACGGTCGGCCATTTCTCAATACTCTTTCGCAAGTCATGCTCGAGGGCCTCGTCCAGCACGACCATCCGCTGACGCTTCAGCACGTGCTCGACCGTATGCGGCGCGTGGTGGGCCGCGCCGAGGTGGTGACACTCGAAGAGGGCGGGGAGCGCCGCCGCGCCTCCTACTCCGAGGTCGTGGAGCGCGCCGACCGCCTTGCGGCGGGCCTGGCCGAGCTCGGCGTGGGCGCTGGCGACCGCGTCGCCACCTTCTGCTGGAACACCCAGGAGCACCTCGAGGCCTACCTGGCGATCCCGTGCATGGGCGCCGTGCTCCACACGCTGAACCTGCGCCTGTTCCCGGATCAGCTCGAGTACATCGTCGGGCACGCGGACGACACGGTGATGCTGGTCGAGGACTCGCTCGTGCCCGTGCTCGAGAAGGTCGCACCCAAGCTCGAGAGCGTCCGGCACTACGTCGTCATCGGCGACGGCGACTCGGGCTCGCTGCCGAACGTCGTGCGCTACGAGGAGCTGCTGGCCCGTCAGGAGGGCGGCTTCGACTACCCCGAGATCGACGATCGCTCCGCCGCCGCCCTCTGCTACACGAGCGGCACGACCGGCAACCCCAAGGGAGTTCTCTACTCCCACCGCTCGAGCCTCCTCCACGCCGTGGGCACCTGCATGGCCGACTCGCTCGCGGTGAGCGCGCGCGACCGCATCCTGCCGGTGGTGCCGATGTTCCACGCCAACGCGTGGGGGCTCGCTCACGCTGCTGCGCTCGCGGGCGCCGATCTGGTGATGCCCGGCCGCTTCCTGCAGGCCGAGCGGCTCGCACGCCTGATCGAGGAGGAGAAGGTCACACTCGCCGGCGCGGTGCCCACGATCTGGCTCGACCTGCTGCGCTACGCCGACGAGCACCACCCCGACCTCTCGAGCCTCCGCCTCGTCGTCTGCGGTGGCTCCGCCGTGCCGCGCTCGCTGATGGAGGCCTTCCAGGAGCGCCACGGCATGCGCATCGTCCAGGCCTGGGGGATGACGGAGACGAGCCCGCTGGCCGCCGTGGCCCAGCCTCCCCGCGAGCTCGAGGGCGAGGAGGAGTGGAGCTACCGCGCAAAAGCCGGCCGCGTGCTGCCGCTCGTCGACATCCGCCTCATCGACGACGACGGCAACGAGGTCCCGTGGGACGGTGAGAGCACCGGCGAGATCCAGGTGCGCGGGCCGTGGATCGCCTCGCGCTACTACGAGGATCCCAGCGGCGACGACAAGTTCGACGACGGATGGCTACGCACGGGCGACATCGCGGCCATGGACGACGAGGGCTTCATCCAGATCACCGACCGCTCGAAGGACGTCATCAAATCGGGCGGCGAATGGATCTCATCGGTCGAGATCGAGAACGAGCTCATGGCCCACGACGACGTGCTCGAGGCGGCGGTCGTGGCCCAGCCCGACGAGCGCTGGTCGGAGCGCCCACTCGCCTGCGTCGTGATGCGCGAGGGCGTCGCGGCCGATCCCGCCGCGCTGCGCGACCACCTCGCGCCACGCGTGGCCAAGTGGTGGCTTCCCGATGCGTGGGCCGCGATCGACGAGGTGCCCAAGACGGCAACCGGCAAGTTCGACAAGAAGGTGCTGCGCCAGCGGCTGGCCGACGGCGAGCTCGAAGTGATGACCACCGACACACCGGCCGCGGGCTCGCGGTAGAGAGAGGACCCACCCCGATGGAGCTCACCGACCGCCAGCGCGAAGCCCTCGAGGCGATCTGCGACACGTTCTGTCCCCCGGTGAACGGCACGCCGGCGGCCAGCGAGCTTGGCGTCGCACGCGCCGTGGTCGAGGCGGTCGCGCTCAACCCGCGCGAGTCCGAGCGCAAGCAGCTGCAGCAGCTGCTCGGCCTGTGGGACAACCCGCTGCTGAGCGCGATAGCGGGCGGCGGCTTGCATCGTTTCTCCTCGCTGTCGCGGGAAGAGCGCGAGAAGGTGTTGCTGTCGTGGTGTGACTCGCGCGTCCCCCAGCGCCGCGCCGCCTTCCAGGCGCTGCGCAAGGGCGCGCTGCTCTTCTACTACATGCTCCCTGGCGCCGACGGTGGCCGGAACAAGGCGTGGGACGAGATCGACTACCCCGGCCCGCTCGGCAAGCTCGAGAGCGCGCCTCCGAAGGCCCTGAAGCCGCTGGCGATCGAGGGGGATACAGACCTCGACTGCGACGTCGTCATCGTCGGCTCGGGCGCAGGCGGCGGCGCCACGGCCGGAGTGCTCGCCGCGGAAGGCCTCGACGTGATCGTGCTCGAGTCGGGCGACTACTACGACGACGAGGACTTCGCCGGCTCCGAGTACGACTCCATCACCTCGATGTACATGGCTGCGCCCGCGGCGACGGATGACCAGAGCGTCGGCCTGCTCGGCGGCTCGTGCCTTGGCGGCGGCACCGTCATCAACTACTCCACTTCGTTCAAGACGCCCGACGACGTGCGCGAGGAGTGGGCCGCGTACGGCGTTCCGGCGTTCACCTCCGACGAGTACGCCCGGAGCATGAACGCCGTGGTCGAGCGGCTCGGCGTCAATCAGGAGAACAACGAGCCTTCGAGTCGCGAGCGCAAGCTGCAGGAAGGGTGCGTGAAGCTCGGTTGGCACGTCGACGCGATGCCGCGCAACGTGAAGGGCTGCGACCTGGGCAAGGAGTGCGGCTACTGCGGCCTGGGGTGCCGCATCGGCGCGAAGCGCTCGGTGGTCAAGACGTGGCTCGCC
>JBBPXY010000042.1:0-24289 GCA_038200435.1 Solirubrobacterales bacterium
AGCAGCCGGCGGCTCTTCGGACAGGTACGAGCGTTAGCGTGAAGCTTCATCCGGTGTCTCCTTGGAATTGGGTGGCCTTGACACCTCCCAGCCTCCAAGGGGACCCGGATGAACTACTGACGAACGTACCTAGGAGCTACAACTAGCGGCGCATGGCCTTCGGATGCAGCGAGCGGGACGATTCGCCGCACGCGGTAGTTGATGAGGAGATAGATCGGATCACCCGCACGAACGCTGCTGCGCTCCGCGAAGAGCTTGCTGAGGATGCGGCAGAGGCCAGCGCGACCGTGGAGAAGGCGCTCGCGGAGCTTGCGGCGGCACGAGAGGAGTGGCGGATCAACTACGTGAGGATGGGGGATCTGCTGGGCGTGATCGACCCGCAGGCGATGCGTGAGCGCCGCTTGCCGGATCTACCGCCGGAGATCGACAAGGCCGGCGCGTTCGCCAGCACCTCCCCGAGCGTGCCGATCGCCGTCGTCTAAGGCGTGATGTCCGGGTCTTTGCTGCAAGCTGAGGAGGCCGCGAGCCTTCTCAGCGTCCCCAAGAGTTGAGGCCCGGGCTGATCGCATCCCGCACGTTCGCCTTGGACGGTACGTGCGGTTCGAGGAGGCCGCGTTGGACCAGTGGTGCCGGGCAAGGATCAGAGGACCGAAGCAGGACCCCACACGATGAGGGAACGAAAGAGGGGGTGCCGCCACGGATGGAGGCACCCCCTCAGAACTTCCAGCTGGGGAACTAGGTCTACATATACGCGACCGTTGCGACGTGATGAAGGGCATTCGCGATGTACATGGACGCTTGTTCGAGTGCCAGAGTGCTCAAACCTTGCGCAAACCTCACCATTCCTCGATCCCGCGGCATTCTTGATCAACGCGGGCGAGGGGCGTAGGCTGCGCGCAACCAAAAGTTGGGGCCGGCGCAGCGCAAACTGCCCGGCCCCGCGGCACCGACGGAGCGAACCGTCGACGCGCTGGCACCGTACCCGCCACTACGGCTGCGATGCCTCCTCGCCATCGGCTCGCTCTCTCTCGGTGCCACGACCGAGAGGAAGACATGAGCACCGTCACCATCGAAGTTCCGGCAGACGCGCGCAGCACCATGATCGACTCGCTCGCCCGCGAGGCCTGACGGACTTGGGCAATCTTCGCGAGCAGCTTGGGGACCTGACCACTCGGGCCAACCCGGGAGAGGGGCTCATCGCAGACTGCGCGGGAACGGCCCGGCTCGTCATCGCGGACCTCGAGGCGTTCCGCCTGATTGCGCTCGCCGGACAGGAGTCACGAGGATGACCGCCACGGTGATACCCCTCCACGCTGGCCCCAAGGAGCGCCGAGAGGCGCGCGACACGCAGGAGCGGCGGGCGCTGATGGAGCGCCGCATGGAGAGCGCTCTTCGGGACTGGCTCCACTGCGCGATCCCGCAGCTCAATAGTGGCTCGCCACTCCGTGCATCATTCAAGCGTCTCGCGGCCAGGCTGGAAGACGCGACGTCGGCCAGACCAGGCGAGGAGGGCGACGATGCATCCGTCTCGGTGGCGGCCATCGAACGCCGGGCCGCGTTCCTACGCGGCGAGACCGCGCTGCTCCCGGAAGACCACCCGCTGCACACCGAGTACATGAACCAGATCCTCGACCTGGAGGACCGGGGCGAGCGCGAACGGCGCGCGACGAAAGGGGGTGTCTGATGGCGCTGGACGATTACGCCGTAGGTGACTTGGAAGAGGCGTATCTCCTCATGACAGATGGCGATGGCACCGGCTGTACCGCGGCATGGAGTCGCTGCTCGCGCTACGTGAAACTGAGGGTGACGACGCCGTGTACGTCGCCGTGAGTCGCTTATCGCCGGGAGCCCTCCGCGGTCTCGCCGCCCAGGGCATCGTCGAGCTCGGGGCACTCGACGAGTGGAGTCCCTGGGCCGATCCTGAGGAGGAAGTCTGATGGCGCGCCCAGCGACGGGGGAGGTGCTCGCGCGTGACGGGAAGCGCGGCACGGCTTACGTGCTGCGCTTTCGCGCGTACGGCAAGCGGCAGTGGATCACGCTCGGCAATACCGGCGACGGGTGGACACGGCAGCGAGCGGAGACCGGACTACAGAACGTGCTCGCCGACGTGCGGCGCGGCCGATGGCAACCTCCCACCCCGGAGCCATCCGCCCTGCCTCCTCGAGACCCGACGTTTCACGAGTTCGCGAGCCAATGGTTCGAGGCTCAGCGAGGGGCATTGCGGCCGAACACCATCCTCGACTACGAGTGGCAGCTCTCGAATCACCTGCTGCCCTTCTTCCAAAAGCACCGGCTCTCGCAAATCACCGTGGCCGAGGTGGACCGCTACCGGCACGGAAAGGTGCGCGCCGGCCGGCTTTCGGCCACGTCGATAAACAAGACGATCACGCGGCTCGGCCAGATCCTCGAAGTGGCAGTGGAGTACGAGATCCTCGATCGCAACCCGGCGAAGGGAAAGAACCGCCGGGTGAAAGCCTCAGCGAAGCAACCGGCCGTGGCTCGATCGCGAAGAGCAGATCACCGCGCTACTGGCTGCGGCCGGTGAGCTGGACCGTGATGCCCGGCGTGACCGCCGCGGCGTTGCGCGGCGCCCGCTACTCGCAACCCTCACCTTCGCCGGTCTACGCGTCGGGGAGCTATGCGCGCTCAGGTGGCGTGACGTCGACCTAGCCGGCGGCCGGATCAAGGTGGGGGAAAGCAAGAGTGACGCCGGGGTGCGCCACATTCGCCTCCTCCCGGTGCTCCGTGACGAGCTTGGAGCGCACAAAGCGTCGTCGCGGTCGATCGCCTCAAGCGATCCGGTGTTCCCGACGCTCACGGGCCGAGCGCGGGACAAGGACAACGTGCGTAACCGGGTGCTCGCACCGGCCGCGAGGCGCGCAGACGAGCTGCTCGAGAAGGCCGGATCGGTCCCGCTCCCAACCGGGCTCACGCCTCACGGGCTGCGGCACACGTTCGCGTCTTTGCTCGTCGCGCTCGGTGAGGACCCGCGCTACGTGATGGGCCAACTCGGCTACACCGACCCGGCGTTCACCCTGCGGCTCTACAGCCACGCGATGCGCCGGGACGAGGGAGACCTCGATCAGCTACGCGCCTTGGCCGGGCTCCAGCCGGCGGATTCAATGGGAGCATTTGGGAGCAAATCCGCTTCCAGCGCCGCGGCGTAATCCCGCAAACCCAAGCGCGCCCGGCAGGATTCGAACCTGCGACCTCTCGCTCCGGAGGCGAGCGCTCTATCCACTGAGCTACGGGCGCGAGAAAGGGGAGCTTACCGGCGCTCTGGGTAGCTTCTAAAAGCGTGCAGATCGCGATCATCTCCGACACCCACCTGCCCAAGGGCGCGCGGCGGCTGCCCGACGAGTGCGTCGAGCGACTGAAGGCGGCCGACCTCATCCTCCACGCGGGGGACCTGTCCGTCGTCGGCGTGCTCAACCACCTGGAGAGCATCGGGCCTTCGATCGCCGCGATCCACGGCAACGTCGACGACGCTGAGGTGCGGCGACGGATTCCCGGGCAGCGGGTGGTCGAGGCGGAGGGGATCCGGATCGGCATGGTCCACGACGCCGGACTGGCGGAGGGCCGGCTCGAGCGGATGCGCAAGCGATTCCCCGACGCGCACGCCGTCGTATATGGGCACTCGCACATCCCCCTGCACGAGCGGGCCGACGACGGCTTTCAGATCTTCAACCCCGGCAGCCCGACCGAACGCCGGCGCCAGCCCGGTCACACGATGGGGATGGCCCGCGTAGGCGACGGTGAGATCGCCTTCGATCTCATCGCGCTCGACTAGTCTCGATCCCCGAGAACGCCATGGAGCTCTCCATCTTCTTCGCCGGGACCGCGGGTTCCGTGCCGAGCGCCCGGCGCGGTCTGCCGGCGACCCTCGTGCGCCGCGGCGGCGACCAGATCCTCATCGACTGTGGCGAGGGGACGCAGCGCCAGCTCGTGCGCTCCTGCGGCCTCGCGGATTTCTCAGACGTCTTCCTGACGCACTTCCACGTCGATCATTGGCTCGGCCTCCCGGGGCTGCTGAAGACCTTCGACCTCCGCGACCGCGACCGGCCGCTGACGATCTACGGGCCTCCCGGGCTGAACGACCTGGCCGGAGTTATGCGCCGCGTGTACGGCCGGGTCGGCTACGAACTCGCCTTCGAGGAGCTCGAGCCCGGCGAGGCCGTGCGCCGCGACGGCTATGCGATCGTCCCCTTCCATGTTCGGCACCGGGTCACCGCCTACGGCTACGCGCTCGTCGAAGACGAGCGGCCGGGGCGCTTCGAAGCGGAGCTGGCCGAGCGGCTCGGCGTGACGCCGGGTCCCGACTTCGGCCGGCTTCAGCGCGGGGAGACCGTGAACGGCGTCGCGCCCAAGCAGGTGATGGGGGAGACCCGCGCCGGGCGCAAGCTTGTCTTCTCCGGCGACACCGCGCCGTGTGAGACGCTCGAAGTGGCCGCGCACGGCGCGGACGTGCTCGTGCACGAGAGCACCTTCGGCGCCGAAGAGACCGAGCGGGCCGCGAAGACAGTGCACTCCACCGCGACCCAGGCGGCGAACATCGCCCGCGAGGCTGGGGTGGGGTTGCTGGCTATGACGCACCTCTCCTCCCGCTACTTCGGCCGGGAGCTCGAGGAGGAGGCCCGCGCGATCTTCCCCGCTGCTGAGGTGCCGCGCGACTTCGATTGGGTCGAGATTCCTCTGCCGGAACGCGGTGAGCCTCATCTCGTACGCCCCGAGCGCAAGACGAAGACGCCGGCGTGAACCGCTACGGCCGTGAGCAGCCGGGCTGGGTGGGCGTCGCGCTCGGCGTCGCCGCCGGCTTCCTGCTCGGCGTCCTCGTCGCCGTTGCCCTCGGAGCGGGCGGAAGCTCGAGATCACCTGCGCCATCTCCGGCGCCCCGCGCCGGCACCCAGCCTCCCACCGTGATCACCCGCGTGGGCGTGCCCGACTTCGCCCGTCTGCGCCTCGACGTCGCCAAGGAGCGCGTCAAAGGGCTCGGGTTCCGGGTGAAGGTCAAGGACGACGGACTGCTCGGCATAATCGACGACACCAACTGGACTGTTATCGGCCAGGATCCGCAGCCGGGCCAGCTGCTCGAGCGCGGCGGCCTGGTCACGCTGAACGCCTCCAAGCTCTAGGGCGCACGCGGGCGAGGCGACTGCGTCCCGGGCCGGTGCTAGGCTCGCCGAGTCCGTTCCTTTAACCCGGTCCCGTGAGGCCAGGAAGGAGCTCCATGGAAGCGCCCAGGGTCGTCCTCGACCACGATGACATGCGCCGCACGCTCGTGCGGATCGCGCACCAGATCGTCGAGAAGAACTCCGAGCGCGAGCTCGCTCTGGTCGGCATCCACCGCCGCGGCGCGGTGCTCGCCGAGCGCCTGCATCCGCTGGTCACCGAGCTGCTCGGCCTCGACGACGGCGAGAGCATTCCGCTGGGCGACATCGACATCGCCTTCTACCGGGACGACATCGGCCTGCATCCCGAGTCGCCGGTGGTGCACGCCTCCCACCTCGACTTCGCGCTCGACGGCCGCACGGTCGTCATTGTCGACGACGTGCTCTTCACCGGTCGCACGGTACGCGCGGCGATCGAGGCGATCTTCGACTACGGCCGCCCGGCCCGCGTGCAGCTGGCGGTACTGGCCGACCGCGGCCACCGGGAGCTGCCGATCCGCCCCGACTACGTGGGCAAGAACCTGCCGACGGCGCGCGAGGAGCGCGTGAACGTGCACGTCGAGGAGATCGACGGCATCGACGAAGTCACCGTCACCGAGGTTGCGGAGGTCGCGGCATGAAGAACCTGCTCTCCATCGAAGACGTCTCGCGCGGCGACATCGAGCGCATCCTCAACCGGGCCGCCTCGTTCGTCGAGGTCGCCGGCCGCGAGATCAAGAAGGTCCCGGCGCTCCGTGGGCGCACGGTCGTCAACCTCTTCTACGAGGCATCGACCCGCACGAGCTCGTCGTTCGAGCTCGCCGCCAAGCGCCTGTCCGCCGAGGTGATCTCCGTCAAGTCGGCGGGGTCCTCGGTCGACAAGGGAGAGTCGCTCAAGGACACGATCCAGACCCTGTCCGGCTACGGACCGGCGGCGATCGTCATCCGGTCCCCGCATGTGGGCGCGGCCGACCTCGTCGCGCGCTGGACCCCGGCCGCGGTGATCAACGCGGGCGACGGCAAGCACGAGCATCCGACACAGGCGCTGCTCGACGTCTTCACCCTGCGCCAGGAGATCGGCGACCTCGACGGGCGCCGCATCTGGATCGTCGGCGACGTGCTGCATTCGCGCGTCGCGCGCTCGAACATCCTCGCCTTCCGCCGAATGGGCGCGGAGGTGACGGTCTGCGGGCCGCCCACCCTCATCCCGCGCGGGATCGAGGCGCTCGGCTGCACGGTGCAGGCGACGCTCGACAGGCTCCCCGAGGCCGACGTCATCTACACCCTGCGCATGCAGCGCGAGCGCATGGCCGAGGCCTTCGTGCCCTCGCTGCGCGAGTACGCCGCGCGCTATCAGATCGGGCCGAGCCGGCTGGGGAAGGATCAGCTCCTGATGCATCCCGGGCCGGTGAACCGCGGCGTCGAGCTCGCCGCCGAGGTGATCGACTCCAAGCAGGCGTTGATCGGCCGGCAGGTGGAGGCGGGCGTGGTCGTGCGGATGGCCGTGCTCTACGAGCTGCTCGCCGGCGCGCCCGTCGAGGCGCCGGCGCGTGCGCGGGAGGTGGTGGCGTGATGTTCGCCGCTCCCCAAGAGCCGCGCGATGTCCTCGTCCGGGGCGCCCACGTGCTCGACCCACGCGAGGGCGTCGACGAGCCGCTGGACGTGCTGGTGCGCGACGGCGTAGTAGCCGAGCTCGGGGCGCCCGGATCGATGCCGGACGCGGGCGCCGAGGTCATCGACGCCGAAGGCCGGCACCTGTTCCCGGCGTTCTTCGATCCGCATGTGCACTTCCGCACGCCCGGGCAGGAGCACAAGGAGGACATCGAGACGGGCACGGCCGCGGCGGCCGCGGGGGGCTACTGCGGCGTGGTGTGCATGCCCAACACCGATCCGGTGGTCGACGACGCCTCGATTCTCCGCTCTCTCACCGAGACCGCCCGGCGCGTGTCCGGGGTGCCGGTTGGCTTTCTCGCCGCGATCACGCGCGGTCTGAACGGAACCGATCTCACCGAGATGGCCGAGCTGCGCGACGCGGGTGCCCTCGGTTTCACCGACGACGGGCGGCCGCTGGTATCCGCCGGGATGCTCCGGCGCGCTCTCCAGTACCAGCGGCTCGCCGGTGGAGTCGTCGCGCTCCACGAGGAGGATCCGTCTCTCTCGGGGCAAGGATCGATGCACGAGGGTGCGGTGTCGGCGCTGCTCGGCCTGACCGGGATCCCGTCGATCTCGGAGTCGACGATGGTCGGCCGTGACGCCGCCATCGCGCGCTATGAGGACGCGCGCGTGCACTTCCAGCATCTTTCCGCGTGTGAGTCGGTCGACGCGTTGCGCGCGGCGATAGCGAGCGGAGCGAAGGTCACCGCCGAGGTCTCGCCGCACCACCTGACCCTTACCGACGAGGCTGTTCGGTCGCTCGACACGCGGCTCAAGATGAACCCGCCGCTACGCACCGAGAACGACCGGCAAGCGCTGATCGATGGTCTCCGCGACGGGGCGATCGACTGCATCGCGACCGACCACGCCCCGCACGCGCGCCACGAGAAGGAGGTGCCGTGGGAGGAGGCGCCGATGGGGACGACGGGCCTCGAGACGGCTTTCGCCGCGGTTCACACGGAGCTCGTCGTGCCGGGTGTGTTGCCGCTCGGCCGGGTGGTCGACGCTTTGAGCCGGGGCGCCGAAACCCTCGATGAGCCGCTGCCCGCGATCCGCGTTGGTGCCGAGGCGAACCTCGTGCTGGTCGATCTCGGCGCGAGCTGGGAGGCCGGAGCCGAGGGCTACGCGAGCCGCTCGGAGAACTGCTGCTTTCACGGTCGCGCCCTGCAGGGCCGCGTCGAGCTGACGGTGGCGGCCGGCTCGGTCGCCTACGAGCGCGCGGCAGCGCTCGTGAGCTCGTGAGCGCCTACATCCTCCTCGAGGACGGAGCGCGCTTCGACGGCGAAGCGTGCGGCGCCGAAGGCACCGCCGTCGGGGAGATCGTCTTCACGACCTCGATGTCGGGCTACCAGGAGGCGGTGACCGACCCGAGCTTCGCCGGTCAGCTGGTCACCTTCACCTATCCCCACGTGGGCAACTACGGCGTGAGCGCGGAGGCGATGGAGTCAGATCGCATCCACGCCCGCGCGGTGATCATGCGCGCCGCCACTAATCGCGAGGATGCCCCGGGCGCCGAGGCCGGCTGGCTCGACTGGCTGCGCGACTGCGGCGTGCCGGCCATCACCGAGCTCGACACGCGCACCCTGGTGCGGCATATCCGCGACCAGGGCTCGATGCGCGGCGGGGTCTTCCCGGCATCGCTCTCAGAATCCGAAGCGCGAGCGCTCATCGACGCCGAGCCGTCTATGAAGGGCCGCGATCTCGCTGCGGAGGTCACGCCGCGCGAGATGCAGAGCTTCGAGCCACTGCCCGGCGCGCCCGAGCACGGCCCGCGCATCGCGATGATCGACACCGGGGTGAAGACCTCGATCGTGCGCAACCTGCGCGCCCGCGGAGCCCACGTCGAGCTGCATCCCTGCCGCACCTCGTCAGAGGATCTCCTGGCCTCCGACGCAGACGCCTTCTTCCTCGCCAACGGCCCGGGTGATCCGGCCGCCCTCAACTACGTCGTCGAGACCCTGCGCGAGCTGGTCGGCAAGCGCCCGGTCTACGGGATCTGCCTCGGCCATCAGCTCCTCTGCCGGGCGGTCGGCCTCGAGACCTACAAGCTCCCGTTCGGCCACCGCGGCGCCAACCACCCGGTGAAGGACCTCACCACCGGCCGGGTCGAGATCACGAGCCAGAACCACGGCTTCGCGGTGCTCGGTCCCGGCGGAGAGCGCACGATGGACACCGACGAGCCGGTCCGCTGGGACACCGACTTCGGAGCCGCAGAGCTGACGCACCTCAATCTCTACGACCGCACGGTCGAAGGCCTCGCCCTGCGCGACGTCCAGGGGGCGACGGTGCAGTACCACCCGGAAGCAGGACCAGGGCCGCACGATTCGCTTTACCTGTTCGACAGGTTTGTCGCGGAGATCTCGGCGGCGAAGCAATGAGTGGACAGAGGACAGTGCGTCGGCTTCGCCTCCTCACAGTGGACAGGGCGAGGGCTCAGCGGCCTCGCGCCCTCACCACTGTCCACTGTCCACTGTCCACTAGGCCCCTCAACCCAGGCCGGGCCCGTGCCTAAGCGCACGGACATCAGAAAGATCTTGATTCTCGGCTCCGGCCCAATCGTGATCGGCCAGGCCGCCGAGTTCGACTACTCCGGCACTCAGGCGTGCAAGGTGCTCCGCGACGAGGGGTACGAGATCGTGCTCGTCAACTCCAACCCGGCGACGATCATGACCGACCCGGAGTTCGCGGATGCGACCTACGTCGAGCCGCTCCTGCCGGGCCCCGTCGCGCAGATCATCGCGAAGGAGAAGCCCGACGCGATCCTGCCGACGCTCGGCGGCCAGACGGCGCTGAACCTGGCCAAGGCGCTCTACGAGGACGGCACGCTCGAGGCCCACGGCGTCGAGCTGATCGGAGCCGACTACGACGCGATTCACCGGGCGGAGGATCGCGAGGTCTTCCGCGCGACGATGGAGGAGGCCGGGCTGCGCATGCCGCGCAGCGCGATCGCCACGACGGCGGAGGAAGCCCACGCCGCGCGCGACGACATCGGCCTGCCCGTCATCGTGCGCCCCGCGTTCACGCTGGGCGGCCGCGGCGGCGGCATCGCCCGCACCCCCGAGGAGTTCGAGCGGATCGTCGCGCGCGGCATCGCCGCGTCGCCGATCGGCCAAGTTCTGCTCGACGAATCGGTGATCGGCTGGGGCGAGTTCGAGATGGAGGTCATGCGCGACAACGCCGACAACGTCGTGATCGTCTGCTCGATCGAGAACCTCGATCCCATGGGCGTCCACACGGGCGACTCGGTGTGCGTCGCGCCCCAGCAGACGCTGACCGACCGCCAGTACCAGGCGCTGCGCGACCAGGCCATCGCGGTGATCCGTGCCGTGGGCGTGGAGACGGGCGGCTCGAATGTGCAGTTCGCCGTCAACCCGGCGACCGACGAGATCGTCGTGATCGAGATGAACCCGCGCGTGTCGCGCTCCAGCGCGCTGGCGTCGAAGGCCACCGGGTTCCCGATCGCGAAGATCGCGGCGCGGCTCGCAGTCGGCTACACGCTGCAGGAGATCCCCAACGACATCACGCGCGCCACGCCCGCCTCGTTTGAGCCGACCATCGACTACGTGGTGGTGAAGTGGCCGCGCTTCGCCTTCGAGAAGTTCCCCGGCTCTGACGCCGGCCTGACAACCCACATGAAGTCCGTGGGGGAGGCGATGGCGATCGGGCGCACCTTCAAGCAGGCGTTCGCGAAGGCCATGCGCTCGCGCGAGCTCGATGCCAAACCGGTCTTCGAGGGCCGCAGCGATGCCGAGCTGCTCGATGCGCTCGAGATCCCCAGCACCGACCGCTTCGATCTCATCCTTGAATCCCTCGGGCGCGGGTCCTCGCCCGAGGAGATCCAGACCCGGACCAAGATCGATCCGTGGTTCCTGGCCGAGCTCGCCGAGCTGGCGGCCGACCCCGAGGCTCCCTTCGCCGGCGAGCGGACCTTCCGGGCCGTCGACACCTGCGCCGCCGAGTTCGCCGCCCAGACGCCCTACTTCTACTCGGGCTGGGAGCGCCGCGGCGGCCCCGAGGCCGGCGAGGTGCAGCGCGGCGAGCGCCCAAGCGTGGTCATCCTCGGCTCCGGCCCCAACCGCATCGGGCAGGGGATCGAATTCGACTACTGCTGCGTCCATGCGGCCCAGACCGTGCTCGCCGGCGGCCGCGACGCGGTGATGGTCAACTGCAACCCGGAGACGGTCTCGACCGACTACGACACCTCGACCCGCCTGTACTTCGAGCCGCTCACCCTCGAGGATGTGCTCGGCGTCTGCGAGATCGAGAAGCCGGAGGGCGTGATCGTCCAGTTCGGCGGCCAGACGCCGCTCAAGCTCGCCGCCGGGCTCGAGGCGGCAGGCGTGCGCCTGCTCGGCACGCCCGTCGACTCGATCGATCTCGCCGAGGATCGCGGCCGCTTCGGAGGCGTGCTCGCCGAGCTCGGCTACGAGGCCCCGCCCTACGCGACCGCTCACTCCGCCGAGGAAGCGCTGGCCGCCGCGCCCGGCGTCGGCTTCCCGCTGCTCGTGCGACCCTCGTACGTGCTCGGGGGGCGCGCGATGGAGATCGTCTACTCGAGCGACGACCTCGCCGACTACCTGCGGCGGGTTCCGCCCGCGAAGACCGAGGACGGCGAGCGCCCCGCCGAGATCTTCCTCGACCGCTTTCTCGAGGACTCGATCGAAGTCGACGTCGACGCGCTCTGCGACGGGGAGGACGTGTGGGTCGGCGGGATCATGCAGCACGTCGAGGAGGCCGGCATTCACTCCGGCGACTCCGCCTGCGTGCTTCCGCCGCACTCGATCGGTGGCGACATGCTCGACCTGATCCGCAAGCAGACCGCGGGGATCGCGCTGCGGCTCGGCGTGATCGGCCTCCTCAACGTCCAGTTCGCCATCCAGCGCGAGCAGCTGTTCGTGATCGAGGCCAACCCGCGCGCCTCCCGCACGGTCCCGTTCGTTTCGAAGGCGATCGGCCTGCCGCTGGCCCGGCTCGCCTGCCGGTTGATGCTGGGGGAGAAGATCGCCGACCTCGACCTGCCCGCGGACCCGTGCGGCGACCACGTCTCGGTCAAGGAGGCGGTCATGCCCTTCGATCGCTTCGCCGGCGCCGACTCGCGGCTTGGGCCCGAGATGCGCTCCACCGGTGAGGTCATGGGGATCGCCGCCGACTTCCCGACCGCTTTCGCGAAGGCCCAGGCGGCAGCGGGGTCGACCCTGCCGGCCGGGGGCACCGCCTTCATCACCGTGGCCGACGGCGACAAGGCCGCCGCGGGTGGCATCGCCACCCAGTTGCACGACCTCGGCTTCCGGATCGTCGCCACGGGCGGCACGGCCCAGTCGATCTCGCGCATGGGGATCCCGGTGCAGGCCCTCAACAAGATCGGCGAGGGCTCGCCGCACGTGGTGGACTGGATAGAGCGCGGCGATGTGGACCTCGTGATCAACACCCCCGTGGGCACCGGGGCGCGGGTGGACGGCTACGAGATCCGCTCCGCCGCCGTCGCGCGCGGCATCCCGTGCATCACCACGATGGCCGGCGGCATGGCGGCAGCGCGCGCGATCCGCGCCCGGCTGGCCGGTGAGCCCGAGGTCTGCTCGCTGCAGGAGATCCACTCCGGGTGAGCGCCGTCGCCGAGGGCTCGCGCCGCACCCTGGCTCCGCTGGGCCGCCGCCGCGTGAGCGTCACCCGGCGCTGCTCCTACGGCCCCTACGTCGTCATCCACTGCCACGACGAGTCGGCTCCCGCGCCGCGTCCGGGGCAGTTCTACATGCTGGCCAGCGCCGAGCGCTGGGGTGGAGGGGAGGGCGAGCGCCCCTACCTGCCCCGGGCCCTCTCCTTTCTTCGCGCGCCCGCCGGGACGGATGAGGTGCACTTCTTCTTCGAGGATGTCGGGCCTGGCACAGCGCGCCTGTCCGAGCTCGAGGCCGGGGAGGAGCTCTGGCTGGCCGGCCCGTTCGGCGTCGGCTTCGCGCCACCCTCGGACGGAGGCCGTGCACTGCTCGTCGGAGGCGGCGTGGGCATCGCTCCGCTTGCCGCGTGGCAGGACGAGCTCGGCCTCGACGCGGATGCGCTCCTCGGCTTTCGCGACGCACAGCACGCCGAGGGGGCCGCGGTGATGGCCGCCGCCCAGCTCGCGACCGACGACGGCAGCGCCGGACATCACGGCCTGGTGACCGAACTGCTCGCCGCCGAGCTCGACGGGGGAGAGGAGGCGACGGTCTACGCCTGTGGCCCGCCCCGGATGCTCGAGGCCGTGAGGGTCATGTGCAGTGAGCGCGCCGTGCCCGCTCAACTTGCGCTCGAATCGGGGATGGCATGCGGGTTCGGTGCCTGCTTCGGCTGCGTCGTCGCTACGCGCGAGGGCTACAAGCGCCTCTGCCTCGACGGGCCGGTGCTCGACGCGGCCGAGCTCTTGACGGCGCTGACCCCGGGCGCAGGGCACTGACTCATGCCGGCGTTGCGCACCGAGTTCTGCGGCCTCACGCTCGAGCATCCGATCGTCAACGGATCGGGCACCTTCGACGCGATCGCGGCGCGTCGTGCGTTCGGTGACGCACTGCTCGAGGACTTCCCGTTCGCCGCATACGTCTCGAAGACGGTGACCCTCGAACCGCGTCAGGGCAACGCGCCCCCGAGGCTGTGGGAGCTGCCGGCCGGGCTGATCAACTCGATAGGGCTCCCCAACCGAGGGCTCGAGGGCTACCTCGAGCACGACCTGCCTCGGCTCGCGGAGCTGCCCGTTCCGCTGATAGTCAACGTCATGGGCTTCACGAGGGAGGAGGTCGCGACGCTCGTCGAGGCTTTCACCGCACGCGAGGAGGTGGCGGCCATCGAGCTGAACGTGTCGTGCCCCAACGTGAAGACCGGCCTGCTGATGGGCGCCGAGCCCGCCGAGGTGTCCGGCCTGCTCGATCTTGTCCGGCCGCTGACGCGCAAACCGCTGATCGTCAAGCTCACGCCCAACGCCACCAACCCGGCGGCCGTCGCGCAGGCCGCGCAGGACGCAGGCGCCGACGCGGTCTCGCTCATCAACACGCTGCGGGGGATGGCCCTGCGCCCTGGGAGCTCCGAACCCTGGCTCGGAGGCCGCACCGGCGGAGTCTCGGGCGCCGGAGTGCGCGGGGTGGCGCTGGCCCTCCTCGACTCGGTCGCGCAGCGCGTGAGCGTGCCGATCATTGCCATGGGTGGCGTCCAGTCGGGCGCCGACGCGGCGGCGCTCCTCGGCGCCGGCGCGCGGCTTGTCGCGGTGGGCACGGAGAGCTTTCGCGATCCGATGGCGGGCCGGAGAGTGGCGGGGGAGCTCGAGGAACGCGCAGAAAAGGGGCAATTGAGCGCCATATTGACTCCGGCGTCACGAAAAATCCCTGCATAACCGCCGAAATACCTGACTCAGCCTCGATATGGCTAAAGCTCAAGTCGAGGTCGAGCTGAATTTGGGCGATGGCGGTTGTCGGTCTCCCCGATCTATGTAGACTCGCCGCTCCATGACCACCGGGACGGACACAGCGTTGAAGCCCTCCGCGGCGCCCGAGCGCTCGCTCGGGCAGCGGATGGATGCGTTGCAACGCGCCAACGAGATCCGGACTCGCCGCGCGCAGCTGAAGCGCGACCTCAAGGCCGGCCGCCAGTCGATCTACACCCTCCTCAGTGACCCGCCGGAGTGGACGGAGACCGCAAAAGTGGTCGACATGCTGCTCGCGGTCCCCAAGTACGGCCGCGTCAAGGCCAACAAGATCCTCACGGTCTGTCGCATCTCGCCGAGCAAGACCATCGGTGGCCTCTCCCAGCGCCAGCGCGCGGAGCTGGTCGCCATGCTCCGCAGGTAGTCGGCGCAGAAGCACAGCGTGGGCAGGGTGTTCGTCATCACCGGCCCCTCGGGGGTCGGCAAGGGGACGCTCATTCGCGGCCTGCGCTCGGCGGTTCCCGAGCTCGAGCTTTCGGTCTCCGCCACCACGCGGGCCCCGCGCCCGGGCGAGAAAGACGCCGTCCACTACCACTTCCTGAGCGACGATCAGTTCGCGGCGAGGGTGGCGGCCGGCGACTTCGTCGAGCACGCCACCTACTCCGGTCGCCGCTACGGGACGCTGGCCTCCGAGCTCGAGCGCCGCACCCGCGCGGGGGCGCCAGTGGTGCTCGAGATCGAGCTCCAAGGCGCGCGTCAGGTACGTCAGGCGCTGCCCGGCGCGGTACAGGTGTTCATCGCGCCGCCGTCGCTTGACGCGCTGCGCACGCGGCTGGTGGGGAGGGGCACTGACGACCCTCGCCAGGTCGAGGAGCGGATGGCCACCGCGCGCGAGGAGCTCTCAGCCCAAGGGGAGTTCGGGCACGTGGTGGTCAACGACCGCCTCGAAGACGCCACGGAGCTGCTCGCCGCGATCATCCGCAACACCCTCCGAAGCTAGACTGCAGGGTCAGTTCTCCCCGAGAAAGGCCCACCGAGTGATCTCACCGCGTATCGACCGTCTGCTGGAGCACGTCGACTCGAACTACGCGAGCGTGCTGGTCGCCGCCAAGCGCGCGCGGCAGATCAACTCGTACTACCACAACCTCGGTGAGGGCACCTTCGACGAGTTCCCGCCGCCGATGATCGACACTTCGTCAAAGAACTACCTGACGATCGCGCTTGAGGAAGTAGCGAGCGGGAAGGTCAAGTACCACTACCGCTAAGCCTTTTGCGCTCAGGCGCGAGGAGGTAGGAGAGCCGGCATGGCCAGGTTGCTCGTCGGGGTCAGTGGAGGGATCGCCGCCTACAAGGCGCTCGAGTTCGTGCGCCTGGCCACCAAGGCCGGCCACGCGGTGCGCGTGGTGCAGACAGAGAGCAGCGAGCGCTTCGTCGGCCGCGCTTCTTTCGCCGCGCTGAGCGGAGCACCCGTGCTCGTCTCCGAATGGGAGAGCGACCCCGCGCGCGGCGCGTTCCCCGATCAGGAGCCGCCCGACCACGAGCCGATCAGCCACCTCGAGCTCGTCGCCCGCGCCGACCTGTTCCTCGTCGCGCCCGCCTCGGCCAACACCCTCGCCAAGCTTGCGAACGGGCTCGCCGACAACCTGCTGACCAGCGCCGCGCTGGCCGCCCGCTGCCCCGTCCTCGTCGCGCCCGCGATGAACAACCTGATGTACGAGCACGCGGCGACGCAGGCCAATCTCGAGCTGCTGCGCGCCCGGGGCGCTCGCGTGCTCGAGCCGGCCTCCGGTGATCTCGCCTCGCGCGGCGAGCACGGGGTGGGCCGGCTCCCTGAGCCGAAGGACCTGCTGGCCGCCTGCGAAGAGGCCCTATCCGAGAAAGCCGCGGCCCGGCGGGGCCCGTGGAGCGGCCTGCGGGTGCTGGTGACCGCGGGCGGCACGCGCGAGCCGATCGACTCCGTGCGCTACATCGGCAACCGCTCCTCGGGCCGGATGGGCTGGGCGCTCGCCGCCGAGGCGGTCCGCCGGGGAGCCGAGGTGACGGTCATCGCGGCCAACGTCTCGCTGCCTCGCAGCGAGGGCGTGATCTATCGCGAGGTCGTGACAGCCGAGGAGCTCGGCCAGGCCGCTCGAGATGAGTTCGAGCGCTGTGACGTCCTGCTGATGGCCGCCGCGGTCGCCGACTTCCGGCCGCGCTCGGCCGCCGCGGAGAAGCTCGGCAAGGACGCCGGCGTGCCCGCACTCGTGCTCGAGCCGACCGACGATGTGCTGAGCGGCCTCTCCGCCGCCCGCCGCGGCGGACAGACGCTCGTCGGGTTCGCTGCCGAACACGGAGAGCCCGGCGTGGCCCGGGGGCGCGAGAAGCTCCGGCGCAAGGCGCTCGACCTCGTCGTGGTCAACGACATCTCACGGCCCGACATCGGGTTCGACGCCGAGCACAACGAGGTGACGATCCTCGACGCGGATGGGGGTGAGCGCGTCGTCGCCCGTGCCGGCAAGGACGAGGTGGCCGCCGCGGTGCTCGACGCCGCTGCTCTTCGCCGCACCGCGGGTACCGCGCGCTCGAGCGTCAGCCGGGCCTAGACTCGTGAGCATGGTTGGAGACGACCTGTACGACCTGTTTCAGCGAGGGACCGCGTTGCTCGAAGCCGGTGACTGGCATGCAGCCGTGATCCCGCTCGCGCAGGCACGCGACCTCGACCCGGGCAAAGCGTCGATCCGCGAAGCGCTCGGCCGTGCGCTCTTCCGCTCGCAGCGCTACGCCGAGGCCGCGACGGAGTTCGCCGCCGTGGTCGAGACCTCCCCGACCAACGACTTCGCGCTCTTCTGCCAGGGCCGGGCGCTGCAGCTGCTCGGCCGCCATCAGGAGGCGCGCCACCCCCTGGCGCTCGCGTGCTGCCTGCGCCCGGAGCGGCGGGACTACCGGCTTTATCGCGACCGGGCGAGGGCCGCGGCGAGCGGGTAGGTCTCGGCGCGAGCGGCGGCGCGGTCCCTTGCCTGGTCAAGGGAGGGGGAGCGTCCTCTTCTGTCCACGGACGCTTATCAGCCACGGCTGTGGACAGTTCTGCTCGCTCAGCGACCTTTCGTGTCCACGAGCCTCGATCCGCGACCGCCGTGGACAGTTCTGCTCGGTTGACGAACCTAGCTCTCGCCTTCCTCGATGCTGTTCGTCGACCCGCTAACTACCCCTCGGGCCCCGCGTGCTCGCGCGCCTGCGTGGCGGCCAGCACCAACAAACCCAAGAACCGGTCGAGCTCGGGAGCGCTCACCGCGCTCAACGGCAGGTCGCCTTGGATCCACGCCTCGCCCGCGCTCGTGTGCGAGAAGCGGATGAGCGGTACCTGGCGGTTCCACCGCAGGAGGTCCGTCGGCTCGATGCGCCCGGGAGCGGCCACCGCGGCCTGCGCACGCAGGAACCCGTCGCGAATCGCGATGCCGACATGGAGCGGCCAGCCCGCCGCCTCGACGGAGATTCCCCACTCGGCGTAAGCCACCTGGCGGGTCTCGCCGTCCAACGATGCGATGTATTGCTCAACGGTCTCGCGTGGGTCGCTCACCGCCGGCGATGATCACAGACGCCTCCTCTCGCCCTCCGGCCGCGGCTCCCGCGGGCCCTCGTGAGCCGTGCGCGAGAGGCCTTCCGGTGCTATTCTCGATCAACAGCTTTCGGTCCGGTAGCACCGGTCAATCGCAGTTCGAAAGTGGGCGCTCGCCCGCTTTTTTTTAGGGCTTGAAGAGGGGTGAGGGCATGAGCAGCATCCAGGCAGAGATAGAAGCGACGCTGCAACCTCTCGAGCCTCAGGTCGAGGTGCTCCTGGCCGAGGTGGTCGGCGGCCGCATCCTGCGGCTCTTCATCGACCATCCCGACGGTGTGTCGCTCGCACTGTGCGAGCGGGTCACGAAGCACCTGCCCGAGCTCCGCGTGCGCTACGCCGTCGAGGTCTCATCGCCCGGCATCGACCGGCCGCTCACCAAGCCCGATCACTTCCGCCGCTTTCTCGGTCGGCAGGCGCGCGTGCGCCTGCGCGATGCGAGCGGGCACCCGCCGAGGGCGGGTCGGAGCCACGTCAAGCTCACGGGCGAGCTCGTGGGTGCCTCCGACGAGGAGGTCACGCTGGCCGCCGACGACGGAGTCGTGTCCATTCCCTACGGGGAGATAGCCCGTTCCAACCTCATCCCGGGGGAGTAGCCCATGTCCAAGGAGATCCTCGAAGCCACGCAGGTCCTCGCCAAGGAGAAGAACATCTCCTTCGAGAAGCTCATGATCGCCCTCGAGGACGCGCTGCTCTCGGCGTACAAGAAGCAGCCGGACTCGGCCAAGTACGCCCGGGTGGAGATGGACCGCGAGACGGGCGACTTCCTCGTCTACGAGCTACTCATCCCCGAGCGCCTCGAGGCCCAGCTCATCGTCGAGACCATCGACGAGGGCACAGTCATCGATCCCGAGACGGGCGAGGCGCGCGAGCCGACCGAGCCGGAGATCGATCCCGAGAAGTTCGCGCTCTACCGCGACCAGATCGACGAGCGCAACGTCACTCCCGACGACTTCGGCCGCATCGCCGCCCAGACCGCCAAGCAGGTGATCCTCCAGCGCATCCGCGAGGCCGAGCGCGACATGATGTTCGACGAGTACCAGGATCGCGTCGGCGAGCTGATCACGGGCATCGTCCAGCAGTCCGATTCGCGCTACACGCTCGTTCAGCTGCGCGAGCGCGTCGAGGCGCTGCTGCCCAAGTCCGAGCAGGTCGAGGGCGAGCGCTACGACCACGGCGGTCGCATCAAGGCGGTCATCAAGGACGTCTCGAACTCGACGAAGGGCCCGAGCATCATCGTCTCGCGCCGCGACCCGGAGCTGATCAAGAGCCTGTTCGAGCTCGAGGTGCCCGAGATCGCCGACGGCCTCGTCGAGATCTCCGGTGTGGCCCGCGAGCCGGGCTACCGCTCGAAGATCGCCGTGATCTCCCACGTCGACGGCGTCGATCCGGTCGGGGCCTGCGTCGGGCCTCGCGGCTCGCGTGTGCGCATGGTCGTGTCCGAGCTGCGCGGCGAGAAGATCGACATCATCCCCTACAACGACGAGCCCGCCCGCTTCGTGGCCAAGGCGCTCTCGCCCGCCCGCGTGCGCGAGGTGCTCGTCGACGACGCGGGCAAGCAGGCGACCGTGATCGTTCCCGACGACCAGCTCTCGCTGGCGATCGGCCGCGAAGGCCAGAACGCGCGGCTCGCCGCGCGGCTCACGGGCTGGCGGATCGACATCCGCTCGGAGACCGAGTTCGCCGCCGAGGAGACCGATGGCTTCGACGAGGGCGAGGACGCCGCCGGCCGGTGCGCGGCGATCTCCCGCCGTGGCCGCCGCTGCCCCAACGCCGCTCTCTCGGGCTCTCGCTACTGCGGGCTCGACGCCCACCAGGCGCTCGAGGCGATCGAATCCGACAAGGTCGCCGATTTGCCGGCCGCGGGCGCGGCGTCATAGCGCCGCGGCGCCGCTGCGTCGGTTGCGGCACCATCCGCCCGCAGTCCGAGCTCGTCCGCTACACCCGCGCTGGCGAGCAGGCGACCCCGGACGGCGAGCGCCCGGCGCCCGGCCGTGGTGCCTACCTGTGCCCCGGGCCGGAGTGCCTCGAACAGGCTCGCTCTCGCCGCGCGTTTGCCCGGGCGTTCCGCGCACCGGTATCGACGATCACCCCCGAACTAGAATCAGTCTGAGATGGCCAAGAAGCGCGTACACGAGATAGCCAAGGAGCAGGACCTCCCGACGAAGGAGGTCATCGAGAAGCTGCAGAAGGCCGGCCTGTCGGTGAAGGCGGCTGCCTCAGCGGTCGACGAGGACGAAGCCCGCCGCATTCTGGGCGGCAACGGCGCCGCGCCGACCAAGGTCAAGCGCGCTCCCTCGCCGGATCCCGTGCCGCCCTCGCGCGCTCCAGCGCCCAAGCCTGCCGCCGCACCCGCGCCGGCCGCAGAGGCAAAGCCCGCCGCCGCCGGCAATGCCAAGCCCAACCGCGACTCGGCCCCGGGTGAGCACGCGCCCGCCGCGCCCACGGGCCCCGGCGCCCGCCGCCGCGTGATCATCGACTCGCAGGCCTCACGCCGCACCACCGGCGGCGGCCCTCCGCCCAACCAGCCTCCGCGCCGCCAGCGTCGCGGCCGGCGTCGCCGCGGCACCTACGAAGAGCCAACGCCCGTCGACAACGACGCGGTGCTCGCACCCTCGACGATCCGGATCAACTCCGGCTCGACGGTCAAGGACGTCGCCGAGTACATGGGCGTCGCCGTGCCCGAGATCATCAAGAAGATGATGCAGCTGGGGGAGATGGCCACGCTCACCCAGACGCTCAGTGACGACGCCGTGCAGGTGCTCGCCGACGAGTTCGATCGTGACATCGAGATCGTGCACGCGGCCGACGAGGTCGAGGAGGAGCCGGACTTCGAGGACGCCGACTCAGACCTCGTGGAGCGCCCGCCTGTCGTGACGATCATGGGCCACGTCGACCACGGCAAGACCTCTCTGCTCGACGCGATTCGCTCCACCGAGGTGGCCGCGGGCGAGGCCGGCGGCATCACCCAGCACATCGGTGCCTACCAGGTTCATCGCAACGACAAGACCGTCACGTTCCTCGACACCCCGGGCCATCAGGCCTTCACGGCCATGCGCGCCCGCGGCGCGAGCGTCACCGATCTTGCCGTGATCGTCGTCGCCGCCGACGATGGCGTGAAGCCGCAGACCGAAGAGGCGATCGACCACGCGAAGGCGGCCGGCGTCCCGATGCTCGTGGCGGTCAACAAGATCGACAAGGAGGGCGCCCAGCCCGATCGGGTGCGCACCGAGATGAGCACGCGCGGCCTGCAGCCGGTGCAGTGGGGCGGCGACACGGAGTTCGTCGACGTCTCCGCCAAGACCCACCAAGGCCTCGACGACCTGGTCGAGACGATCCAGCTCACCGCCGAGATCCTCGACCTCAAGGCCAATCCCGACACCGAGGCCTCGGGCGTCTGCATCGAGTCGAAGCTCGATCCCGGTCGCGGCGCGGTCGTCACCATCCTCATCCAGCGCGGGCGCCTGCAGGTCGGCGACGCCGTCGTGGCGGGCGCGCACTGGGGCCGCGTGCGCGCGATGAACGACTTCCTCGGCCAGCGGGTCAAGAAGGCCGAGCCCGGCGAGCCGATCGAGATCCTCGGCTTCAACTCTGTTCCGGAGGCCGGCGAGACCGTCAAGGTCGTCGAGAACGACCGCAAGGCCCGCCAGCTCGCCGGAGAGCGCGCCACGCGCCTGAAGACCGAGGCGCTCGCGCGCCGTTCGGGCCGCAAGATCTCCCTCGAGGAGATCTTCTCCATCGGCCTCAAGGAGCTCAACCTCGTGCTCAAGGCCGACGTCGCCGGCTCGCTCGAGGCGATCGAGGACGAGATCGCCAAGCTGCCGCAGGACGAGGTGTCGGTCAACGTGATCCACCGCGGCGTCGGCGGGGTCAACGAGTCCGACGTGATGCTCGCGGCCGCCTCCAACGCCGTCGTCCTCGCTTTCAATGTGCGCCCGGTCGGTGAAGCCCGCCAGGTTTCCGACCGCGAAGGCGTCGAGATCCGCTCCTACGCCGTGATCTATCGCGCGATGGACGAGCTGAAGCTCGCCATCCAGGGCATGCTCGAGCCCGAGGAGGTCGAGGGCTCGGTCGGCCACGTCGAGATCCGCCAGACCTTCAAGGCCTCGAAGGTGGGCACGATCGCCGGCTCCTACGTCACCGAGGGCAAGGTCCTACGCGGCTCGAAGGTTCGCCTCGTGCGCGACGGGACCGTGGTGTACGACGGAGAGATCGCCAGTCTGCGGCGCTTCAACGAGGACGCCCGTGAGGTCGCGGCCGGGTTCGAGTGCGGCATCGTGCTGCGCGACTACGCCGACGTCAAGGACGGCGATGAGCTCGAGGTGTACGAGACCCGCAAGGTCGAGCGCGCTCTCGCGTAGAACAGGCTCCAGGTGGGCGTGTTCGTGCCAGATTTCCTCCAGGAACGCATGCGGAGCGGCGGCTGGCCTTGGCCGTGCATCACGAGGGCTAAGGTGACCTTCTAGATGCCGTCCGCTCGAATGCGGCGTGTCGACGAGGCCGTGCGGGCCGTGTTGAGCGACGCGATCGGCAAGGACCTGAAGGATCCCCGAATCGGGTTCGTCACCGTGACCGCCGTCGAAACCTCACCCGACCTTCGTCAAGCCACCGTGTACGTAAGCGTGCTCGGCAGCGATGACGAGCGTGACACCACGCTCGACGGGCTCCGCTCCGCCCACGGCTATCTCCAGAGCCGGGTCGGCCGCGAGCTGCGGATGAAGCACACGCCGACCCTCGCCTTCGCCTACGACGACACGATCGACCGCGGCATGCGCGTCACCGAGCTGCTCGACCAAGTCGCTCCGGAGGATCCGCGATGACCGCCGTCAACGGCGCCCTGGCCAGCCGCGACGAGGTGCTCGGCGCCCTGCGCGACGCCGACAAGCTCCTGCTCGTCACACACGAGAACCCCGACGGCGACGCTCTCGGCTCGCTCGTCGCCACCCAGGAGATCCTCACGGCGCTGGGCAAGGACTCCCTGATGTTCATGTCCGCCGACGAGTTCCCGCTGCCCTACGAGTACCGCTTCTTTCCCCTTGACGGCCTCGTGTCCGTACCGCCCGACGACCTCGAGGAGCGCACGATGGTCTTCCTCGACTGCGGCAACATCGACCGCAACCCGGCCGACGTCGCTCAGCGCGAGGGCGCTCACATCCTCAACATCGATCATCACCACGACAACACGCGCTTTGGCAGCGTCGACTATGTGGTGCCCGATGCTTCGTGCACGGCAGAGATCGTCTGGGACCTGCGGCGCGGCCTCGGCGTCGAGCCGACGCTGCCGATGGCGGAGGCGCTCTACGTGGGCCTGGTCACCGACACGGGCAAGTTCATGTACGAGAACACCGGCACGCGGGCCCACGTGATGGCCGCTGAGCTGATCGAGACCGGCGTCGACGTGCACGAGATCTACCGCCGCATCTACGAGGGCATCCCCTACGGCAAGCTCGCGCTACTCGCCCGCGGGCTCGGGCGCATCGAGCGCTATGACGACGGGAAGCTCACGCTCACGCGCGTCTCCGCTGAGGACTTCGCCGAGGCGGGCGCGGAGGAGAACTTCTCCGAGGGCATCATCGACCACCTGCGCTCCCTGAAGGATACGAAGGTCGCGGCGCTCGTGCGCGACCGGCTCGGGCGCGGGCAGGAAGGCCAGCGCAAGGTCTCGTTGCGCTCGAGCGACGAGCGCGTAGACGTCTCGGTGATCGCGCGCGCGCAGGGCGGCGGCGGCCATCGCCAGGCGGCGGGGTTCTCGACCGAGCTCGAGTGGGATCAGCTCGTCGAGTTCCTGCGCGGCGAGCTCGCTGCGCAGCTTTGACCGACGGCGTCATCCTCTTCGACAAGCCCGCGGGTGTCACCTCGCACGACGTGGTCGCCCGCGTCCGGCGCGAGCTCGGCCGCGGTGTGAAGACCGGCCATGCCGGCACGCTCGACCCGTTCGCGACTGGGTTGCTGCTGCTGCTCGTCGGGCGGGCGACCCGCGCGCAGCGCTTCGTGATGGCGCTGCCCAAGCGCTACGAGGTCGTGGCGCGGTTCGGCGCGACATCGACCACGGGAGATCGCGACGGCGAGATCTACGACACGGGTGTAGTGCCCGACGGTGATCTCGCGATGCCGACCGGCACCCTCTCCCAACGGCCGCCGAGCTACTCCGCGGTGCACGTCGACGGCGAGCGCGCCTACGCGCGAGCACGCCGCGGCGAGGAGGTGGTGATCCCCGAGCGCGAGGTGCACGTCGAGCGCTTCGAGGAGGCGTGGCGCGACGGCGATCGCCGCGGGTTCATCGTCGAATGCGGTTCGGGAACCTACGTGCGCTCGCTCATCGCCGACCTCGGCGACGCCTACTGCGAAGAGCTGCGCCGCACCGCCATCGGCCCATTCGATGTGGCCGACGCCGATGCGCAGCATGTGGTGCCGCTGAGCGATGCGCTCGCCTTCCGGCCCGCGCAGCGCCTCGACGCCGAGGAGGGCCGCCGGGCCGGCCACGGCGTGGCCGTCGAAGGTGTGGCGGCGGGG
>JBBPXY010000043.1:0-18355 GCA_038200435.1 Solirubrobacterales bacterium
AGATCATGAGCGAGCTCCACGACACCGACTACGGCTCGCGCGACTACGGGGCCCGCGACCCCGAGGGAAACATGTGGAACTTCGGCACCTACCGCCCGGCGGTCGAAGACGCGTGACTCGGCGCCGCGGTCGCAGGGCCGTGTGAGGGTTCCGAGTGCCCGGCCGCCCGCCGCGACTCTCTCGTGACGCGGTGGTCGCGGCGGCGGCGGCGATCGTCGAGCGCGACGACCCGGCGGCCGCGCGATCCCCGGGCGCGACTGAATCAAGGCCTGCCGCGTGATGCAAGACGGCCTCGCCGCGCACCCATGGATCGTCGGTGTCCTCGCCGCACCGGCCTCGAAGCACTGGTCGACGGCCTACTGGCGGATGCTGCCGCTGGGTTCCGGGCTAGACCAGGGCTAGACCACGGCGTGCTCGATCTCTCCGAGCCCCTCGATCGCGATACGCACCACGTCCCCGCGGTCGAGAAAGCGTGGCGGGTCCATCGCCATCCCGACGCCGCTCGGCGTTCCCGTGAGGATGATGTCGCCGGGCTCGAGCGTGCACGTCTCGCGCAGGAAGCCGAGCAGGGCCTCGACGCCGAAGATCAGGTCGGAGGTTCGCGCCACCTGGCGCAGCTCGCCGTTCACCCAGGTGCGGAGAGCGAGATTCTCGGGCTCGGTCGCGTCGTCGGCGGTGGTGATCCAAGGTCCCCACGGGCAGAACGTGTCCGCGCCCTTCGCGCGGGTCCACTGGGGCTCGCGTTTCTGGAGGTCGCGGGCGCTCACGTCGTCGGCCACGGCGTAGCCGCCGGCGGAGCCGTCGGGACCCACCACGACGACGAGCTCGCCCTCGTAGTCGAGGCGGCGCACGACGGTCGGGCAGCGGACCGGTCCGCCAGGGGGCGCGGATGCGCTCGGGAGCTTCGTGAAGACGACCGGCCGCTCGGGGGCCTCCCGGCCGGTCTCCGCGGCGTGGTCGGCATAGTTCAGGCCGATGCCGAAGATGGCCCGGGGCCGGGGGATCGGCGCGAGCAGCTCGACGGCGGCCAGTGGCCAGTCCGGGCCGTCGCCGGGCGCGCGGTCTCCGGTGGCGAGCCGGTCGCGCACGGTCTCGTCGCCCGCGAAGGCGACGACCCGCTCGCCCCTGACCTCGCCGGCCCGGGGCTCGTCCGCGTTCGGCGGCAGGAAGGTGGCCAGACGCACGGCGGACAGGCTAAGCGGTCCGGCTCGCAATTTCGCGCACGTAGGAGGGCAGGGTCCGGACGTCCGCTTCCCCGCCGGAGGCGCGCGCGCTGGGCAGTGGCGCGCACGCCTTAGTTTCGCCCTACGGAGCAGCGAGCCCAGGGTGCACCGTCGTAATCGCCTGGCGCCGTGAGCGGTGGCCAGTGGTGTGAGGCTTCTCCTCTCGTGGGAAGGAGCGTTTCGGAGGTTCCGGTCGGGCCGGTCGGGGCGCCCGTTCCACGCGCAGAGAGGGACCCGTCTTGAAGTAGGTGCGTCGTCTGTCGGCGGTGCGCGGTAGACCGTGCGGCTGTGGCGGGGCCTGTCCATCAGCTACTGGCCACCGATGTCGCGCTCGACAAGCTCGGCGGCCGAGGCATCTCGGCCGCGGAGGCCGAACAGCTACTGCACGATCGCCACACCACCGTCGCCAATCCCCGGCGCGGCAGCGAGCCCCGCGAAGCGTGCCCTGCTGATCGGCAGCACGGACGGTGGACGCATCCTGACATTGGGGATCGAGCGGACCGTGGACCCCACGAGCTGGCTGATCGTGACCGGCTGGAGCTCGACCCAGACCGAGCGTAAGATGCTGGACAGCTAGATGAGCGCGGATCCGTGGACAGACCCTGACCCCAAGCGAGGCGACTTCGACGACGATCTCGCCGCGCTGGACCCGCGCTACGTCGAGCTCCACGATGTCGACCCCGAGACCAAACTGATGATCCTGGTCAGTGTCGGGCGTCTTCGTGGGCCGCAAGCGCGTCGAGCGGCTCATGAGAGGCGCCGGTCTCTCCGGGCTCATTCCCAGGTGGTGGCCAACCCTCGGCGCGAAGGTCACGAACCGGCGCGCGGCCGTCACGGACGCCGAACCGCCGATAGCCCGGGCTCGGCTGGAGAGCGCTGCGAAGCGCTGAAGGTCCGCGCGATCGCAAGTAGGCACGAAGCGCTCGCATAGTGAGGCCGGCCCCCACTCTGGAAAGTCGAACCGCTGGGCGAGGAACTTCTGGACGCAATAGTGGCCGCGGGGCGCCGAACGCCGGACGCCGGACTGCATAAGCCAGCATGAGGCGGTCAGAAGAGGCGCCGGTCCAGCCTCATTCGGGAGTCTAGATTGAGCGGCGTGCACGGCAGTGGCTAGGCCCCGCCGACGAGCAGCACGGCGACGTAACGGGGGCTGCGCGCCAGGGGTAGCCACCATCCGCGCAGTGGTGACGGAGGAGGTCCTCGAGCACCAGCGCCGCATCGGCAACGACCTCGCGACTCCGGTGCCCGAGTACGGCTTCCCCGGGCTCGTGCCGGCGACCGCTGGTGCGTGACGGCGGCGAGCGGATCCGGGCACCTGGGCGGTTGAACCACGCCTTCTAGGCGGGTGTCGTCGCTGGACGCCCGGGGCGCTGCCCCTCCCGAGCCCTCGGGCCGCCCGTCGAGGGTGGGAGCGCGTGCGAGCTGATGCGCGGCGATCCGGTCGCCGATCACGTGCGTGTCCACGCGACGTACCAGCGCGACACCACGCTCGCCGGGCGCGACATGCTTCTACAGGTTCGCTACTTCGGTCTGCGCTTTCACGTCGGCGTGTGGTCGGCGGGGTCTACGAGGAGACGCGCGACATCGGCGACCGCCAGGCGCGCGTCTTCGGCTGGAGCTATCGGACCCTCGAGGGACACTTCGAGCAGGGCGAGATGCACTACGAGGCCTGGAAGTGGCTGGACACCGGCAACGTCGAGTTCCGACTGCGCGTCCGTGAGTACTAGACCGGAGGAACCGGAGCTCAGCGCGACGCGTCGCGGTGCCGCCGCTTCTCGGCCAGCAACTGCTCGTAGGGGCTCGGGTTGTCACGGGCCGCCTTGCAGGTGAGCTCGTTGCGGTCAGCCACTTGCCGCTTGAGATCGCCGAACGTGAGCTTGGGCGCCGTCGGTCCGGCCAGACGGTCGGGTTGCTTATCCATGTGGATGCTCTCCTCAGATGGCTTCCGTCATAGGTCTGTGACCAACACGGGATGCGGGAGCCAAACACCCAACGATGGAACCGTCGCATACGGACTCTACTCACGCTGTCGAATCGCTCGGGGGGAAACGCTCAGCTCAGCGCGCCCGCCGGAAGCACGAAGCGAAGAGGCGTCCGGTCCTCTCCGCCAGCGCGGTCGTCGATCCGCGACGCGTGCAGCCCGCGTCCGGGAGCCGCCGAGGCCATCGCCTCTGCCTTGCCTCCGCGCGCCACGATCCACGCCATCGCCTCGTCGAAGTCGGCCCCTCGGCGAGGATCGCCGCGCGCTCGATGACCGGCCTGCCGCGTCTTGTGCTCGCCGACGGCTCTGCCTTATCGCCGTCGTCGTCGGGCCGGCGACTTCGTGCGGCGGCCGAAGATCCGCCGCTTGGTCGAGTGGCGCTTGTAGCACGAGTGCTACCGTCGTGATACATGCATGATGTCTCGGCCCGCGACCTCCGCAACTGCACCGCCGCGCTCCTACGTCGCGTCGAGGCGGGCGAGCGCCTGCGCGTGAACGTGAATCGGCGGCCCGTCGCCGAGCTCGTTCCGCTCGGCCGCCCGCAATGGGTGAGCGGCGCGGCCATGGCTCGCGTAGTGCGCGAGGCTCCGGCCGATCCGGGGCTGCTCGCCGACCTGGCGCCGATACGCGATCAGTCCGTCGCTCCGGGATGAGCGCGATTCTCGACACGTCGATCTTCGTCGCCGGCGAGCAGGGCCGCGAGTTGCGACGGACGCTCCCCGACGAGGTGGCCGTCTCGGTCGTCACGCTCGCCGAGCTCGAGCTCGGCGTGCTCGCGGCCGGCGACCCTGAGGCGCGCGCGCTGCGACTCGCGACCCTTACGCGCGTTCGCGAGCAGACCGCAGGACTGCCCGCCGACGAGCGGGTCGCCTCCTCCTACGCGCGCCTGGCCGCCGGAGAGATGGCCAAGGGACGCAAGCCGCGAGTGCACGACACCTGGATCGCCGCCACCGCGCTCGTGCACGGCTCTCAGGTATGGACGCAGGACGGCGACTTCAGCTCGTTCGACGCCGTCGACGTCGTCCGGCTATAGGCGGCCGTAACGACAGAGGCTTCACGCAGTGGGTGCGGATCGGGCCCGAACCGAACTCGGGCGCACCACGGCGCGCCTGCCGCCTCGCGCTTGACCGCCACCCCGCTCACCTGACACCGTCTGGCGCCATGCTCGCCGCCATGCTCCGCCGCAGCCTGCTCCCCGCGGCGGCGGCCATCCTGTTCGCTGCGCCCGCAGCCTCGGCGCAGGAATCTGTCTCCTCCGGCGCGCTGCGCGCCACCATCGAGGCTAACCCGTGGCATCTCTCGTTCGTCGGGGCGCCGCGATCGGCGGGGCTGCGCGAGGATCCCGGCACCGGCACGGGCCCGACCGGTCGCCTCGGCTTCGGGACCCCGGGCGGCTGGCGACGGGCGACGCGCGTGGTGCGCGCGCGTCGGGACGGGCCGGCCTACGAGGCGACGCTCGCCACCACAGACCCGCTCGGCCGGGAGATCGTCGTCCGGCTCGCGCCCGACGCAGACGGCGTCATCGCCCTCGACGCGCGCGTGACGGGGGCCACGCTGGCCGACGTCAGCGCGGTCGGCATCTCCTTCGCGGCGACGGGCACGGAGCGGTTCCTCGGCTTCGGCGAGCGCTCCAACGCCGTCGACCAGCGCGGCGGGACCGTCGAGAACCGCGTCACCGAGGGTCCCTATCAGCCGAACGAGCAGCCCTTCGTCGCGGCGTTCGTGCCGCCGCCCGGCCAGAACTCCCGCCCCGACGCCACCTACTTCCCGATCCCCTGGCTGCTCTCCACCCGGGGCTACGGGGTGCTCGTGGACAACGACGAGATCTCGAACTTCCACCTCGCGAGCGATCGCGCCGACGCCTGGACCGTGCAGGTGAGCGCCACCCGCCTACGGCTCCGCGTCTTCGCCGGGCCGAGGCCGGCCGACGCCCTGCGCCGCATGACCGCGCGCCTCGGCCGCCAGCCGAGCCCCGCCGCTCCCTGGTACTTCGGCCCGTGGTTCCAGCCGGCGAAGGGCCACGACGAGGCGACCGACCTGCGCACGCTCCAGCGCGCCGACGCCCCCGTCTCGGTCGCCCAGACCTACACCCACTACCTCCCCTGCGCCGACCACCTCGCCAAACGCGAAGAGCAGCGCGAGCGCACCCTTCGCTTCCACGCCGCCGGCCTCGCGGTGACCACCTACTTCAACCCGATGCTCTGCACGAGCCATCCCGCCTACGCGCGGGCGCGCTCAGAGCACTTGCTCACGCGCAACGATCTCGACCAGCCCTACGAGTACCGCTACACGGGCTCGACCCAGTTCCTCGTGGGTCAGATCGACTTCTCCGCTCCCGGTGCCACCGCCTTCTACGGCAGCCTCCTCGGGGAGGCGACCCATGACGGCTACGACGGGTGGATGGAGGACTTCGGCGAGTACACGCCCACCGACGCGCGCTCGGCCGACGGCACCCCGGGCGACCAGATGCACAACCGCTACGTGCTCCTCTATCACCGCGCGGCCTACGACTTCTCCCGGCGCTCGGGGCGAGCCCTCGCCCGCTTCAACCGCTCGGGATGGCGAGGCTCCGCGCGCTACTCCCAGCTCGTATGGGGCGGCGATCCCACCACCGACTGGGGCTTCGACGGCCTCGCCTCGGCGGTGCGCAACGGGTTGTCGATGGGCGCGAGCGGAGTGAGCCTCTGGGGGTCCGACGTCGGCGGCTTCTTCGGACTGCTCGGCCAGCACCAGCTGACGCCCGAGCTGCTCGACCGCTGGATCGAGCTCGGCGCCGTGTCGGGCATCATGCGCACGCAGGCCAACGGGTCCCGCGTACCCGAGGACGGCAAGCGGCGGGCGCAGATCTTCGACCCGGCCGTGCTGCCCGTGTGGCGCCGCTACGCCAAGCTCCGCACCCAGCTCTACCCGTACCTGGCCGCCGCCGAGGCCGAGTACGGGCGCTCGGGGATGCCGATCATGCGCGACCTGGCGCTCGCCTTCGGCGGCGAGGCGGCGGCGAACCGGCGCGACGACGAGTTCATGTTCGGGCCCGACCTGCTCGCCGCACCGATCGTCGCGCCCGGGCAGCGCTCGCGGAGCGTCTACCTGCCGTCCGGGCAGTGGGTGGACCTGTGGCGCTCGGCGCGCACGACGCGGTCGGGAGCGCTCGCCCTCGGGCGGGCGCGTCGGCTGTCGGGCCGTCGCACGGTGAGCGTGCCCGCCCCGCCCTCAGAGCTCCCGCTCGTGGTACGTGCGGGGGCCGTCATCCCGCTTCTCGCGCCGGACGTCGACACCCTGACGCGGCTCGGTCACGCCCGCGGACTGGTCCACGCCGCCGACCGCGAGGGCAGCCGGCACCTGCTCGCCTTCCCGCGCGGCCGCACCCGCGGCGCCCTGGGCGTGGGCGAGCGCTGGAGCTCGGCCGAGGGGCGCGCCGCGTGGAGGCTCGGCATCGCGGGGCGCCGCACGCGCCGCTACGCGCTCCAGGCGTCGCTCTCGACGCTCGCGCACCCGTTCCGGCCGTGCTCGGTGCGGATCGGCCGGCGCACGCTCCCTCGGCGCTCCTGGCGCTATGACCGCAGGACGCGCATTCTGCGGGCGAGCTTCCGCGCGCGAACCAGCCGGCTCTCGATCGTCGGCCATTGCTCGAGTAGGGGGTGATCCGCGGGCGCCTGAGAATCGGCAGTCGTCGCCGCCCCGGTCACGCCTTGAAGCCGAGCTGGTCGAGCGCGGACTGGAGTGACTCCTTGTAGGACTCGCTCGTGTAGCTGGCGCCGGAGACGCCGCCGACGCTCGCGCTCTGGGCCTGGAGGGCCTGCTGGCGCAGCTGCGGCTCGGCGTAGGAGCTGATCTCCTGCGACTTCGGATCCTGCATCGGGAGGTCCAGTGCCGTGACCCTGGTGATCTTCCCGCCGCTGACGGTCACCCGGACTCGGACGTCGCCGTACTGGTTGCTGGCCGCGCTGCCCGTGGCGGTCTTCGTGCTCGTGCTGGCGCGCTTGGTCGTGCTCGCGCGCCTGGTCGAGACGGAGGCGGTCGCCGCGGCGGTGCTGGGCTGCGTCGCCGCCGTAGGCGTCGAGCTGGGCGTCGCCGCCAGTTTTCCAGCGGCTTTCCGTCCGCAGAGGTCTTCGGCATAAGACGGCGCCGGTCGAAGCGGGCGGCTAGGAGAAGAGGTCGTCTGCTGGCGGTGTCCACCCGGGCACCACCGCGCCGGCGTCGACCGGATCGTCGCCGCGTAGAGCCGTCATCACACCGCCGGGACGGTAGACCGTCACCATCCGCGTGCGGGGGTCGGCGACGACGACGAGCGCGCTGCCCGCCTCGAGCCAGGCCAGAGCCTTCTCGTGCACGGCAGAGAAGGAGTCGCCGGGCGAGACCACCTCGACCACCAGGTCGGGCGGCTCGGGCCAGTACTTCTCGGTCGGACCCAGTCGCTCGAAGTTCGCGCGCGAGACGAAGGCGGCATCGGGCGCGCGGATCGTCGGCTTCTCGCCCGGCGCGAGCACGAAGCCCGTCTCGGCTCCGAAGACGGCGCCGAGCCGGTGGTCCTCGACATAGGTGAAGAGCTTCGCGCCGATCCGAACGGCCACCGCCCCGTGCTCCGCCCCTCCCGGCTCCATGACGGTCAACTCTCCCTCGATGAGCTCGAAGCGAGCCCGACCGCGCGAGAGCCGGAGCAGCTCCTCCGCAGTCATGGGAATGCCCGTCGCGATGGCGTGCGTCATCTCACCTCACTCGGCCGCGCGGACTTCGGACCGCTCAGAAGAGTAAACGCTCTAGCTCAGAGCGCCGGCCGGAAGCACGAAGCGAAGAGGCGTCCGGTTCGCCCCTTCGGCCCGGTCGTCCTGTCGTGCGGCGTGCAGTCCCCGTCCGGGAGCGGCCGAGGCCATCGTCTCCGCTTTGCCTCCGCGGGCGAGGATCCAGCTCATCACCGCGTCGAAGTCGGCGCCCTCCGCGAGGATCGCGGCGCGCTCGACGACCTGACCGCCGGAGGGATGAGGACGCGCGAGGCGGACGACCAGGGTGCGAATCGCGTCGTCTTCCACTTCGGCCGGATAATACTCCGACCCGTCCGCGCCGCCCCGACAGGAGCCTCGATGAACGACTGGAACCTGAGAACCGTCGACGCCGAGCCGCATCACCCGCTCATCCTCTCCACCACCGACGACGCGCGCGCGATCCTGCTGCACATCCCGGCCGGCGAGCGGATGCAGGAGCACGAGGTCCACGAGCGGGCGTGGGTCCTCGTGATCGAGGGGGAGATCGACATGAGTACCCCGGCCGACGGCGCGAGCCGCTCCGCCGGTCCCGGGCACCTGTTCGAGTTCGATCCGCACGAGCGCCACGAGGTCTCGGCCAAGGCCGACACGCGACTCCTGCTGCTTCTCACGCCGTGGCCGGGCGCCGGTCATCCCGGGGCGATGACGCTCGAGGAGAAGGCCGAGGCGCGGGCGCACGCCGCCGAGCACACGGAGCGCTGAGCGCGCTCGTGCCGACCCTGTGCACCATCGGCTACGAGAAGATGTTCCCCCAGACGCTGGCCACCGCGCTCGGGGCCGCGGGCGTGCGCCGCGTGATCGACGTGCGCATCCGCCCCCAGTCGCGCCGGCCGGGGATGTCGAAGACCCGCCTCGCGGCGCTGCTGGACGAGCACGGCATCCTCTACGAGCACCGGCGCGAGCTCGGGACCCCGCTCGAGATACGCGGGCTCTACCGGTCGGGCCACCTCGCCGAGGCGGCCGCCGCCTTCCGCGAGCACGTCGAAGCCGAGCGGGGCGAGGAGCTCGACGCGCTGGCCGCCGAGCTCGAGCGCTCGCCGCTCACGGCGCTGCTCTGCCTGGAGGCCGATCCGGCGGCCTGCCAGCGTCGGGTCCTGTGCGACGCGCTGCGCGCGCGGCGCCCCGATCTGGAGGTGCTCGACCTGTAGGGAGCGGTAAAACCCGATTTCAGCGCGCGTTAGGGCATCATGGACGTCATGCCCACCCCTTCCTCCAGCCGCAGCATCCGGATCGGCGACGACGAGCGCGGCGGATGGTCCTCGGATCGCCCTCGCCGCGACGGCGCCCCGCCGCGTCCCGCCGACATCTCGGTCCGCTGCCGCGTCCTCAAGCCCTCCGACCGGATGCGCTACTCGCCCGGAAGCCTTCTCCTGCTGGTCTCCGCCTCGGCGAGCGAGCGTGACCGCTTCGCCCAGCGGCTCATCACCGACCGCTCCGCGCTCCTCTCCCTCGACAAGGTGCGCGGGCTGCTCGCTGGTCGCGTCCCCGAGGAGGAGGTCGAGACGCGGGCCGGCGAGCTCCTCCACGCCGCGCTGCTCAAGCGACTCGACGCCGGCGAGACCGTCGTGGTCGCCATGGAGGGGCTCGACGGCGCCGCGCGTGAGCCCTACGTGCGGGCGGCCGCGCGCCTCCGGCGCCCGCGTCACATCATCCTGCTCGAGACGGGGCGCGACCAGGTCAGCGACGAGGATCGCCCGGCGCTCAACGATCTGCGCCGTCGCCTCGACGCCAGCGAGCTCGGAGCGGAGGGCATCCAGACCGCCCTGCGGCTGAACGGCACCTCGATCGCCGAGCTCAAGCGCATCGTCTTCTCGCCGCCGCCCCGCGACGAGTAGCGCACGTGGCCTCCTCCTCTGCGACGACGGCGCTCGAGGTGCAGGTCGATCCGGCGGAGCTCGGCTTCGACCCGGCCCGCCTGGCGCGGATCGATCGCCACTTCGACGCCTACGTCGCCGACGGGCGCCTGCCGGGATGGCTCGCGGTCGTGGCGCGGGACGGACAGGTCGCTCACCTCGCCGCCTCGGGCCGGCGTGACGTCGAGGCCGGGCTGCCGGTCGAGCTCGACACGGTGTGGCGCATCTACTCCATGACCAAGCCGATCACGGCGGTCGCCGCGATGATGCTCTGGGAGGAGGGAGCCTTCGAGCTCAAGGACCCCGTCTCGCGGTTCATCCCCGCGTTCGCGCGCTCCCGGGTCTTCACGGGCGGCTCGGCGCTCAAGCCCGTCACCGAGCCGGCGACCGAGCCGATCCTGATCTGGCACCTGCTCACCCACACCGCGGGGCTGAGCTATGGCTTCCATCACTCCCACCCGGTCGACGCCCGCTACCGCGAGGCCGGCTTCGAGTGGGGGACGCCGCCGGGCCTCGACCTGGCGGCGTGCTGCGAGGCGTGGGCCGAGCTGCCGCTGCTCTTCCAGCCGGGCAGCGAGTGGAACTACTCCGTGGCCAGCGACGTGCTCGGTCGCGTGGTCGAGGTGGTCTCGGGACAGCCGCTCGACGAGTTCTTCGCCGAGCGGATCTTCGCGCCGCTGAGGATGGCGGACACGGGCTTCTGGGCCGGCGGGGCCGAGCGCCTGGCCGCGCTGTACTCGCCCGATCCGGCCACGGGCCGCGCGACCCGCAACGAGCGCATGGGAGCGAGCGCGCTGCGGGCGCCCGACTGCCTCTCCGGCGGCGGCGGGCTCCTCTCCACCGCGGCGGACTACCACCGCTTCGCGCAGATGCTTCTGCGCGAGGGAGAGCTCGACGGCGCCCGGCTGCTCGGCCCGCGCACCGTGCGGTTCATGCGCGCCAACCACCTCCCCGGCGGCGCGGACCTCGAGGCCTTCGGACGCCCGCTTTTCGCCGAGACGACCTTCGACGGCGTGGGCTTCGGACTCGGCTTCTCGGTGGTGGTGGACCCGGTGGCCAACCGGGTGCCGAGCTCGCCCGGCGAGTGCTCGTGGGGCGGAGCGGCGAGCACCGCGTTCTGGATCGACCCGGTGGAGCGGATCACCGTCCTCTTCTTCACGCAACTCCTGCCCTCGAGCACCTACCCGATCCGCTCACAGCTGCGCCAGCTCGTGGCCCAGGCGCTCGTGGACTGAGGGCGCAGCGGCGCGAACTCTGGCGGTTCGCGCCGCTGGCCTTGTACCTCGAGCGCGGTTAGGCGATCTGCCTAGGAGCCCGCGGGGTCCGGCGTGTCAGCCGGCTCGGGCTGCTCGGCCGGATCCGGGGTGTCGGCCTGCTCGTTTGCGTCGTCGGCCTCGTTCTGGTCGGCCTGATCGCCCTGGTCCTGGGTGTCGCCCTGCTCGGGCTGCTCGGCCTGATCGCCCTGGTCGGTGGTGTCGGCCTGGTCGTTCTGGTCGGCCTGATCCTCGTTCACCTCGGCGGCGACGGGCTCGCGCTCGGCCTTGGCGGCCTTGCGCTCGGCCTGAGTGGCCTTGGCCTTCTTGGCGTGCTTGGCGTGGGTCTTGGCGCAGCTCTTGCCGACCGCCTTGCCGTGCTTGGCGTGGCCCTTGCCGCAGTGGTTGCCGTTGGTGCTCTTCGCCGAGCCGGCGGCGGGGATGGCGAGTGCAAACGCGAAAGCCGCGACGGCGGCGACGATGCGCGAGCGTGATGCGAGACGCATGGGACTCCTCTCGGTGCTGCTGGACGTAGCGAGGTGAACAACCCCTCCCATCGACCGAGGTTGGACGCCGAGCCGGTTCCTGAGAGCTTCCTCACCGCAACCGGACGGAGGATCGAGGCCACATACGGCCCGTCTAACCCTGTGAAGCTCTCAACCGACGACGGGCAGCGTCCGCTCCTCGGCCAGCCCGTCGAGCGCTCGCTGCATCGTGCTCGTCACGAGCTCCGCGCACTCCTCAGGGCCCGCGTCGCGCCCGAGCCGCTTGCGCAGATCGATCTTCGGCAGCACCCGCACGGTGATCTTGGCCGGAAGCGGAAAGCGGCCGGGGAGGTCAAGCACGGTGATCCCCCACGGTGGACCGATCTGCGGGGGCACGACCTTGAGGCGAAATAGCCGGTCGAGGTGGAGTCCCGAGGCCAGGCGCCCGCCGCGACCGAGGAAGAGGGCGGTCTCCTGGCCGCCGATCGCCACCACGGGGACGATCGGCGTGTCGGTCTCGAGCGCCAGCTTGGCAAAGCCCGTACGGCCGCCGAAGTCGATCCGGCTGGACTCCCACGAGGGGCGGTAGGTCTCGTGATCGCCGCCGGGGTAGACGAGCAGAGCGGAGCGCTGCTCGAGCGCGCGTCGCATGTTCTCCGGGGAGGCGGGCACCGTCCCGTAGCGCGAGAGCATGGCGCGCAGGCCGGGCAGCTTGAAGACGAGGTCGTGCGCGAGCTGGTGGAAGCGGCGCTCGGGGCCGAAGTGGCGGTAGAACGCCTCGGAGAAGACGAAGGTGTCGGCGATCAGCGTTCCGCCCGAGTGGTTGCCCACGAGCAGCACCGGCTTGGTCTTGGGGATGTTCTCGAGCCCCCGGACCTCGCCGCGGAAGTAGCCGCGCGAGAGGGTCTGCAGCGCCGGGAGCGTGCGCCGGATGTACTCGGGGTCGCGCGCGGCGAAGGGATCGTCGGGGTAGTCGTCGTGGTCGGGGCTGAGCGCCAGAACCGACTCGAGCACGTCGGCGCCGACGGCGCCGGCCATGCGCAACGTTCCCTCCACCGGGCCGGGCGCCAGCCCGAGGGCACGGTCGATCAGAGATCCCGTCATCCGGGGTCCCTACCCAGGGAATCGGCTCGCCGCACGTCGGTTCGCCGCCGCTCTCGAGTTCGGCCGCCGCAGTTCCTTCTGGCGTCGCAACGCCGGTCGCTTGGGCATGATGGGCCCGACAATGGCCCAGATCAACCTCGAGACCCAACGCACCGTCTCCGCCGACATGTCGCGCGTGGCCGCTTTTCTACGCGACTACGCCCAGCGGCCGCGCATCCTCACCGACCACTTCCACGACTTCGCGGTGGAGGAGGGCGGCCAGGGTGCGGGCACGGTGTTCTCCTACCGCCTCCAGACCGGTCGGCGCGAGCGCTCCTACCGGATGCGCGTCGACGAGCCGACGTCGGGCCGCACCCTACGCGAGAGCGACGCCGGCTCCTCGCTCGTCACCACGTGGACGCTCACCCCCGGGGGCGAGGGCCGGGAGACCCGCGTGGTGATCTCCAGCACCTGGCGGGGCGCCGAGGGAGTGGGCGGGTTCTTCGAGCGGAGGTTTGCGCCCGCCGTTCTGCGCCGGATCTACGCGCAGATGCTCGAGCGTCTCGAGGGCGCGCTCCGGGATACGGCCGCCCCCAGCGCGGGACCTCGACCCTGAACGACGAAGGAGTCATCCGCCGGCTGCTCACCACGGCCGGCACGTGGGCGGTGGTGGGCTGCTCGCCTGATCCCGCGCGCGACTCGCATCGCATCGCCGCCCTGCTCCAGGCGCGCGGGCACCGGATCGTGCCGGTCACCCCGGCGGCCGAGAGGATCCTCGGCGAGCCCGCCCAGGCAAAGCTGGGCGATGTGGACGGAGAGGTCGACGTCGTCGACGTCTTTCGCCGCTCCGAGCAGGCCGGGCGCCACGTGGACGAGGCGATCGAGATCGGCGCCCGTGCGGTCTGGCTCCAGCTCGGGGTCATCGACGCCGAGGCGGCGGCACGCGCGGAGGTTGCCGGGCTCGACGTGGTCATGAACCGCTGCCCGGCGATCGAGTACCGGCGCCTCGGGCTCTGACCCGGGGCGCCGCCCGCCCGCCTACGCCGTGGGCTCCGAGCTCCACCTTCATCCACCCCGGCCGGCGCTGGTCGAAGGCCTCGTAGGCCTCCACGGCCGAGGTCGCGCCCTCGAGCTGGGTGAGGACGCGCGAGGGGTCGACCTTCCCTGAGCGCACCATCCCGACGAGCTCGGGGATGTAGCGGCGGTGGTTGCAGTTGCCCATCTTGATCGTGAGGTTCTTCTGTATCGCCTCGCCGATCGGGAAGGAGTCGTGCTCGGGCGGATAGACGCCGATGATCGCGATCGTCCCCGCCTTGGCCACGGAGCGCACCGCCCAGCGCAAGGCCATCGACGGCCGCTCGGCAGTAGGTCCTCGTCTCGCCTGGACCGCCGGGTAGGTCTCGCCGCTCTACCCGGGCGGCCGGGCCTCAAGCGTTCGGCTCCGGCCACGCAGCCCGTAGTGCTCGGCGAGGTCGGCCGGCATCATGTACGCGGGCGGTCGCGCGAAGATGGTCCCGTTGCGCACGAGCGCCTCGGCGGCGAAGCCCGAGCAGATCGCGGTGCCCACCCGGCCGACGGTGAAGCGCGAGCCGGTGAGCAGCGTGAGCGCGAGCCCGAGAATCGTCACCCATCCGTAGCGCCAGCGGGCGAGGAGCACCGACTCGGCGAAGAGGAGGATCTCCCGCTCGTCCTCGGTCGTGCTCTCCACCCGCACGAGGTCGTAGTCCGTGCGCTCGTACTTGGCGATGTTCGTGCGCACCACGCCGGAGCTGAGCGCCTCGGCGAGGTCGCCGCTCGGCCCGAGCACGAGCGCGACGTGGTTCCAGTAGGCGAACGGCGCGCGCGGACCCGTGAAGCGAAGTTTCTGCCCGAAGCGGATGAGCCGCGCGGGCCAGTGCCTCCCGTGCGTGAAGACGAGGTGACCCGGGCGCAGGTCGGCCGCGGAGGCGCCCGTGCCGAAGCGCTTCACGGAGGTGGTGCTCGAGCCGGAGGGCGCCATTCCTCCCGGAAGGTAGGGGAGCGGCACCGATCGCGCGCCGCGAGGACTACCTTGGGCGCCCGACGGGAATCCGCCCTACACCCGCTTCGTCGACCGGAGAGCACCGTGCCCAGCGACCGCCTCACCCCACTCGACAGCTCGTTCCTGCACCTGGAGGATCGCTCCACCCACATGCACGTGGCCAGCGTGATGCTCTTTGACGGGCCCGCGCCGAGCTACGAGGACTTCGTCTCGCGCATCGAGTCGCGGCTGCATCTCGTGCCGCGCTACCGGCAGAAGCTTGCCTGGGTGCCGCTGCGCCAGGGGCGGCCGCGCTGGGTGGACGACCCCGAGTTCGACCTGCGCTACCACGTCCGCGCCGCCGCCTTGTCCAGCCCGCAGGGGGAGTACGAGCTGCAGGTGCTGGCCGGGCGGGTCTTCTCCCAGCAGCTCAACCGCGAGAAGCCGCTGTGGGAGCTCTGGCTCGTCGAGGAGGTGCAGGGCGGCCGCTTCGCCGTGCTCTCCAAGACACACCACGCGGTGGTCGACGGCATCTCCGGCCTCGACATCCTCTCCGTGCTCTTCGCCTCCGAGGAGCAGGCGGGCGGCAAAGCTCCGGCCCGCTGGAACCCACGGCCCGCGCCCTCGGGCGTGCGCCTGCTCGCCGACGCGATGGTGGAGCGCGCGACGATCCCCGCCGAGATGGTGCGCCCGGCACGCGCAGTGCTCCGCCGTCCCCTCCAGCTCCTGGCCGGCGCCCGTGACGCGGCGCGCGCCTTCGGGGGGCTATTCGTCGACGACTTGAGCCCCGCGCCGGGGACCCCCTACAACCGCGGGCCGATCGGCGGGGATCGCCGCTTCACCTGGGTGCGCTGCTCGCTCGATGACATCAAGGCGATCAAGAACGTGCTCGGGGGCACGGTCAACGACGTGGTGCTCACCATCGTCACCCGCGCGCTGCGCCGCCACCTCGACCGCCACGGCGAGCTCGAGCCGGGCCTCTCGCTGCGCGCCTTCGTGCCCGTGAGCGTGCGTGCGCCCGGGGCGGAGGGCGATACGGGCAACCAGGTCTCGGGCATGGTTGCCTCGCTGCCCGTCTCCTGCCCCGAGCCGGTCACCTGCCTGCGCCGGGTGAGCGACGAGATGCGCGCGGTCAAGGAGTCCCCGCAGGCGGTCAGCGCCCAGGCGCTCACCGAGCTCTCGGGCTTTGCCCCGCCGACGATCATGAACCAGGCGGCGCGGCTGCTCGCGCGCCAGCGCTTCTTCAACCTGGTGGTCACCAACGTGCCCGGTCCGCAGTTCGCGCTCAAGCTCGGCGAGCACGAGCTGATCGACATCTTCCCGATGGTGCCGCTCGCGCAGAGCCAGGCGTTCGGGGTGGCGATCCTCTCCTACAACGGCAAGATGAACTTCGGCCTGGTCGGCGACTTCGACGTCATGCACGACCTCGAGGAGCTGGCCGTGGACTTCGAGGAGGCGGTGCGCGAGCTCGCCGCGGCGGCGAAGGTGACGCTCACGGGCGAGGAGGAGCTCGCCCTGCCGGAGTCGGACTCGGGCACCGCCCTGGTGCCGGGGGCGCCGCGTCCGCGCCGCTTCGTGCGCGAGAAGGCGCCCGCTCCGGTGCGCCGCCCCGACGCGCCCGATCTCACGTTGATCGTGCAGAGCGACGAGGAGGGGTCGGGCGATAACGGGGCGAACGGGGCGAGCGCGGAGCTGCGCGTCGACGAGCCGTGGCCGGGCTACGACGAGATGAACGTGCGCGAGATTCGCCAGCGGCTGAGCGGGGGCGGCGAGGCGCTGGCCGCGGTCGTCGAGCTCTACGAGCAGACGCATCGCGGCCGCCGGGGCGTGCGTGAGGCGGCGGAGAAGGTGCGGGCGGGGTCCTAGCGGTTCGGTGCGGCCGACGCCGCACCGAAAAGCGTCGCACTTTGCGGGTTCTCCTCCGGGCAACCGGGGCGAGTCTGCGTCCGGGTGCCCTTTCATGAGCGGCCTCTCAGAAAGTGGCTGCCGCGATACGCGCCCATGTGGTGCGGACTGCGGCTCGCAAACCGCCGCTCGACCCACGGAGACACGATGCTCACCGCCCTGCAACACCGTCGCCCGCGTCCGTTGTCGCTGTGCGCCGCCCTGGTCCTCGCGCTCGTCCTCGGCCTGACGGCCGCCTCCTCCGCGAGCGCGCGCACCTACTCCGTGCCGGCCTGCGACGCCGCTCCAGGAGGTGTGAACCGCTCCTGGGTCCCGCGCGCAAGCAGATCCATGCGCGCCGCGGTCCTGTGTCCGAGCCGCGGCAAGCCCAGCGGCGGCATGGTGGTCGCGAGCGCCACCAACGGGCCGAGCGTCGTCCCGGGCGGGTCCTCTGCCGAGTTTCGCTTCACCGCCCCGGAGGGGACCTCCGTCGTCGGGTCTAACTTCGGCGCCCGGCTCACCCGCTCGGCTCCGGGATGGTGGGTGGGCATCGACACCGACCGCGGGCCGACCTACGAGTGTGGCAGCGTGCCGGGACGCTGTCCTCGCCTGCATCCCGTGGGCGCGACGGCGCGGCCCGTTGCGCATTCGCGCTGGATCCGGCTGATCGCGGTGTGCACGCGGGTCCGCGGCTGCGACACGCGGGGCCCCGGCCGAGTGCCCGCGGTCGAGGCGAACCTCTACGACGCCCGAGTCACGGTGGAGGATCGCGCGGGGCCGCGATTCGCCGGCCTCTACGCCGGTGACCCGTTCGTGTGGTACCGGGCGGTCGGAGCGGTGTTCTACGGGCTGGCGGATCCCGGCGGAGTCTCCTCGACGCGGGTGGAGGTCAACGGCCAGAGAGTTGCGGAGACGGCCACGCGGGGCTGCGACTCCACGCGCCCGCGACCGTGCCCGGACTTCGTATCCGGCGCCTTCTCGCTCCACACCGCCGACGCGCCGTTTCACGACGGCGCGAACCGCGTGCGGGTGATCGGGGCGGACACCGCGGGCAACGAGTCCGCCGGCGAGCGCGTCCTCTTCGTCGACAACCATGCGCCGGCGCCCGTGTCGGACATCCACGTGGAGGGCGGCGAGGCCTGGCGCTCGCGCAACGGCTTCTCGGTCGCCTGGCGCAACCCGGAGGGCCAGGTCGCCCCGATCGTCGCGGCGCACGTCGAGATCTGCGCGGCCGCGGGAGGGTCCTGCTTCAACGCGCGCATCGCCGGGTCGGGCATCTCGCGCGTGGACGGGCTGCGCCCACCGGTCGGCGACTGGGTCGTGCGCGTTCACCTCGAGGACGCGGCCGGCAACGGCACGCGCGACTCCCAGAGCCTGCCGGTGCACCTGCGATTCGACGACACGGCGCCGGGGCAGGCGCGGCCGGCGGAGCGGAACGGGTGGATCAACGAGCGGGAGGCAGCGACGCATCCGGAGACGATCGGCCTCAAACAGGACGACCAACGGCCTCCGTCGGGGATCGTGGGCTACTCGGTGACGCTGGACGGAAGCGAGCCCGACGGAACGATCGACGCGCTGGGCAACCCGGCGAGCTACGTGATCGACGGTCTTCCCAACGGGATCCATCGCCTCAAGGCAAGGGCAATCTCCGGCGCCGACGTGCCCTCGGCGGCGGTCGGCGACACCGACATTCGCATCGACCGGGCGCCTCCGAGCGCGGGCGTGGACGGGGCTCCCGACCCGAGCGCCTGGCAGGCCAAGCCGGTGACGCTGCGTCTGACCGGAACCGACCAGCCCGAGCTCTCGGGCATGGGGGCGGCCGCCCCGAGCGACC
>JBBPXY010000044.1:0-17628 GCA_038200435.1 Solirubrobacterales bacterium
CCCATCTTGTCTTCCTTCTTGTCCACGATCACGCCTGCGTCCTTGGGCACGACAAACGCGGAGATGCCGCGGTGCCCGGCGTCCTTGTCGGTCTTGGCGTAGACCGTGAACCAGTCGGCGTAGCCGCCGTTGGTGATGAAGCACTTGGAGCCGTTGATGACCCACTTGTCGCCCTTCTTCACCGCGCTCGTGCGCATGCCCGAGACGTCGGAGCCGGCGTCGGGCTCGGTGAGGCAGAAGGACGCCAGAAGCGGCTCTTCGGTCAGGCGGCCGAGGTAGTTCTTCTTCAGCTCCTCCGACCCGCCGAGCATCACCGGCGCGGTGGCGAGGCCGTTGCAGCCGACCGAGGTCTGGATGCCGGAGCAGCCCCAGGACAGCTCCTCCTCGATGAGGCAGCCGTCGAGGTAGCCCACGCCCGGACCGCCGTACTCCTCGGGGATGTGCGTGTTCATGAGACCGACGTCCCAGGCCTTCTTGATGACGTCTGCCGGCCACGTGCCCTCGCGGTCGTACTCCCAGGCGACGGGGCGGATCTCCTTCTCGGCAAAGTCGTGAGCGAGCTCGCGAAGGTTCTTCTGCTCGTCGGTCAGCGTGAAATCAACCACTGTTCCTTGGCTCCTGAAGTCGGGCGCGGCGGAAGAGTGAGAGCCGCGCGGCAATCTCGATTGACTGGTCAGTCAATCAGTGTCCCGAGAGGGTAGCGGAGCCCCTGGGGCGGCACAACAGCCGCACGCGCCCGCTTCTACTGGGTCAGCGCCCAGATCACCACGGCGATCGAGCCGAGGATCACGAACCCCGTGACCATGGCGAGGCCGTACTGCTCCGAGAACAGGATGGGACGGTTGGGCGAGAATGAGCGGCGCCGGAGCCGGCGCCGGCCGCGCGGGGCCATCGTCACACTGTAAGGCGTGCAGGAAGCTTTCGGAGTCGTGATCTTCGTGGTCATGGGTGTGGCGATCATCGTCGCGATCGCTTCGTTCGTGGGCCGGGGGAGGCTTTACGACCAGATTGGGCGCGGCGGCCTGCGCGACGAGCGCGACGCTCCCCCACGCGACCCGGCCGCCGGCAGCGCCGCGGCCGCGGGTGAGCGCGACGAGGAGATACGGCAGATGGTTGGGGCCCAGAACGCCCGCCGCGCCCGCCGTGGGCAGTCGCCGCTCGACGTCGACGACGAGATAAAGCGCCTCACCCAGGTGACGGTCGACCCGGCGCTGCGCGACGAGATACACCAGCTCGTCCTCGCGCGGAACGCCCGGCGCGAGCGGCAGGGCAAGGCGCCCCTCGACGTGGAGCAGGAGGTCGCGCGCCAGCTGGCCGACCTCACCGAGGGATCCGAGTAGCCTCCCGCCCATGGCCGCTCCCAAGACCTTCTCCCTCGAAGACCTCGTCGACCACCCGGGGACCTACTTCAACCCGAAGACCGAGGTGCTCGTCGTCGTCGACGACTCTCCTCACATCGATTCTGACCTCTTCGACACCGGGAGCTCCGAGCAGGGCGACTGGGTGCATGTCTCCGACACCGCTCCGATCGACGAGCACGCGCGCGACGAGCTACTCGAGCGCTACCAGGTCACCCATGGGCCCGACCGCGCAACCGACCTCGACGACGACACGGATGACGAAGAGGAAGAAGAGGACAACGGCGTGGAGGAGCTTCAGGCCTAGTAACCCGGGAGTCGGCGCTATGCGAAGGCGAAAGCTAGGCCGAGCACCAGGTAGGTCCCGAGCAGCAGGACGCCCTCGAACCACGTCGACTCGCCCTCGCCCGTGACCTGATTGGCGAAGAGGACAGCGAGCAGCACGGCCCCGAGCTCGAAGCCGTTCAGCACCAGCGCCAGCGGGTGGGGCCCGATGACGAACGAGGCGAGCACGAGGACGGGGACCACGAAGAGCGCGATCTGCGCGCTCGAGCCGATGGCGATGTTGACGGCCAGGTCCATCTTGTCCTTACGAGCAACGAGGACAGCGACCCAGTGCTCGGCCGCGTTCCCGACGATCGCCACGATCACGGCACCGATGAAGAACTCCGTCAGGCCGACGGTCTTGGCCGCCTCGGAGATCGAGCCCACGAGGATCTCGGACATGATCGCTACGAGTACTCCGGCTATCGCCAGCCCCGCCACCGAGCGGCGCACCGACCAGGGCGCGTTCTCGCCCGTCTCCTCCGACTTGTCCTCTTCCGGGTTGAAGAGCGAATGATGGGTCTTCAACTGGAAGAGCAGGCTGGCCGCGTAGGCGAGGCCGAGCACCACCGCGATCGCGAACGAGAGGTTCTCGACTGAGGATCCGTAGGAGGCGATCTCCGCTGAAGGCTTCGGGAGCGCGCCGCCCCGCACCAGCACGTAGACGGCGGGCAGCACGAGCGCCATTGCCGCGAGGAGCAGCATCGAGGACTGCGACGAGGCTGCCGTGCGATTGAAGAACTGTCGTTCGCGGCCGATGCCGCCGGCCACCATCGAGGCGCCGAGCACGAGCAGGATGTTCCCCAGGATGGAGCCGATCAGCGACGCCTTGACCACCTCGTGCAGCCCCGCGTCGAGGGCGAAGAGGGCGATGATGAGCTCGGGCGCGTTGCCGAACGTCACGTTGAGCAGGCCCCCGATCCCGGGCCCTGAGCGCTCCGCCAGCTCCTCGGTCGCGCGCCCCATGAGCGCCGCCGTGGGGATCACCCCGAGGGCGGAGGTGAAGAAGACGGCCGTGGCGGGTGCGTCGATCACATCGAGCACGACGGCGATCGGGATGAACGGAGTGAGCAGGTAGGGCCAGCCGGGGCCGCTCAGCAGTAGGCGCCGGAGGGCAAGCACGCGTCGAGCTTAGGTCCTGCGGCCCGCGTTCAGGAGCCGCCGAGCGTGCCCAGGCCACCCAAGCCGCCACCGGGCAGCTGGTTGAGCGGCTTCGCGTTTGCCGGCGCCGTGATGCTCTGCGGCTGGTTGAGAGACGTCAACTCGAGCGTGAACGAGACATCGGTGGGCGGCAGGCCTGCGCCTGAGCCCTGGGCCGGCGCCGCTTGCAGACGCAGGCGCAGGGTAAGCCGCCGGATCGTCTTGTCGTCTTTGCCCGTGAAGACGTCCACGGAGGTCTCCTTGACGGCCTTCTCGAGGCGGTCGCGCTGCTCGCGGGAGAAATCAGGAAGCTTGCCGCTCGGGATCGGAAGGGCCTTGGCCCGCTCGGCGAGCGAGCCGATGTCGGCCAGCAGCGCCTTCACGTCGATCGAGGCGGTGATGTGGCGGGTGGGCGTTCCGCCCACGTCGGCGTCGCCCGCGACCTTCGGGTCGCGAAGCCACTTCAGCGCAACGCCCAGGCGGCTCAGCAGGGGCTTGCCGCCACTCTGCGCGGCGCTCGAGCGGTAGCTCTGCTGCAAGAGCGAGAACGCCGCGGCCGGCAGGACGTAGTTCTGCCCGCTGCGTTGCACGAAGAGCTGGGTCGCGGTGGAGGTGAGGCCAGCGTCCACGCTGATCTTCGGAGAGTGGATCATGAGCCGCAGGGCAAGCCTCGGGACTTCCCCCGTCTTACCCCGCTCGAAGGGGCCGCTGACGCTGACATCGAGCCCCTTCTGCGCGCCCGAATTGAGGGTCAGCGCGAGGGCGAGGCGCCCGCTGTCGACGCGATGCGGACCGGTGAAGGTCTGCTTGAGGAGGGCTTGCGCATCGTCGCTCCCCTTCTTGCCGCTGCCGCATCCGGCCAGCGCCAGGACTGCGATCAGGACTGCTGCGGCAAGGGCCGGGAGCCGGCAGAAGTGCTTGGACATGCGCGAGGGCGAGCGTACCATCCGCCCGTGCGCCGAATTGCTCTTGCCGCTGTGTCGGCGGCCGCGCTCTTTCCGGCTGCCGCACAGGCCTCCCCCGTGCTCGTCTTCGACGGGTCGCGCGCAAGCCTGCGCGACGATCGGACCGTGCCGAGCGAGGACTTCTCCGCATCGCCGCGACCAACGCAAGTCGCGGCAGCCAGCGCATCCTCAGGTCCCCGGGCGGCGCAGCTCGGGCGCGGCGCGCACTTCTTCTCCTGGAGGCCGGCGCGAGCCGGCCGCTACGACCTGCGGGTGTCCGCCCGCGATCTGGCCGGCAACACGGGCAGTGCGGCCGGGCGCCTCGACGTGTCTGGCGCCAGATGACTGCCCCGCGCACGATCCTCTACACGGGCAAGGGCGGTGTCGGCAAGACGTCGGTCGCGGCCTGCACGGCGCTGCGGTGCGCGGCGGCCGGACACCGCACGCTGATCCTCTCCACCGATCCCGCACATTCGCTCTCGGAGTCGCTGGAGGCCGAGCTCGGTCCGGCACCGGTGGCCGTGACCGAGAACCTGTGGGGCCAGGAGGTGCAGGCCCAGACCGAGATGGAGCGCCACTGGTCGGCCGTACAGGCCTGGCTCGGTGAGCTGCTGATGGAGCACGGGGTCGATCGGGTCTCCGCCGAGGAGCTCACGGTGCCTCCCGGCATGGACGAGCTGTTCTCTCTACTGCAGCTGAAGAGCCATCATGAGTCGGGCGAGTGGGACGTGATCGTCGTCGACTGCGCGCCGACCGGCGAGACGCTGCGCCTGCTGTCCTTCCCCGACGTGGCCCGCTGGTGGCTCGAGAAGGTCTTTCCGTGGGAGAAGGAGATCCTGGCGGCCGCCCGGCCGTTTGCCCGCACGCTCTTCGACATGCCCGTGCCGAGCGAAGCCGTCTTCTCCGACATCCGCCGCCTCTCGGAGAACCTCATCGCGATGCACGAGATCCTCCGCGACGCCTCGCGCGCGACGGTGCGCCTCGTGATGAACCCCGATCGCATGGTCATCAACGAGGCGATGAGGACCTTCACCTACCTGAACCTCTACGGCTACGTGACCGACGCGGTCGTGGTCAACCGCATCTTCCCCGCCGAGGTGGGCGACTACTTCGGCGCGTGGCGCAAGGTGCAGCAGGAGCATCTCGAGCTCGTGGAGTCGGCGTTCGCGCCGGTGCCCGTGCTGCGCGCCCCGTACTTCGACCAGGAGGTGATCGGGCCCGAGATGCTCGAGCGGCTTGCCGGGGAGGCCTTCGGGGAGCAGGATCCGGCCGCGGTGCTCTACGAGACCCTCACCCAGCAGCTCGTCATCGGCGACCGCGACGCAAGCCTGCGGATCGCGCTGCCCTTCGCGCGCAAGGGCGACATCTCGCTGAAGAAGATCGGCGCCGAGCTCGTGGTCCGCGTCGACGGGCAAAAGCGAACTATCATCCTCCCCCCTGCGCTCGCCGCGTACACGCCGACCGAGGCGTCGTTCGACGACGGCGCGCTCCGGGTGAGCTTCGATGGCGCCGACCCAGCAGACACACGAGAGCGCGAGCGAGGCTGATTCCCTCGGGTTGCTGCGCGAGCGCCTCGAGCGCACGCAGGAGGCCGCTCAGCGCTTGGTGGAGGAGGCGGCTGCCGCTGCGGCGCGCACCGCGGGCTCGCGCCGGCCGCCCGACACCGGCTGGCAGGCGCCCCGACCCGAGGGAGCCGGCGACAGCGCCGATCTCCACGGGCTCCTCACCCTCGGTCAGCTCGCGCGCGGGCTCGTCCCCCGTGAGCTTCAAGAGCAGCTGGCGACCGTCGTGCGCGAGCTTCTGCTGGCTCTGCGCGCCCTGATTGACTGGTATCTCGATCGCGTCGAGGCGCGTCGCCGCGCCGCCCCCGTCGAGGTTCAGGACATCCCCATCATCTGAAGCCGGCGGGCGCATCGGGTCCCGGCCCGTAGACTCGGGATGGTGGCCGCACGTACCTGGATCCTGACCGGCTCGCCCGAGAACTTCGCGGCCACTCGCGACACGGGCTTCGCGCTGATCGGGCTGAAAGAGCGCAACCGCGCTCGCGCACTGCAGATGGAGCCCGGCGACCGAATCGTGCTCTACCTGACCCGGGTGAAGGCCTTCGGGGGTTCGATCAAGATCACCGGGGAGCTATTCGAGGACCGCGCGAAGGTCTGGCCCGGGAAGCCCGGGAAGGCCGACCCCTACCCGTGGCGCTTTGCGACCGAGCCCGAGGTGGTGCTCGAGGAGGACGAGTGGGTGGCCGCGGAATCGCTCGCCGGCGAGCTCGAGCACGTCGCGAAGTGGCCTGCGGAGCACTGGACGCTGGCCTTCCAGGGTCAGATCCGCCCGGTCTCCGATCAGGACGCCTCGCTGCTCTGGAGTCGAATCAGCGCCGCGGCGGGCGCCCACGCGTGAGCCCAGGCGCGGCCGAGCGGGCGAGCGCCGGCGCGGGGCGCCTCGCGGTCTCCTGGCGGCGCCTTGCGCCCGACCAGCGCCTGGCCGCGATTGCCTCCCTGGCGCTGCTCATATCGATGTTCCTGCCGTGGTATCAGCTGACCTTCGGCCCCCAGCTGCGGACTGTCGACAAGTCGGCGTTCGGCGTTTTCACCTTCGTGGAGGCGGCGGTCCTGCTCGTCGCGCTGGCGGTCGTCGTCCTCCTCTACGCACGCGCCGAGCGTCGCGCCTTCCATCTACCCGGAGGCGACGGCACAGTGCTGCTCGCAGCTGGTGCGTGGACGACGCTGCTGCTTCTCTGGCGCGCCTTCGACAAGCCCGGCATCAAGGGCTCGGGCGTGGTCGGCATCCAGTGGGGGTTCATCTTCGCCTTCGGCGCAGCGGGCGCGTTGACTTACGCGGGGTGGCGCGTGCGCGCCGCGCACCGCCCCGAGCCGGACAACCCGACCGCGGTCGTGCCACCGGGTGACCCGATCACCGCCTCCACCAAGGTCACCCCGAGGGCGGCAAGGCTGCGGCGGGCGCGCCTCGACGACGACGAACAACTCACGATCCCGCTCGAATCCGACCCCCCGCGCGACCGTGACCGGCCGGAAGAGCTCGACGACCTGACCCGGCCGCACGGCTCGGAGCCGCCCCTGCCCCGCGAGGACCTCACGCTCGATCTCGGCGACGAGCCGAGCCCGCGTCCCCCGCGACGCTAGGGGCTGGGCGGCGCGTGCCGCCAGCCTTGCCGCGTTGTCTCCGCCGGTCAGGAAAGGCGTTCGAAGAACGTGAGCAGGTTGCCGTCGTCGGCACCGCCTAGTCCTCGAACAGCGCGTAGCCGTAGGCACCACGCTTGTAGGCGAGGCGGGCGATCGAGTGCATCCGGTCGTCGTCGTTGCGCTCAACCTGATCGAGCGCGCTCTTGACCCTTCGTTCGGCGCGCGTGCAGAAGGTCTCGGCGATGTAGAGCTCCTGCCCGGACGCGTCGACCCCCTGGTCCTCGAAGATCGACGTCACCCGCGAGAGCACGGCCACCTGGGCGTAGACGTCCATCAAGGCGTGCGCCAGGCGCTTCTGCGACATGCCCTGCTTCTGGATGCCGTTCCCGTACTTGCGCAGCAGGCCCTCGGCGGTTTCTCGCAGGCGTTTGACCTGGTCGGTCAGGGGGTCGGCGAGCTTGCGCAGCTCAGGATGGGCGAGGGTGACGCGGTCGGGCCGCACCTCGCGTTTGGCGCGCGAGAACGCGTAGTCGGCCACGGTGCCGAGTGAGGCGATCGGCGCGCGCAGGTCGAGGCCGGACAACCCCTGAAGCTCCTCGCCCAGCGGCTTGAGGGCGGTAAGCGCAACGTAGGAGAGCATCACGTCGTTGGCGCCCTCGAAGATCGGGAAGATCCGGATGTCGCGCATTATCTGCTCGTAGGGTTCCTCCCGCATGTAGCCCTGCCCGCCCTTGAGCTGCATTGCGCGGTTGGCCTGGTACCAGACGAACTCGGTGCCGGTGACCTTGCACATCGCCGACTCGACGGAGTAGTCGCTCACTCCCTGGTCCACCAGTCCCGTCGTGAGGTAGCTCATCGATTCGAGGCCGAACAGGTAGGCGACCATCCAACCGATCTTGTCCTCGACCATGTCGAAGTCGGCCAGGGGCTGATCGAACTGGCGGCGCTCCTTGACGTGGTCGATCGCGAGATCGATCAGCCGCTTGGCCAGGCCGACGGAGCCCGTCCCGAGCGAAAGCCGCCCGTTGTTGAGGATCTGCATGGCGATGCGAAAGCCCTCACCCGGGTCGCCGAGCACGTTCTCGGCCGGCACCCGCACGTCCTTGAAGTACAGCGGGCAGAGGTTGTTGCCCCGCAGCCCCATCGTGTCGTAGGGCTCGCCGGCCTCGAAGCCCTTCATCCCCTTCTCGAGGATGAACGCCGTGTGACGGTCCTTGCCGTCGACCTCGGTACGCGCAAACGCGACGAACACCGACCCGCGGCCGCCGTTGCCGATCCAGCGCTTCTCGCCGTTGAGCACCCACGACCCGTCGGGCTGGGAGACCGCGCGAGTCTGGAGGTTGAACGCATCAGAGCCGGCGCCCGGCTCGGTGAGCGCGAAGCCCGCGAGCTTCCGGCCTGACGCGAGGTCGGGCAGGTAGCGCTCCTTCTGCGCGTCGGAACCGAAGATGACGATGCCCTTCATGCCGATCGACTGATGCACGCCGAGCCCGACGGTCAGCGACCCGTCCGCCTGCCCGATCGCCTCGAACACTCTCGCGTAGCCCGTCTGCGAGAGCCCCTGCCCGCCGTACTGCTCGGGCACGTAGAGGCCCATGAGGCCGAGTTCACCCAAGTCGCGGTAGACGTGATCCTCGATCCAGCGCGCGTCGTCGATCGCCCTCGAGTTGACGTTCTCGGCGGCGTAATCGCGAAAGCGCGTGATCAACCCACGGATCTTGTCGGCCTCGGCCTCGTTCGGCCGCGGGTAGGGGAAGACCATCTCCTCATGGATCTCTCCGAGCACGAGGGCCTTGGAGAAGCTCGAGACTCCGGTAGCGGTGGCGGACACGGCTGCTCTCTCCTGATCGAGGGTCGCCGTCCAGACTAACCCTCGGAAGGTGTCCGCCGCAGCCAGCGCTCGACGACCTCGGCGAGGCGCCGTTGGCCGGCCGCGTTCGGGTGAAACGAGTACTCGGGGTGGGCCAGGCGCAGATGGCTGACCCATTGCGCGCCCGCGCAGCCGATGGCGTGCCCGGCGAACGCGTCGAGCGCATCAACGTAGCCGGCGCCTGCCGTGCGCGCGGCGCCGCGGATCGCGGCGTCGAGATCGGCCGTGCGTGCGTTGAGGTAACCCACTTCCTCTGGGCCGATGGAACTCAGGGCGGCGCACGTGAAGCGACTCGGGCGCAGGGGGAACAGCCGGGGGTAGCCGACGACCACGACCCGGGCGGTGGGAGCTGCCCTCTGGAGCGACGTGTAGAGGGCCGGAAGCCTCGCGGCAAGCGCCTCGATGCGCATCCGCAGGCGGTCGTGGCCGCGAGCGGCGTAGTACCGGTCGCAGCGAAGATGGGTCGCGCAGCGGCGCAGCACTCGGGCGAACCCCACGTCGTTGCCGCCGATCGTCACGGTCACCAGCCGCACACCTGCGATGCGCGCCAGGCGAATCACCTGCGACGGGCGCCTATCGCGCTCAGCCCGACGATCGTCGCCGTCGATCACCTCGGCGACAGTCGCGCCACTGCAGGCAAGGGAGTACGTATCACCGCCGGAGCGCCCGGCGAGCAGGAGCGGCCACGCGCGGCTGGAGCGGTGGCAGGTATCCCTTCCGGCGATGGTCGTGCTCCGGTCGAATGGCGGCACACCTTCGCCCGAGGAGAAGGAGTCCCCGATCGCGACGTAGGGCGTTACGGCTGTCGTGGCCGACACAAGCCGCGTGCAGGGCTCAGATCTAGGAAGAGAGCACCCGCGCGGCGCCGGCCGAGCGGCGCCGGGCGAACCCATCCTGATTCCGATCGCCTGACGGTCGGATGCGGGATACATTCGATCTCGCGGCAGCGTCAAACCCCCACCCCCTCCCTCTTGGATCCGAAGGACCGGGCCCAACCGGCCCTGTTCGGGCACGAACAGGAACGCCAGGAAGACCAGGAGAGGCAAGCCGAGCCGGATGTGCATGCACCCGTCCTAAGGCACGAATCACCTCTGGGCCCGCGCCCAGCGTCTCTCGGCCCACACCCGCGCGCCTCCCGCCGCAGTCAGTACGGATTACCGAACAGGATCAGCGGCAGCACAACGGTCCCGAGGAAGATCAGGGCGATTCCGATGGCCACGATCGTGCGCGACTTCGTGATGTGCCCAAAGACTCCGACGGCGAATCCGATCGCGAGCAGCACGACGAAGGGGCCAAGCTTGGGCTGGAACTCGGCGAGGGGAAGCATGACGGACACGGAGCGAGCATTCCACACCCACCTATCATGGGGCGCCCCATGCCGCGCGAGGCCTCATCCGTTGCCGAGCTCGCCGACGGCCTGCGGTCGGTCGGTTATCTCCCCGGAGACTCCACCGCCCTCGTCGCTCACCTGGCCGCCCAGCTCGGCAAACCGGTGCTGGTGGAGGGGCCGGCGGGCGTCGGCAAGACCGAGCTGGCCAAGGCTCTGGCGAAGTTCCTCGAACGGCGCCTGATCCGCCTGCAGTGCTACGAGGGTCTCGATGAGGCCAAAGCGCTCTACGAGTGGAACTACCGCAAGCAGCTTCTGCGCATTCAGGCCGAAGCCACCGGAACCGGCTGGGAGGCGGTACAGGACGACATCTTCGGTGAGGAGTTCCTGCTCCCGCGGCCGCTGATGAGCGCGATCGCCTCCGAAGAACCCGTCGTCCTGCTGATCGACGAGATCGACAAGACCGACCAGGAGTTCGAGGCGATGCTGCTCGAGCTGCTCTCCGACTTCCAGCTCTCCATCCCCGAGCTCGGCTTGATCGAGGCGCGCACGCAGCCGGTGGTGCTCCTCACCTCGAACAACTCGCGGGAGCTGACCGAAGCGCTCAAGCGCCGCTGCCTCTACCTCTGGCTCGACTACCCGGAGCTCGAGCACGAGCTCGAGATCGTGCGCATGCACGCCCCCGATCTCTCCGCGACGATCACGCGCAAGCTCGTGGAGATCGTGCACCAGGTGCGCCAACTCGACTTGAAGAAGCCTCCCTCCATCGCGGAATCGATCGACTGGGCCCGCGCACTGCTGCTGCTCGGCGCCAGCGACATCGACGCCGAGACGTTCCGCTCGACGATGAGCGTGATCGTCAAACACCGCACAGACCTCGATACCGTCGCCGAGCGGGTCGGCATGAAACTCGGCGAGAACGTCCATGCCGCCCTCGGCGCCCCGCCCACCAGCTGACAACGCGATCCGGGGCCCGTACGGAGGCCTCCCGGACGCCGGGCCCGAGGGCTTCGACGCCCGCCTGCTCGGGTTCGCCGAGGAGTTGCGCCAAGAGGGAGTGGCCATCGGCACCTCCGAGTTGCTCGACGCCTTCGCGGCGCTCGGCGAGATCGGCTGGACGGATCCCTCCCCGATGCGCGAGGCGCTTGCGGCCACGCTGGCCAAGTCGCAGGAGGACCGCCGGGTCTTTGAGTTGATCTTTGAGCGCTTCTTCTTCCGCGCCGCCGAGGCGGAGGCGGTGCGCCATGAGATCACGGAGGGAGAGGAACTCGCCGAGGCGGGCGCCGACCAGATCAACCTTGACACGCTGCGCCAGCAGATCGCCGCCGCCCTGCGCGACGGGTCGGAGGGAGCGATGCGCGACCTCGCGCGCTTGGCGATCGCCGCCTTCGGGTCTCAGCGCGAGGGCTCGGGTGTGATCGGGGTTGACGTTCAGCGGATACGGCGCGCGCTCGGACTCCGTTCGGAGCCCCAGCCCGAGTTACCCGCCGACGACCCGCGTGCGAAGGGCCTCCCTCGGGAAGCGTTGCGCAGGTTCGAGCAGCAGCTACGGCGCGAGCTCGAGCGCGCCCTCATCGAGCGCACGCAGGCCATGCCGCCCTCGCGGCCACTCGGTGAGCTCGACCGAGCGCTCCCGAGCGGGCCGCTGCAGGATCTCGCCGCGGTGCACCGTGTTGTGATGCAGCTCAAGCGCCGGCTGGCTACGCAGGGCCACGAAGCACGTGGCCAGCGCCGGCACGCGCATGTCGACGTGCGCCGCACGATGCGGGCCTCACTCGAGACCGGAGGCGTTCCGGTTGCGTTGAAGTACCGGCCGAAGCGCCCGCGGCGTCCCGAGATCTACGTCCTTTGCGACGTCTCCACGTCGGTCACGTCGGCGAGTGTCTTCTTCCTCTCCGTCCTCCACGCCCTGCACGACTCCTTCCGCAAGATGCGCTCGTTCGTCTTCATCGAGCGGATCTCGGAGGTGACTGACACGTTCACCCGCGAGAAGAACTTCAAGGCGGTGAGCGAGGCGATCTCGAAGGACGCGGGCGTCGCCGACGTCTCGGGCTACACCGACTACGGCCGCGTCTGGCGCGAGTTCCTGCACGACGTCGAGGACGACCTGCACCCACGGGCGACCGTCATCGTGCTCGGCGACGCGCGCACGAACGGCCGCCCCCCGCGCGACGACATCTTCGCGCAGATCGCCGAGCGCGCCGGCCGGACGTTCTGGTTGAACCCGGAGCCCAGGCTCTACTGGAACTACGGCGACTCGGTCATCGCCGCATACGAGAACCACTGCACGGCGTTCGAGTGCTGGACGACTTCTCAGCTCGAGGACTTCGTGAAGGCGCTGACGCGGCCGGTGGCCAGCTAGCCCGCGAGCTGCATCGGCGGGATCGCCACGCCGGGACGACCCCAGTGGTAGCCCTGGCCGAAGGTCGCACCGAGGTCCCGCACGGCCTGGGCCTGGCCCTCGGTCTCGACGCCCTCGGCGATGAGCTGCTTGCCGATCGCCTGGCAGGCGCCCGAGATCGCGCGCATCATCGTCTGAGTTCCGGCGTCGGAGCCCAGCCGGCTCACGAGCTGACGGTCGACCTTGACGAACGTTCCCGGCGCACGCTGAAGATCAGCGAAAGACGAGAGGCGGCTACCGAAATCGTCGATCGCCAGTACACAGCCCATGCGGGTGATGTCGTGCAGCGTGCTGAGCGCCTCGGCCGAACCCGCGGCCACAGTGCGCTCGCCGACGTCGAACCCGAGCCGGTGGGCACCGACATGGGCGGCGGCGAGACGCTCGCGCAGCCAGGCCAGGAGGGCCGGATCCTGCACGGAGGCCTCCGAGAGGTTCACGAAAAGCTGCATGTCGGGATGCTCGGCAAGCACCTGCAGCGAATGGTCGATCACCCAGCGGTCTATCTGGCGGGTGAGGCGGAAGCGCTCGGCCGCCGGCATGAAGTTGCCGGGCATGATCAGCTCGCCGTTGTGACCGCCGGGCATGCGGACGAGGGCCTCGACATGGGCGACGTCCTCGGCGGCCAGCGAGACGATCGGCTGGAACTCGAGCACGAACCCGGCCGCGCCCAGCGCTTCGCCGATGCGCCGCGCCCAATCCTCGGCCACGGGGCGCTCGGGCGCCGCGGCCGACCCGTCGTGGGCCACCACCGCGTTCTTGCCCTTGTCCTTGGCGGCGTAGAGCGCCCGGTCGGCCAGCGCGAGGGCTGCGCGCGCACTCTGGCGGCCGTCCAGCGGAGCGATGCCGATGGACACGCTGACGTCGAAGACATGCTCGTCGGGGCAGAACAGGAAGTCCTCCGACTTCGTGCGGATGCGCTCGGCGATGGCGCGCGCCGCCTCGAGCGTGACGCCCTCGAGGATGACCCCGATCTCGTCTCCACCCACGCGGGCGACGAGGTCGCCCGGTCGCACGGTCTGCCCCATGAGGCGAGCGACCGCGACCAGCAGCTGGTCTCCCGCCGCGTGACCCGCGGCATCGTTGACGGTCTTCAGGTTGTCGACGTCGAGCATGAGGATCGCGCTCGGGGCGCGCAGCGAGGCGCGCGAGACGAGTGTGCGCAACGACTCCTCGAAGCGGCGACGGTTGGCGAGGCCGGTGAGCGAATCGTGCGCGGCGAGGTAGCGCATGTGCTCCTCCTCGCGCTTGCGCTCCGTGATGTCCTCGACGATCGCCACGACACCCGCAGCCTGGCCCTCGGCGTCGGTGATGTGCGACATCGACATCGAGATGTCGACGCCCGAGCCGTTCTTCTTGGCCTTGCGCGTCTCGAGCCGGAGAGGGCGGTCACCGGCGCCGAGCCGCTCGCGCAGGCCCTGGCGCTCGATGTCGCTGACCGGGAGGAGCGGCAGCGGCCGGCCTCGAAGCTCGTCCTCGGTCCAGCCGAAGATGCGCTCGCCGGCGCGGTTCCAGTGCTCGACGTTCCAATTGCGGTCGAGACGGGCGATCGGCAGCGGCGACGCGTGGAAGACGGCTTCGAGGGTCAGACGCTCCTTGCGCAGGGCGGCCTCGGCGCGGCGGCGTTCCGTGACGTCGCGGAGGGAGGCCAGCGACGCGGGGCGGCCACGCCACTGCGTCTCCACGACGCGTACGTCGAGCACGCGGCGGGCGCCGCCCGAGACGACCTCGACTTCGCTACCGCTCTCGGTCTGCGTGGAAGGGAGCTGCAGGTACTGGCCGAGCAGCTCGCTGGCCGGCTGGCGGAGCACGGCCGCCGCCGCCGCGTTGGCGTACAGCACCGAGCCGTCGCCGCTGGTCACGACGACGCCGTCGGGGCTCGCGGTGACGATGGACTCGAGGTCGGTCGTCTCAGGGGTGGGAGTGGTCTTCGACATGGGTGAGCTGCTCGTTCCTGTCCTGATGGCAGAAACGGAGGGGGAAGACGCACTGGAAAGGTGGCAGGCCGGGGGCCGATCGCATATAGGACATGCGTTGGCGCGGAGTAGGTACGCCTGACGTGGACGCAAAGTGGACGGATGGCCAGAACAAAGTGGACGGCAAGAGGTGGCAGGTGGCAGAACATCAGGTGGCAGGGTTGGGGTCCCGCCGCGCGGCCGAGCCCGTACCTGCCACCTGCCCCCTGCCACCTGCCACCTGCCCCGGCATCCATGCCAGTACCATCAACGGCACTGCAAACAGGGGAGCTGGCGGGTAGCCGGCTGAGATAGCGCCTTGAAGGAGACCGCCCGGCGCTGACCCTTCGAACCTGTGGGGTAATGCCCGCGGAGGGAGCGATGCCGATCACAGCGCAGGCGCGCGCGGGCGAGTCCCGTCGCAGCCCAGCCGGACCCGCCGCCGTGGAGGTGATCGGCGTCGCCGTGACCTACCGCCCGCGCGGGCGCGATCCCGTTGCCGCGCTGCGCGACATGACCCTGCGCGTCTCGCCGGGCGAGGTCGTCGGAGTGGTGGGGCCCAGCGGTTGCGGCAAGTCGACCCTGCTCGAGCTCGTCTGCGGCCTGCGCAGACCCGACGAGGGCCGGTCGGAGGCCGAGCCGGCCGCGCTCATGCCCCAGCGCGATCTCCTGCTCCCGTGGCTGAGTGCGCTCGACAACGCGGCGCTCGCCCCTTCGCTTCACGGCATGGGCAAGGAAGCGGCCCGTGAGCAGGCCCGCCCGCTGTTCTCGCGCTTCGGCCTCGCCGGTTTCGAGGACGCGCGCCCCGCGGAGCTATCCGGGGGCATGCGACAGCGTGTCGCGTTCCTGCGCACCCTGCTGGCCGGCAAGCCACTCCTCGCTCTCGACGAGCCGTTCGCTGGGCTCGACGCACTGACCCGCCGCGAGATGCAGGACTGGCTGACCGAAGCGCTCGCCATCGAGCCTCGCACAGTCGTCCTCGTCACACACGACGTCGAAGAAGCCGTGATCCTGTGCGACCGGGTGATCGTGATGGGCCCGCGCCCGGGTCGCGCCGTGGCGGAGCTCGGCGTCGCCGCCTCGCGCCCCCGGCGCCGGGATGACGCCACTCTCGTCCTCCTGCGCGAGCAGGCGGCATCCGCGCTGGGGCTCGCGGGATGATCGCGGCCGCGGTTCTCCTCGCGCTGCTCGGAGGCTGGGAGCTCTACTCCGATCTCGGCGGGGTGGATCCCCTGATCCTGCCGGCGCCGCACGAGATCGCCTTCTCGCTCTGGAACGACTCGGGCGTGCTGTGGGCGAACTTCACGGTCACCGCCCGCGAGGTCCTCCTGGGTCTCCTCGTCGCGGTGGCGATCGGACTCACGCTCGCCGTGCTTATTCACTTCTCGCGGTTCGCCCGGCGCGGGCTGTACCCACTGCTCGTGGGCTCGCAGGCGGTCCCCATCGTGATCGTCGCTCCTCTCCTGGTCACGTGGCTGGGCATCGGGATCGTGCCCAAGCTGCTGATCGTCGGTCTCGTCTGCTTCTTCCCCGTCGTCGTGCCGACCCTCGATGCGCTCAGGCGTGTCGATCCCGACCTGCTCAAGCTCTTGCGCACCCTCGGTGCCTCCCGGCGCCAGACGTTCTTGCGCGTCGAGGCGCCGTCAGCCCTGCCCGCCCTGATCTCCGGCGCGCGGATCTCGGTGGCGACGACCGTCATCGGGGCTGTACTCGCCGAGCAGGGCAGCGCCACCGAGGGCACGGGCGGGCTCGGCCATCTCATCGTGTACGCCAACGCCCAGCTCGACACCGCGCAGGCCTACGCCGCAGTCGTCATCCTGATCGCCCTCGCCCTCGTGATGTTCGCCCTGCTCAACCTGACCCAGCGCCGCCTCGCGCCCTGGACCCGCCCCGCTCGAGAGGAGCTCATCGCATGATCCGACGCATCGCCGCACTCGCCCTGGCCGCCTTGGCCATCGCCGGGCTGGCCGCCTGCGGAAGCAAGAAGGAGGCCATCGATCCCTCCGGTGCCGAATCGCTGCGGGTGATGCTCGACTTCTTCCCCAACGCCGATCACGCGGGCATCTACGCCGCGCAGGCCAGCGGCGAGTTCCGCCGGGCGGCGCTCGACGTTCATCTGCTGACCCCGCCGGATCCCTCCCAGCCGCTGAAGCTGCTGGCGGCCGGCAAGATCGACCTCGCCGTCTCCTACGAACCCGAGCTGCTGCTGGCCCGCGACCGCGGCGCGCAGCTGGTGGCCGTGGGCGCGATCGTCCAGAAGCCGCTTACGTCGATCATCTCGCTCGGCTCGGCCAAGATCCGCCGTCCGGCCGACCTGCGCGGCAAGAAGGTCGGCACCGCCGGAATCCCGTACCAGTCGGCCTACCTGCGCACGATCCTGGCCGGCAGTCGTGTCGGTCCGCCCAGCGTGCGCGAGATCAACGTCGGGTTCAACCTCGTGCCCGCGATGCTCTCCAAGCGCGTCGACGCGACGCTCGGCGGCTACTGGAGCTACGAAGGCGTCCAGCTCGCGCTGAAGGGCAAGAAGCCGAACATCATCCACGTGGAGCAGGCGGGCGTGCCGTCCTACCAGGAGCTCGTGCTGGTCGCGCGTCGTGATTCGCTCGCCGCGCAGGGCGGAAAGGTGCGGCGCTTCGTGCAGGCTCTGGGCCGAGGCTACACCTCGCTGCGCAGCAACCCGCGGCCCGCGATCGACGCGCTCATCAAGGCCAACCCCGAGGCCGACCGACGGCTACAGGAGGCAAGCCTACGCGCCGTGCTGCCCGCGTTCTTCCCCCCGGCAGGCCGGCCCTTCGGCTACCAGGACCCCCGCAGCTGGGATGCCTACGGCAACTGGATGCTGCGCAATCGCTTGGTCCGGCGGCAGCCGAACGCGGGGCACGGGGCGCTGACGAACGAGTTCTTGGCGGGGCAGGGAGCTTGAGCCAGGGGTAGGGCTCGCCGCCAGTCCGTCACTGCCTAATGCAGCGTTGTGGGGTCCATGGCCCAGCAACTGCTGCGATCTGCTCCGGTGGTCCCGCTCTCCTTCCTAGCTGTTGTTCCTAGGCAGGTTGGTCAGTCGTGAGCCGGGTGGCTTGTGGCTGAGGGAGCCGTGTGGTCGGGTGTAGTTGTAGTGATCGAGCCAGCCGCGTAGCGCTGCGGTGCGTTCGGCGCTGGTCTGGTAGGTGCG
>JBBPXY010000045.1:0-10236 GCA_038200435.1 Solirubrobacterales bacterium
GACGCCGGGACGATGAACCCGGTGATCATGCTCGACGAGGTCGACAAGGTCGGCGCCGACTGGCGGGGCGACCCGTCATCAGCTCTGCTCGAGGTCCTCGACCCCGCGCAGAACCACTCGTTCCGCGATCACTACCTGGATCTGGAGCTCGACCTGTCGGGTGTGCTGTTCATCGCGACGGCGAACCTCGCTGACACGATCCCGGGGCCGCTGCTCGACCGTATGGAGGTCATCGCGTTCGACGGGTACACCGTCGCCGAGAAGACCGCGATCGCGCGCGACTACCTGTGGCCGCGCCAGCTGGAGCGCAACGGGCTACGGCCCGAGGAGGTCGAGGCCTCCGACGAGCTCCTGCGCACCGTGGTCGCCGAGTACACGCGTGAGGCCGGCGTGCGCCAGCTCGAGCGTGAGCTTGGGACGGTGCTGCGCAAGACCGCGACAAAGATCGCGTCGGGCTCTGCGGACGCTCCCGTGACGATCGATGTCGAGGCGCTACGTGACGCGCTGGGCCGCCAGAAGTTCTTTCAGGAGGCGGCGGTGCGAACGGCTGTGCCGGGCGTGGCCACCGGCCTGGCGGTCACCGGAGCGGGCGGTGACGTGCTGTTCGTCGAGGCGACCGGCATGCCCGGGGGGCGCGACCTCGTGCTCACCGGCCAGCTGGGCGACGTCATGAAGGAGTCGACTCGAATCGCGCTCTCCTACGTGCGCGGCCACGCAGGCGAGCTCGGTATCCCCGAAGACGCTTTCGAGGATCGTGAGTTTCACGTGCACGTGCCCGCGGGAGCCATCCCGAAGGACGGCCCGAGCGCCGGGGTCACGATGGTCACGGCCTTGGCGTCGCTGCTGAGTGAGCGGCCCGTGAAGCACACGGTCGGCATGACCGGTGAGGTCACGCTGCAAGGCCGGGTGCTCCCGATCGGCGGTCTCAAGCAGAAGGTGCTGGCCGCCCACGCGGCGGGGCTCACCGACGTGATCCTGCCCGAGCGCAACCGCGGCGACCTCGACGACGTGCCGGCCGACGTGCGGGAGAAGATGACCTTCCACCCCGTCATGACGGTCGACGAGGCGCTGGCCGTGGCGCTCGAGCCGGCGCGGGCGTCGCTGCCGGCGGGGTAGCTCAGGGCGCGAACTGCATCTGGGGAGGGCCGGTCCAGGCAACGGGGTCGGCCCTCTCGCTTAAGTGAAGCCCTCTAGCCCCTATAGGGGCATCTAGGCTTCACGAGACGCGATCAGAGGCTGACCGACCCGTCCTCGTGCAGTGTCCAGTGCGGGTTGTGGGCGATCTCCCAAGGATGACCGTCGGGATCGAGGAAGACTCCCGAGTATCCGCCCCAGAACGTCTCGGCGCCCAGGCGGCCGATCGTGGCTCCGGCCGCTTCGGCCTCACTCAGCGTCGCGTCAACCTCTTCCGGGGAGCCGACGTTGTGGGCGAGCGTCACTCCGCCCCATCCGCCCGAGTCCGTGACCGCGCTGTCCTTCGCGAGCTGATCCCTCCCCCAGAGCGAGACGACCATCCCGCCCGCCTGGAAGAAGACGACATCGTCGCCGGGCCCGGCGCCCGTGCGCCAGCCGAGAGCTTCGTAGAAGGCCCGTGCCCTCGCCAGATCGGTCACCCCGAGCGTGATCACGCCGACTCGCTGCTTCACGGCGACGATGATGCCACGCCCGCGCGCCCGCGTGGAGTAGCGTCCCGGCTATGAGCGCGATCTCCCCCTCCCAAGAGAAGAAGGTCCTCGACCAGGTCGACAAGCAGCTGTTCGTCGCGGGCGAGTGGCGAGATGGCAAAGGTGAGGACGCCGTCGCCGTCGAGGATCCCTCAACCGGCGAGACCCTCGTCGAGGTCGCCAACGCGAACGCCGACGACGCGGTCGCGGCCCTCGACGCGGCCGTCGACGCGCAGGCCGAGTGGGCCAAACACCCTCCGCGCGAGCGCGGCGAGATCCTGCGGCGCGCGTTCGAGACGATCACCGAGCGTCTCGACGACCTCGCCCTGCTCATGACGCTTGAGATGGGCAAGACAATCCCCGAGTCCAAGGCCGAAATCACCTACGCCGCGGAGTTCTTCCGCTGGTTCTCCGAGGAGGCAGTGCGTATCGAGGGCCGCTACGCCGTCAACGCGAACGGCAAGGGCCGCACGCTCGTCATGCGCCAGCCAATCGGTCCCTGCGTCCTCATCACCCCGTGGAACTTCCCCATGGCGATGGGCACGCGCAAGATCGGTCCGGCGATCGCCGCGGGCTGCACGATGGTCATCAAGCCGGCCAAGCAGACGCCGCTCTCGATGCTCGCGCTCGCTCGCATCCTCGAGGAGTCGGGACTACCGCCCGGAGTACTGAACGTGGTCACGAGCTCGTCCTCGGGCGAGATCATGGGGCCGCTCATCAGCGACCCCCGCACGCGCAAGCTGTCGTTCACCGGCTCGACCGAGGTCGGCCGCAAGCTGATCGAGCAGTCGGCCGAGAACATCCTCAAGGTGTCGATGGAGCTCGGCGGCAACGCGCCGTTCCTCGTGTTCGACGACGCCGACGTCGACGCTGCGGTCGAGGGCGCGATGGTCGCCAAGATGCGCAACGTCGGCGAGGCGTGCACGGCGGCCAACCGCTTCCACGTCGCCGGCTCGCTCGCGGACGAGTTCACCGAGAAGCTCGCGAAGAAGATGGGCGAGATGAAGGTCGGCCGCGGCACCGAGGAGGACTCGGACGTAGGCCCGCTGATCGACTCCGACCAGCGCGAGAAGGTCTCAGACCTGGTCAAGGACGCCGTCGGCAAAGGCGCCACCGCCGTCGTGGGCGGGCAGGAGCGCGACGGGGCGGGCTACTTCTACAACCCAACCGTCCTCAGCGACGTTTCCGACGATGCGGACCTACTGAGCGAGGAGATCTTCGGACCGGTCGCCCCGGTCGCCTCGTTCGACGGCGAGGAGGCGGCGATCGCCGCTGCGAACAAGACCGGGTACGGCCTGGTCGCCTACGTCTACACGCGTGATCTCAACCGCGCGCTACGCGTCTGCGAGGGCCTCGAAACGGGGATGGTCGGTGTCAACCAGGGCATGGTCTCCAACGCAGCCGCGCCGTTCGGCGGCGTCAAGCAGTCGGGCTTTGGCCGCGAAGGCGGCAGCGAGGGGATCGGCGAGTACCTCGAGACGAAGTACGTGGCGATCAACGTCTAGCGGGGTTAGGAGATAGCGCGCGCGAAGTGTCCCCCCTCGGGACGAAGCTCGGCCCCCCCGTCTCGGCTTTTCGACAGGGCAAGTCTTTGGGTCTAAGGACGGGTCCATTGGTCAAGGGCTAACAAGTCGCTGCCTGGTTAGAGAGTGGCTTCTCATGCTGATTCGAGTCGCCGCCCGCGAAGCCTATTCTCGGATTCATGACTAGCGAGGTCTTCCTTGTACAACTTCCTGGCGGCGACCGCCGCTGGTGGTGTGGTGAGGAGGCAGACTCGCGCGAGCACAAGCTAGAGCGAAGCGATCTTGTGCGTGAAGTCGGCCGACCCCCGTACTACGGCGGGCGCAAGTCGCAAGTCGATCCGCTTCACGGGGGATGGCGAGCGGCGTGACATGCACGGGCCGGGGAGCGATGTCTTTCGCCTTCCGGGGGATTCTGTGCGCTCGGTGCAACGACACCAGGAGCCAACCGTTCGACCGCGTGTGGGACTGCTTTACCGCCTATCTCGCAGATCATGAAAGCGAGATCTTGACTTCACGCGAGATCGACCGGCCGAGGTCTTTGGCGTGAGCTGGGCGCACACGAGCGCCGATCTCACGCGCTACCTCGTCAAACGCTGCCCTCGAACCTCTGGCCGGCCAATAAGCGGTCACGATCGCGCACCAAGGCGAAGCGGCGGCCGTGACCGCCGACCGCGAGCGGATCCGCCAGGTGGTGACGAACCTGATCGACAACGCCATTCAGCACAGCCACGCTCAGGGCGAAGTGGAAGTCAGCACGTGGCCTTGCGACGGCGAGGTCGGGGTGAGCGTTGCCGACAGCGGCGGCGGTATTTCGGCGAGGCCCTCCCCACGTCTTCGACCGCTTCTACCGCGCCGACAGCGCGCGCACGGGCGACAACGGCGGCAGCGGACTGGGGCTGGCGATCTCCCGGGAGATCGCCAGCGCGCACGGCGGACGCCTGGGGGCGGAACGCGAACCTGGCCAGGGCAGCCGATTCTCGCTGGCGCTACCGGGCGATGCGGGCGGCATCAGCCAGTAGTGTCATGCCGTGATGCGCTCCGCGATAGCCGCCGTGGCCGCAGTGCTGCTCGCGGCGACCGCGTCCCCAGCTCACGCGGCCACCCATCCTCACCGGGCGCCGTCGTACGTCACCCGCACCATGCCGGGCGACCCGCACCGCAACTCGCCCTGGGCGTGGGAACCAGGGCTGACCCGCGGGCCGGACGGCGCCGTTTGGTCGATCGGCAACCATTGCGCGATCGTCGATCAGCGCGGCGTCTGCCAGGTCGAGCCCTCGCGCCCTGGCTTTGAGCCCGACTACACGCCCGTCTGGCGCTCAACCGACCGGGGACGTCACTACCGCTGGGCCGGCGACCCGTTGAGGGCGGTGGAGTCCCATGCCTCTCTTCCGAGCCCGAACGCCCAGCTCGCCCAGGACCACCCGGGCGGTTACGACACCGACATCGCCGTCGCCCCTCGCCGTCGCTCCGGCGCGCAACCCGCGCTCGTCTACGCCGTCTCGGCGTTTGAGGGAGGCAGCACGCTGGCGGTCTCGGCCGACAACGGCCACCACTGGTCCGTCGCCTCACTCGCCGGCGTCCCGCTCCAGGACCGCCCTTGGCTGGCTGCTTCAGGGCCGTGCGACCTCTACCTGCAGTACCACCCAGTCACGGGCGCCTACAACGTCCTGTCGGTCGCCCGGGTCGACCACTACGACGGCTGCGCTCTGGCCGGCTCCGCCGTAGCTGGCCATGCAGTCGCCAAAGCGCTGACCACGACCTACGTGGCACCGCCGCTCGACGAAGTCACGGCGTCCAACTCCGTGATGGCGAAGATCGTCGCCGAGGGGGGCAAGGTGTATGTCGCCTACCGCGCGTGCGCGACGATCGGCGCCGATCTCAACTGCGACGCCCCTGGCGATCATCAGACACTGCACGTCGCGATCAGTCGCGACCGGGCTGCGACCTTCAGCGACGTTTCGCTCCCTGACGACCACGCTCACGGGCCGCTGGACGACGGAGTCTGGCCAGTCACGGCCGCCGCCGACGGTGCCGGCCATGTCGCCGTGGCGAGCAGCGACATCCGGCATGTTCGTCTGTGGACGTCGAGCAGCGGCGGGCAGCGCTGGCGCCTGCGCGCGGGAACGGTCGACCGCCGGCCCGGTGGGTTCGCCACCGTCCCGACGCTCGCGCTGTCGGGCCGGCGCATGGCGCTGGCGTGGTACGGCAGTCCGCCCGCACGCCGCGGCGTGCCCCAGCACTGGCGCCTCGCGCTGGCGCGCTCAAACGACGGCGGAGCGCATTTCTCCCACCAAACCCTCGATCCCGAGCTCGCGACCACGGCGACGGGCGAGCCGCTCGGCGACAAGCTCTACGACAACTTCGGTGCCCTCCTCACGCCGCGCGGCGAGCTGGCTCTGACCTATACGCAGTCCTGCGACGGGCACCGGCCGGCCGATCTTTCTTGCCCCGGCGCCGCGGAGGGCGTTCAGGCTCACACGCTTGTCGTCCGCTCCGCCTGGCTCCCGGCGCCGCCCACGCGGCATCGCCGACACCACCGACATCGCTACAGCAAGCGCGCCGCTACCCCACGGATCGTTGCGATCCCGTAACCCATGCTCGGGTCGCCGTCGGTCATGACCGCGAGCGAGAAGCGCAGCGGTCCGCGCTCGAAACGGGCGATCTGGTGCACGAGCTGTCCGAGCACCGTCCCTCGCCAGCCGCCCTTGAAGAACACCGCGTAGCGCGGCCTGCCGACCGACGGGATCCCCCAGCTCTGGCCTCCCGAGATGTGGCTGAGGAGGTAGCGCGCGTAGCTGCGAAACTGACGCGGTATGAGCGAGTCCATCTCGAAGAAGAACCGAGCCTGGTCGGCCGCGCTGATCTGGGCATGGGTCCAGAGGCCCGAGATCGAGAAGTCGGTCATACCGGCGCGCCGCGCGAGCCTTCGCAGCGCGCCGTCACCCACCCGTCTCCACACGGCCGTGGCCGCGTTGTTGTCGGACACGTGGATCATCGGGTAGAGAATCGAGCGCGACCCACCGTCGAGCCGCCGGTGGGAGGAGAGCTTGCGCAGGGAGGTGGTCAACAGCATCGCCTTCACCACGCTCGCCGAGACGAACCGCCAGTGCACGTGTACGCCACTGAGGCGGCCTTGGCTGTCGATGACCGCGAAAGCCGTGCGGCCCCGCCGGTGGGCCATGAAGCGCGCAGCGTGCGAGACGCGCGCCGGAGACGGGAACCCGGCGGGAGCGCGAAACCTTCCCGTCACGGCGACCCCCCCACACCGCGCGCGGGCGGTAACAAGCGCGCGCTCACCCGGCGCCCGGAAGCACGCCTGATAGACGGAACGGCCGGCCGGAACCGCAAGCGTCACGGTCACCCGAGTGAGGCCTCTGGCGACATCGATGCTGCGGGTGTGCGCGACGACTCGCAGCCGGCTGCGGCCCAGCGGCGCGAGTTCCCAGGTGGCCCTTCGATGAGCCCACCGCAGATCGGCCGGGTGACGAAAATTGGCGCTCAGCTGCACCCGGCCCAGAGGCAGAGCGCGTGCGCTGGTGCGGATCCGGGCACGGACGATGACTCCCACGAGCCCGCTGCTGCCGGGGCTTGGGCCGCGGCTCACCACCCGATAGCGCGTACGACGATCGGGTTTTACCCGGAAGTCGAACGACCCGTCAGACCCCGTCAGGCCTTGCACGACGGATACGCGGCTGTAGGGGTACGCCGAGACGTGAAGCTCGAGCGGCATGCCGGCCGAACCGGCTCCGACATCGTGAAGGTCTCCGACTATGTCGCTCGAGCCTCCGAGAAGGACGGTGGAACGCGTCGGGTGCGCGCGGATCGTGGCGGCGGACGCCTGCGCAGCGGGCGCGAACGTCGCGAGGAGTAGGCCGAAGATGAGCGCGCGCTTCATACTGCCGCTGCAGCCTACGCCTCGGGCAGGCGCGAGCGCGGGTGTTCCGAGGACCCCGGGAAAGAACATGTAGCCGACGATGCTGCCCTGATTGGCGACCTGTCCGGCGCCGCGCTTCAGCATGCCCCCGTCAGACGGTGCGACGGAGATCCGCCCGGTGCGGATGGATCTCGCGGTTGGCGCCCGTGATGAGGATGGTCCTGCCTTCAAGTTCCATGCCGTGCCTACGGACGGCCTCGGATGCCGGTTCAAGTCCGTGGTGGCCGGCCCGCCTCCTCGTGAGCCAGTCGGGCCACTGCGGCCTCATAGATGCGGTCGAGCTCCCGCAGGCGCGCCGGATCGGTCGCGTGCGCGCCGTAGGACTTGGCCCGGTAGAGGTCGCGCCGCTCGCGCGCGTAGCGGACGTCCGCGCGCAGGCGCTCGAGGTCGAAGGCGTCGGCCATCACCCGTCCTTTGCTTCGTGCCCGCGGCACTCAAGCACGGGAACGCGCGGGTAGCGCGGGAACGCTGGATCAGCGCGCGAGCGCAGGCACAGCGAGAACACCGACCCCCGGGTATTCGGGACGAGTTGCTGGTGGCGGCACGAGTCGCAGAGCCCGGCGGGTGGCACGCCGCTGAGTATGGCGCCGGAGCGCTCTTCAGCCTAGGCGCGAACGCCGCCCGAGGCCGTGCAGCAGCCGCGCCGCGACACCGCGGAGCGTCTCCTTGCCGTAGGCGTGAGAGCCGTCATCCTGGGTGAAGATCGCCACGGCAAGGCGCTGCCGGCCGTGGCGCAGAAGCGCGACTTGATGGTCGACACGGCCGGTGCCGGAGCCCCAGCCGCCCTTGAAGTAGAGAGCCCACCCGCGAGGTCGGACCCTGCCGATCCCCCAGCGCTGAGAGGCCACGATCGAGGCGAGGAGACGCAAGGCCGTCGCGCGGTGCCGGGAAGGCACGAACGAGTCGATGTGCAGGAAGAACCGCGTCTGATCGGTGGCGTCGACGAGCGAGTTGCCCCAGATCGGCGCGGCCGGGCGGAAGCGATGCATACCGACCCGCCGCGCGAGCCTGCGCAGCCCCTCGTTGCCGACGATGGAGTCGACCCGGGAGGCGGCCGCGTTGTCGGACCGGCGAATCATGGGCGTGAGCAGCGCCATGTCGCTCGATCGCAGCGCGCGCCCACGAACGCTCGGGCGCCGCAGGTAGGAGACCATCAGCATCGCCTTGAGGACGCTCGCCGAGGGGAAGGTTCGCTCCGCCGCGTTGCCGTAGAGGTGAGAGCCGATGCGAACGGCGAAGGCGATCTGCCCGTGACGCTCGTGCGCGTAACGGAGCGCCGAGCGCACACCGGGCCTCCACACGTGCGTATGCGCGTGCGCACGACCCCCCGACGCTGCGCTCAAGGCACCGGTCAGGATCAGGATGGCGCAGAGACGCCGCATCGCCCGAGGAGCGTAGTAACGCGGCAACTATCCTTTATGAAGTGAGGACCTTCCGACGCCTGCTCGCCTTCCTGCGCCCCTACCGCTCTGGGGTGATCTGGTCGTTTGTCCTGGCCGCGCTGGCGATGGGCGCCACGGTCGCGATCCCCTACCTGACGGGCCGAGCGATCGACGCCGTCACGGGGCGCAACCACGACAAGCACGCGCTGGTGACCTTCGCGCTCCTGATCGTCGCCGCGGGTCTGGCCCGGCTCGTCTTCAGCGTGGCCAGGCGCCTCGTGGCGGGGAGGGTCTCGCTCGGCGTCGAGCTCGACCTGCGCAACCGCCTCTACTTCCACCTTCAGTCGCTCGAGCTCGGCTTCTTCGACCGCCAGCAGACCGGGCAGCTCATGTCGCGGGCGACCGTCGACCTTCAGTCAGTGCGGTTCTTCCTCGGGTACGGGCTCATCTTCATCGGGCAGTCGGTGTTGTCGATCGGCCTGGCGGCCGTGGCCATGCTGGCGACGCAACCGAGCCTGGCGCTGCTCGCGCTCTCCCCCGTTCCCTTCGTCGTGCTCATCGCCTGGCGCTACGGGCAGGTCTCGCGGCCCGCCCTGCAGGAGGTGCAGCAGCGGATCGCCGAGCTCACCGCCGACACCGAGGAGAACATCTCGGGCGTGCGCGTCGTCAAGGCCTTCGCGCGCGAGGACCGCCAGCTCGAGCGCTTCGGGCACAGCGTCACGCGGGTGTTCGACCAGTCGATCTTCTCGACGCGGCTGCGCGCCTTCTACAACCCTTTCATCGGCTTCGTGCCCAACCTCGGGCTCGCCTTCATCTTGTTCTTCGGGGGGCGTCAGGTGATCCACCATCACCTCACGGTGGGCGAGTTCGCCGCCTTCTACGCCTACCTGCTGATGCTGATCTCCCCGATGCGCACGCTCGGCGTGATGCTCGGATCAGCGCAGCGCGCCACCGCCTCCGGCGCGCGCGTGTTCGAGCTGCTCGACCGCGAGCCGCGCATCGTCGCCCCACCCGGCGCGCCGGGCCTGCCCGCCGGGCGCGGGCGCGTTGAGCTCCGTGGCGTGTCGCTGAGCTTCGAGGGCTCGAAGCAGCGCGCGCTGAGCGACGTAGACCTCGAGGTCGAGGCCGGAACGACCGTCGCGCTGGTCGGCGCCACCGGGGCCGGCAAGACGGCCCTCGTCTCCCTGATCCCGCGCCTGTACGACGTGACGAAGGGAGCGGTGCTGGTCGACGGCGCCGACGTCAGGTCGGTCGAGCCCGCCGCGCTGCGCCGCGAGATCGCCGTGGTCAACGACGACCCCTTCCTCTTCTCCGCCTCCGTGCACGAGAACATCGCCTACGCCCGCCCCGAGGCCACCCGCGAGGAGGTGGAGGACGCGGCCCGGCGCGCTCAGGCCGCAGGCTTCATCGACCGGCTGCCCGAGGGCTACGAAACGATGATCGGCGAACGCGGGCTGACGCTCTCGGGCGGCCAGCGCCAGCGGTTGGCCATCGCCCGCGCGCTCGTGGCCAACCCTCGCATCCTCATCCTCGACGACGCCACCTCCTCGGTTGACGCCTCCACCGAACAGCAGATCAAGGAGGCCCTGCGTCAAGTGATGCAGGGCCGGACCACCTTCGTCATCGCGCACCGGCTTTCGACCATCGCGCTGGCGGACCGCATCGTCGTGCTCGAACACGGGCGGCTGATCGCGGAAGGCACGCACGACGAGCTGCTGGTCCTCTCGCCGCTC
>JBBPXY010000046.1:0-4659 GCA_038200435.1 Solirubrobacterales bacterium
ACGACGTGGTCGCCCGGGTCCGGCGCGAGTTCGGGCGGACGGTGAAGACCGGCCATGCCGGCACACTTGACCCGTTCGCGACCGGGTTGCTCCTGGTGCTCGTCGGTCGCGCGACCCGGGTGCAGCGCTTCTTGATGGCGCTGCCCAAGCGCTACGAGGTCGTGGCGCGGTTCGGCGCGGTGTCGACCACGGGGGATCGCGATGGCGAGATCCGCGAGACCGGCGCGGTGCCGGAGGGTGCGCTCGCGCTGCCGACCGGCACGCTCTCCCAGCGTCCGCCCAGCTACTCCGCGGTGCACGTCGACGGCGAGCGCGCCTACGCCCGCGCGCGCCGTGGCGAGGAGGTCGTGATACCCGAGCGGGAGGTGCACGTCGAGCGCTTCGAAGAGGACTGGCACGACGGCGACCGCCGTGGGTTCGTCGTCGGATGCGGCTCGGGGACCTACGTTCGCTCGCTCGTCGCCGACCTCGGCGACGCCTACTGCGAAGAGCTGCGCCGCACGGCGATCGGCCCGTTCGACGTGGCCGACGCCGATGCGCAGCATGTGGTGCCGCTGAGCGATGCGCTCGCCTTCCTGCCCGAGCAGCGCCTCGACGCCGAGGAGGGCCGCCGGGCCGGCCACGGCGTGGCCGTCGAAGGTGTGGCGGCGGGGCCGGTGCGCCTGACCGATCCGGACGGGCTGGTGGCAATCGCCGAGCCGAACGGCGGCTCACTCAAGCCCACCGTAGGCTTCCGCGGGTGAAGGTCACCTTCCTGCCCGACGTCGAGCCGCGCCCGCGCCGGGTTGCCGTGGGCGAGTTCGACGGACTCCATCTCGGTCACCGCGAGGTCATCCGGGGCAACGACACGATCCTCACCTTCGAGCCTCACCCGCGGGCGGTCGTCTCGCCCGAGTCGGCGCCGAAGCTGCTCACGACGCTCGATGTCAAGGCCGATCTCGCGGCCGGCCTGGGGGTCGAGGAGCTCGTTGTCATCCCGTTCGACGAGGAATTCGCCGCGGTCGGCGCGACCGAGTTCGTCGACGAGGTGCTGGTGAAGGGTCTCGGTGCCACCCATGTCTCGGTGGGGGAGAACTTCCGCTTCGGCCATCGTGCGGAGGGCGATACCGACCTGCTGAGAGCTGAGCCGCGGTTCGAGACGCGCGTCGTTCCGCTGGTCGAGGCGGGGGGAGAGGTGATCTCCTCCAGCCACATCCGTGGCCTCGTCCTCGCCGGCGATGTCGCGGAGGCCGCCCGCTTCCTGGGCGATCCCTTTCAGTTGCGGGGCGAGGTGAAGCACGGCGACAAGCGCGGACGCACTCTCGGATACCCAACGGCGAACCTCGTGCCCGATCCCAAGGTGGTGTGCCCGGGACACGGCGTGTACGCGTGCCGCGCCGGCGATCGCGCGGCGGCGGTGAACGTCGGCATCCGGCCCACCTTCGTCACGGGCCGAGGGGTGTTGATCGAGGCCTTCCTGATCGACTGGGAGGGCGACCTCTACGGGCAGGAACTGCGCCTCGAGTTCCTGCGCAGGTTGCGCGGCGAGCGCCGTTTCGACGACGTCGATGCCCTCGTAGAGCAGATGGCTGAGGACGTCGAAGAGGCCCGTTCGGTACATGGGTCATTTGCTACGGTTCCGCGCCCATGAGCACCCTCACGAGCGAGCGCAAGCAGGAGATCGTCGGCCAGTTCGGCAAGGCCGAAGGCGACACCGGCTCGGCCGAGGTGCAGATCGCGATGCTCACTCAGCGCATCAACGATCTCACCGAGCACCTGCGCAGCCACGGCAAGGATCACCACTCTCGCCGCGGGCTCCTCATGCTCGTTGGGCGCCGTCGCCGCTTCCTGAACTACCTGCAGCGCAAAGACCTCGAGGGCTACCGCTCCCTGGTCCGCGAGCTCGGCCTGCGTAAGTAGAGCATCGCCGTGGCCGTCGTCCAGCCCGGGTCGCCGGCGCCGGACTTCGAGCTGGCACGCGAAGACGGCTCCGAGCTCACCAAGGGCGACATCGCCGGCAAGACGACCGTGCTCGTCTTCTACCCGTTCGCCTTCAGCCCGGTCTGCACCGATCAGCTGAACATCTACGACGAGGTTCTCGACGACTTCCGCGCGCAGGGCGCCACGCTGTACGGCGTCTCATGTGACGCAAGCTGGTCCCAATCGGCTTTCCGCGAGAAGCTCGGCGTCTCGATCGAGCAGCTCTCCGACTTCGAGCCCAAGGGCGAGGTGTGCCGCGCCTTTGGCGTCTACCACCCCGGCGGCTTCCCGCAGCGCGCGCTGGTGATCATCGATCCCGAGGGCAACGTGAAGTGGAGCCACGAGGCGGAAAGCCCCGGCGACCTTCCCGGCGCGAACCTGATCTTCGACGGGCTGGCCGCCTGAGCGACGGGCTGGGCAGCGCGGCGGTCCCGCCGCTGCGCTCATCCGATCATCTACGCGGCGCGGACGACGCGCCGCTCGTCATCGTCTACGCGGACTTCGAGTGCCCGTTCTGCGCGGTCATCGAGGCGCGGCTGACCTCGCTACCCGTGCGGCGGGTGTTCCGTCACTTCCCCGTGCGCTCCAAGCACCCGCGGGCGTGGCCGGCGGCCTGCGCCGCCGAGGCCGCGGCGCGGCTCGAGAAGTTCTGGCCGATGCACGACGCGCTGTTCGCCGACCAGGGCCGGCTCGAGGACCCGCACCTGTGGGAGCGGGCTCGCGACCTCGGGCTCGACGTGAAGGAGTTCGAGGCGCTGCGGCGCTCCGATGAGGTTGTCGAACGCGTCACAGGCGACTTCCGCGAAGGGATCCGGGCGGGGGTGGTGGCGACGCCGACTTTGTTCGTCGAGGGTGAGCGGTTGACCGGCGACGAGATCTCGGCGTGGCTGGAGGGCTTGTGATCTGGGGAAGGGGCCGGGTTTCAGCCGCCTGCCTGGCCGATTGGCGAATTAGCCTCGCATATCGAGGTCAACTCGCCACGGGCTGATAGGCGCGGTTCGGCTGGGATCTCACCCGCCTTCCCAGACGCAGTGCGCCGAGACCCGGCGACGGCCAGACCCTCTACTCGTAGACGACGATCTCCGGCCGCGGATGCAGCGCGAGCACGCGCCCGGGGCTCAGCAGGTTCGTGTCCTCGTGGTAGAAGAGCTTGAAGCCGGAGTGAAAGCGCCGTTCGCCCCGGGTCAGGTCGCGGTACTTGCTGATCTTCGCGGCGCGGCCTCCCACCCCGTCGACGTTGAGGGTCAGGGCGACGCCGGGCGGCTCGCGCAGGGCGACGCGGTGGCTGATCATCGAGGAGGTGAACTGGTGCACGAGCAGCAGCTTCTGCGGCAGGTGGCGCTTCTTCACGAGGTCGGCGAGGAACGCCCCCGCCGCGTTGACGTTGCTGGCGTCCGTCGAGCCGATCTCCTTCCCCGGGAGGTGGCCGGGAGGTAAGCTCCACTCAGGATCGAGAGCCAGTTCCACGTCGGGTTCGGCGAGGTAGGGCGCGAGGCGCCGCACCCCGGCGGCGAACGACTCGTGCCCCGGCTGGATGTCGAGGATCAGGAGCATGTGAGCCTTGCGCGCCGCCGCCAGGTAACGGCGGATGATCGCCGGGCTCTGCAGTGAGCGATACATGCCGTCGGCGCCGGGCGCGGAGGTAGCCGTCGCGGCGAGGAGCTCGAAGGCCGGCAGGACCGGTCGTCCCGGCCGCGCGTAGGGGCGGGCCTGGCGCTCGAGCTTCGCCGCGGCCCGCGCCGGCGTTCCGATGCCGAGCTCGCCGAGCTGCGCCGCCTGGGGTGCGCCGTAATATGCGACCACTCGGAAGCGGGGGAAGATGGCTCGCCCTCCTCGAGGCAGTTCGACGGGGCGCGCGGCGACGGGCTTCGCAACGCCGGGCTTCGATGAGGAGCCGCCGCTGGCCAGCGCGATCCCCAACACGATGACGAGGCCCCAGAGCGCACCGCCAATCGCCAAGCGCCGTCGTCGGCGCGTGCGCAGTCGCGCTTCCTCACGCCGGCGCCGCCGTTCCTCGATGTCCATCAGGCGGCGTGGCCCCGGTGCGTGGGGCAAGTGGCTCTCGCTACGATGCTCGGCGTACACATACCGAGTCAAGTCAAGCACTCCATCAACGACGGTGGAGCAGAAGGGAACTGAATATGTCCGACGCCACGCGCGTCTCCGTGGCCATCGCCGGGAACGAGATATCGTTCGAAACCGGCAAGATGGCCAAGCAGGCCTCCGGGTCCGTCGTCGTCCAGTGCGGCGACACCATGGTCCTTTCCACCGCCACCGCGGGCAACCTCCGCGACGTGGACTTCCTCCCCCTGACGGTCGACGTCGAGGAGCGCATGTACGCCGCGGGCAAGATCCCCGGCTCGTTCTTCAAGCGCGAGGGCCGCTCCGGCGAGAAGGGCACGCTCACCGCTCGCATGATCGACCGGCCGCTGCGCCCGCTCTTTCCCAAGGGCTGGCGGCGCGAGACACAGCTCGTCTCGATCCCGCTGTCGATCGACCACGTCAACCCTTACGACATCCTCGCGATGAACGGCGCCTCCGCCGCGCTGATGGTGTCCGACATACCGTTCCCCTTCCCGGTCGGCGCGGTGCGCATCGGCAAGGTCGAGGGCAACTACGTCGTCAACCCCTCCGAGGTCGACCTGGTCGAGGACGCCGAGCTCGACCTGGTCGTAGCCGGCACCGAGGACGCGATCCTCA
>JBBPXY010000047.1:0-25911 GCA_038200435.1 Solirubrobacterales bacterium
CGCCGGCAGCCACTCCCGCACGCTCGGCGGCATCAGATAATCCTGATCACGATCACAAGACAAGAAGTTCTGGCCCATCACCAAAGCCTCTTAAACGGTCCGGACAGACCGGGACTTACGCAACAGCCTCATAGCGAAGGCTTCTGTCCACAGAGCATGGTCGTGGGTTCCTATGGACAGAAATCGTCGCCAAGACCGCATGTCTCCTCAGAGCCGACCACCACCCGGCCCAGTCTCTAGCCTCCCGCCGCGTGGCCGCCACGAATCCCTCCCTGGTGGCGATCCTCTGCGGCGGTCGCGGGACCCGGCTGCAAGAGCACACGGCTTCCATCCCCAAGCCCCTGGTCGAGATCGGGGGGCGCCCGATCGTCTGGCACGTGATGCAGATCTACGCGGCGCAGGGCGTGCGGCGCTTCCTGCTGCTGACCGGGTACAAAGGCGAGCTGATCAAGGAGTTCGTACGCGCAACTGACTGGCCCGCCGAAGTCGAGGTGGGCTGCCGTGACACAGGCGCCGGCACCCCCACGGGCGGGCGCCTGGCGGCTGTGGCCGGCGAACTGGCCGGTGACACGTTCTGCGTCACCTACGCCGACGGCGTGGCCGACGTCGACCTCGATGCGCTATTCGCCTTCCACCGTGAGAAGGGCGCTTCCGCGACCATGACGGTCGTGCGCCCCGAGCTGCAGTTCGGCGTGGCGCAGATCGACGACGAAGCGCGAGTGAGCGGCTTCGTCGAGAAGCCACGAAGCGATCATTGGGTCAACGGAGGCTTCTTCTGCTTCGAGCCCGAGGTGCTCGACCGGCTCGATTCCGGCAGCGTGCTCGAACGCGCGCCGCTCGCGGGTCTCGCCGCTGATGGGCAACTCGCCGCCTTCCGCCACGAGGGCTTCTGGGACTGCATGGACACCTACAAGGACGCCGTGCTGCTGGGTGACCTTTGGGAGTCCGGCTCGGCCCCCTGGAAGTTGTGGGCCGATGCCTGAGCCGCAGATGCGCGCGGCGTTTGTCACGGGCGCCTACGGGCTGCTCGGGTCGTGGCTCGTGGCGGCCCTGCTCGAGCGGGGAGTCGAGGTCACCGCCCTGCGACGTGACATCGCGCCGCGCTCGCCACTGGGCTTGCTGGGACTCGAGGGCCGGGTGTCGGTGGTCGAAGGTGACGTGCGCGACCAGGAGCTCCTCGACCGGGCGCTGGGGGAGTGGGAGATCGACACCGTCTTCCATCTGGCGGCCCAGACCATCGTCGGCACGGCCAACCGCTCGCCGGTCGGAACTTGGGAAACGAATGTGCGTGGCACCTGGACGGTGCTCGAGGCATGCCGCCGGCAGGAGGTCGCGCGGGTGGTCGTGGCGTCCTCCGACAAGGCCTACGGCGCCCACGACGACCTGCCCTACCGCGAGGACCACGCGCTGCAGGCCCACTTCCCCTACGACGTCAGCAAGGCCGCGACCGACATGATCGCTCGCTCCTACTGGTACTCCTACGGGTTGCCCGTGGCCGTCACCCGGTTCGCCAACCTCTACGGGGGCGGTGACCAGAACCGCTCCCGCCTGGTGCCCGAAGCGATAGATGCCGCGCTCGCCGGCCGCCGGCCGGTGATCCGGTCCGACGGCTCACCCGAGCGCGACTTCCTCTACGTCGAGGACGCGGTCGCCGCCTACCTGGCCATCGGCGAAGCGCTCGATGGCGAAGGGGCGCGGGGCGAGGCCTTCAACGCCGGAGGAGGAGAGCCCCACAGCGTGCGCGAGGTAGTCGAGCTCATCTGCCGCGCCGCCGGCACGGACGTAAAGCCTGATTACCAGGGCGAGGGCACTCCCCGCGGCGAGATCGATCGCCAGTACGTCGACTTCACGAAGCTACGCGAGCTGACGGGCTGGGCGCCTCGCGTAGGGCTCAAGGAGGGCTTGACGCGCACCGTCGAGTGGCACCGGGCCCATCCGGAGGCGCTGGCGCGCTGACCCTGGAGGCCGCGCGCCAGTCGCCAGCGGCTACTTCGTGACGGACAGAGTGGCTGTCATGCCCGGGTGGATGGTGCACTCGTACGTGATCGTCCCAGCCTTGGTGAGCTTGTAGGAGTACGTACCGCCCTTGCCGAAGTCCTTGGACGAGAAGCTCGCGCCCGAGTCGGCCTTGACGTTGTGGTCGGTGGAGTCCTCGTTGGTCCAGGTCACCGTCTGTCCGACCTTCGCGGTGGCCTGCTTCGGGTCGAAGGCGATGTTCTGCATCTTGATGGCGACGGCGCCCCCGCTCGAGGAGCCGGACGAGCTCGGGGCGGGGGTGCTGGCGGAGCTCGGAGTGGAGCTGGGCGCCGAGCTCTCCGAGCTCGACTTGCTCGAGCTGCCGCAACCGGCGACGGCGAGCACGAGGGTGAAAAGAGCGGTGGCGAGAAGCGGGCGGGAACTCTTCATTTCAACTTGACCTCCTGGAGGGGCGGGGCGAAGCACGCACGGGTACCTCAGGCACCCTAGAACGCCGGAAGACCCGGCGACCTCTCGTAGCTACGCTTTGCGGCGCATGTCGGGTCATTCGAAATGGGCGTCGATCAAGCACAAGAAGGCGATCGTCGACTCACGGCGCGGCGCGCATTTCACCAAGCTTGCCCGCGCCATCACCGTGGCCGCACGCGAGGGCAGTGGCGATCCCGACTCCAACGCGGCCTTGGCCGTCGCGGTGCAGAAGGCGCGCGACGCCTCGATGCCCAAGGACAACATCGAGCGCGCGATCGCGAAGGGCACGGGCGCTGGGGCCGACGCAGCGGCGATCGAGAACGTCATGTACGAGGGGTATGCGGCCGGAGGCGTGGCGCTCCTGATCGAGGCGCTCACCGACAACCGCAATCGGACGGGCGCCGACGTCCGGCATCTCCTCACCAAGCACGGTGGAAGCCTCGGCGCGCCCGGTTCCGTGGCCTACCTCTTTGACAAGCGCGGCCTCGTGCTCGTCGACGCCCAGCGCTACTCCGAGGACGATCTGATCGTCGCGATCGACGCCGGGGCGGAGGACATCGCGCGTGACGACGACGTGTTCGAGATCCTGACCGAGCCGGCTGACCTGAGCGCCGTCCGCGCCGCCCTCGACGAGGCCGGCATCGAGGCGCAGAGCGCCGAGGTCGCCCATCTCCCCAAGACGCGCGTGCCGCTCGACGCCGAGCAGGCCGCTCGCGTTCTGAAGCTCGTCGACGCCCTCGACGAGAACGACGACGTACAGGCGGTGCACGCCAACTTCGACGTGGACGCCGACGTTCTCGAGGCCCACGCAGCGGCCTGACCCGGGCCCGAGCGGCGCCGCGCCCGCCTTAGGCTAGGATCTCGCGCCGCGCGCCTGGGCTCCCGCCCGCCGTGCCGGCTAGTTCTTCTCGCAGAGCCTTCTCATGCTTTCGATCCTCATGCCCGTCTACAACGAGCGCGCGACCGTCGCCCAGGCGATCGACGCCGTCCTGACGACGGATCTCCCGACCGACGTGGAGCTCGTGGTCGTCGACGACGGGTCGACCGACGGCAGCCGCGAGATCCTTCGCGAGGGCGACTGGGGCGAGAACGTGCGCGTCTACGAGCACGAGCAGAACCAGGGCAAGGGGGCGGCCGTGCGTACGGCCCTCCGGCACGCTCGGGGCGAGCTGTCGGCCATCTTCGACGCCGACCTCGAGTACGACCCGGCCGACCTCGCGCTGCTCTTCCCGCCCCTACTCGACGGGCGGGCCCGCGCCTGCTTCGGCGTGCGGGCCTTCGATGGCTACACGAGCCACTCATTCCTCTACGTGCTCGGCAACAAGGGCGTCACGCTCGTGGCAAACCTGCTCTACAACGTCTACCTGCACGACATGATGACCTGCCACAAGATGATGGGAACCGAGCTCTTCCGCAGCCTTCCGCTAAAGGCCAAGGGGTTTGCCATCGAGTCGGAGATCACAGCGCGCCTGCTGCAAAAGGGCGAGCGCATCTTCGAGGTGCCCGTGCACTACCGCGCCCGGCCGACCGACGAGGGCAAGAAGCTCACGACGTTCGACGGGGTGCGCGTCATCGCCACGCTGCTGCGCTGCAAGTTCACGCGGGCTTAGGGCCGCCTTCGACGAGCTCGGGACCGAGCGGCGCCCTTGGTTGGCTCCGGGAAGGGAAGCGAGTCAGACCGGGGTGTCCCTTTCTGTCCAAAGCCGCACCGTTCGAGAGCGCTTGGACAGAAAAGGTCGCTGAGAGTCCCTTTCTGTCCACAGCCGTCGCCCGGACCCGTCCGTGGACTGAAAGGGACACCCTCCGTTATCAACATCCACCCCTTCCCCGATCCGGCGCGGCTGATCCCGAAGCCAGCGACGGATGCGAAAGCGCTACGGCGCGTACTGCCGGGTCGCCCGGAACGACCGCTGCGCCACGAAGTACGCCGGCTTTCGCGCTCCGAAGTAGCCGACAAGACCCTTGCGGTGGTAGGGCGGATCGCCGCGGGGGTTGCCGCCCAGCCAGCCGACGTTGCAGCGGAAGTCCTGCAGCGCCCAGTACACGGCGCCGCTCAGCCACGGCTTGGTGGCGAACACCTTAAGGTGGTAGGCCACGGCGTCGCTTTGGAACTCGTAGGTGCCCTTCTCGTCGGCCGGTCCCGAGCGGTTGGCCTCAAAACCGAACTCCGTGATCACGATCGCCTTGCTCGGGTAGCAGGCGCGCACCTCGTCGAGGTGGGGGCCCAGTTCGTCGCGGTCGGCGATCGAGCCCTGGTTGCCGGAGTACCACCCGAAGTACTCGTTGATGCCGACGAGGTCGAGCGGGGCGTAGGCGGACTGGCACCCGATGCCGGGATAGGAGCCAACCGCCGCCGCGACGGGTCGCGTCGGATCGAGCCCGTGCGAGAGGCCGGCGGCGTGGCGGTAGTAATCAGCCTCACGGGCGCTGGCCGGGAAGCGCAGCTCGTTGGCGACGCTCCAGACGGCCACCGACGGGTGGTTCTGGTTGATCGCGATGTTCGCGCGCAGGTACTGGTCGGCGAGGCGCCGGGCGTGCAGGCTCTGGAGGTCGGCAGTCTTCAGCTGGTAGACGGGTATCTCCGACCAGATCAGCATTCCCAGCCGGTCGGCCGTCTCCTGGAACTCCGGGTGGAGCGGGTAGTGGGAGCGCAACAGGGTCGCGCCGACGTTGCGGGCGTTCGCGATCAGCTTCTGGCGCTCGGCCGAGTTGAGCGCGGCTCCGAGGGTCGGGTTGTCCTCGTGCAGCGCAACGCCGCGGAAGTTCACCGCGCTGAAGTTGAGGAGCAGGCGGCCATGCGACACGACCAGCGAGCGGATGCCGCTGTTCAGCGCGTAGGAGGCCACAGCCTGCAGCCGCTCGCCGGCCGATGCGGAGCGCACGAGGAAGGAGGCGCGGTAGAGCGTCGGGTGCGACGGGGACCAGAGCCGGGGGTGGGCGATGCGAACCGTTGCGCGCAGCGTTCGCGAGGCGCCTGGGGGCAGGACCGTGACGGGAAAGCGCACCGGGTAGCTCCCATAGCGCCCGCCCACTGTGACGCGCTGTGTGCGCTTCGAGTAGTTGCGTACCGTCGCGGTCTCTTCGATGAGAGCCGCGCACGAGCGGCAACGCAAGCGGGGGCGCACCACTACGGGAGAGATGTCGACGCGGTCGATCCGCCTCAGGTAGACCTCGCGCAGCAGGCCTCCGTAGTTCCACCATCCGCCCGCGGGGGCGCCGGAGGTGTAGACACCGCCTGCGGGCAGGTCGTTGGCCTTCCGCCGGTTGTCGACCCTGACCACGAGCCGGTTGACGCCGCGGCGCGACAGGCGGGAGAGCGGGAGCTCGAAGGCGAGATAAGCCCCTTGATGGGTCCCGATCCGCTGCCCGTTCAGCCAGACCTGAGCCGTGTAGTTGACCGACTCGAAGCGCACGACCCAGCCGAGGCGGGCGCTGGCCGACGGTAGCTTGAAGTCCTTGCGGTACCAGGTGGGATGCCCCGTCATCTCGGCCCGGGAGGTCGTGCCGGCGTTGAACGCGTTGGGCACTGCGACGGGACTCCAGCCGGCTGTGGAGTGATCTGTCGGCAGGCCGTCGCGCGACCCGGTATCGGCGACATCGTTGTGGAAGAGCCAATCGCCGCCGAGGAGGTAGCGACCGCTCGGGCCGTCGTGGTAGAGCGTCTTGGCCGGAGGGACGTAGGGAGACGCCGCGCCGGCATCGGCGACGGGCACGGCGATGGCGGCGCCGGCGAGGGCGCAGAGCAAGAGGACGCGGAGGTACATGGACCGACCTAGGAACACCCAGCGCCTGTTCGAGTTGCTCGTCGGGCGCGGATGCTGTGATGAGCGTACCCGGCCTACGCTTCGGTCCGCTGGTTGCCGACAACTGTCTGGAAGCTGCGAAGGCCTTTGCCGCTGGCGCCACCGCTAAGGTGGCGCCCCGATGCCCGACCGCGAGCACGTGGCGGCCCAGGCCACGCTCGAGGCGCCGGAGGCCAGAAGAGCTGCGCCCGCGGGCCCTGAGGACGATGGTGCCCGCCGTGGGCGTCCGGGCTGGGCGTCCTGGCCCCTGCTCGCGGCGGTCGTCTGCGGGCTCATCGCCGTCGTCTCGGTGCTGGTCCTGCCGTCGCTGCCTTCCTACGACCCCTTCTCGTGGATCGTCTGGGGCCGGGAGATCGTCGATTCGGGCACCAACTTCGAGACCAACGGCGGCCCGTCGTGGAAGCCGCTGCCCGTGCTGTTCACCTCGGTCTTCGGCCTCTTCGGCGACGCCGCGCCCAACCTCTGGCTCGTTGTCGCGCGGACGGGGGGACTGCTGGCTCTCGCCGGCGCCTACCGCCTCGGAGAACGCGTCGCCGGCCGCGCCGCGGGGCTCATCGCCGCCATAGGGCTCCTGCTCACCACGGACTGGCTGCGCTACCTCGAGCGGGGGGCGTCTGAGCCGCTGCTCGTAGGCTGCGTTCTCTGGGCCGTCATCGCGCACATCGAGGGCTTCAAGCGCACGGCGTTCTTCCTCGGCGTTGGCGCCGCGCTCGTGCGCCCGGAGGCCTGGCCGTTCGTCGGGCTCTACGCGCTGTGGCTTGCCCGCCACGAGACCTGGCGTACGCGAGGGCTCCTTCTCGCCGGCCTTCTGCTCATACCGCTGCTGTGGTTCGTCCCGCCGTGGATCGCCTCGGACGATCCGTTCAGCGCCTCGAGCCATGCGGCGTCCTACAACGGTCATCTCGGTTCCAGCCCGGGGCTCGAGGTGCTGCGGCGGGCGACCGAGTTGGCGGTCGTTCCGATCATGCTCGCCGCGCTCGCGGCGCTCGTCTTGGCCGTGCGCCGCCGCGAGCGGCTTACCCTCGGCCTCGCGGCGGCGGCGCTCGCCTGGATCGGGCTCGTCTTCGCCATGACCGTGGCGGCCCATTACCCGGGGCTGGGGCGGTTCATGCTGCCCGCCGCGGCCTTCATGTGCGTGCTGGCGGGGATCGGCGCGGTGTGGCTCGTGGAGCTTGCGCCCAGCCGCGCGCTCGCCCTTGCGCTCGGAGTCATCCTGCTGGCCGGAGGAGTGGCTGGCTCGGTCGGCCGCGTCGGTGACTTGAAGCCGCAGTACCAGGACGTGCAGTTGGCCGAGCGCAACTTCAACTCGCTCGATCGTGCCGTCAAGCAGGCCGGAGGGAGGCGGCTGATCCTGCGCTGCGGGCGCCACCTCGTGGCGGTCAATCACTCCTTCCAGACCGCGCTGGCGTGGAAGCTGGGAGTCGAGCTGGGCGTCGTCCGGCCGTTCGTGCGCCACCCGGCCATCGTGTTCCGCGGGCCGCGTATCGCGACTCTGGGTTCGCCGCCGACCCTGTCCTACCGCCCGCGCAGCCTCTACCAGATCACGCACGCAGGTGTATGGCGCGCGTTCGGCGTGCTGCCGCAGGGCGCCCGCCCGGCCGCGGGCTGCCCGCACGCCCCCTAGGCCCCGGCGCGCCCTCTCACCTCCCGCGCCGAAAGGCGTCCGGGCACGCGCGGAGAATGAGGGGAAGGTGATCGTCCTCGGCATCGACCCCGGCACTGCGAACACGGGCTACGGCGTGGTGACACGCCGCGGCGGGCGCATGGTCGCCCTCGACGGCGGGGTCATCTCCACGTCGTCCAGCACACGCCTCGAGCGGCGCCTGGCCGACATCCACCAGCGGGTGCTCGAGCTGATCGACGCCCATTCACCCGATGCCGTGGCCGTCGAGGAGATCTTCTTCGGCGCCAACGTGCGAAGTGCCTTCGCGGTAGGCCAGGCCCGGGGCGCGGTCGTGCTCGCGGCTGCCCAGCGCGGACTGCCGTGCCCGGCCTACACGCCGCAGCAGGTCAAGAACGCGGTGTGCGGGAGCGGGCGCGCCGGCAAGGCGCAGGTTCAGACCATGGTCCAGCACCTCCTTTCCCTGACCGAGCCACCCCGGCCCGACCACGCCGCCGACGCGCTGGCCGTCGCGCTCTGCCACGTCTCGCGCGCGCCGCTGCACGCCGCGCTCGCGGGAGCGGGGGAGAGGTCATGATCGCCTTGGTCGGGGGCGAGGTGGTGGCGCGCCGCCCGACGCCGCCTGCCGGGGGCGATGTCGTGCTCGATTCGGGCGGAGTCGGCTACCGGCTCGCGGTCTCGGCCGAGACCCTGCGCCACGTTCCCCCCGTGGGCGAGCGGGGCCGCCTGCACGCGCACCTGGTGGTGCGCGACGACGCCTTGAGCCTCTTTGGCTTCTACTCCGAAGAAGAGCGCGACCTCTTCCTCATGCTGCTGGGCGTTCAGGCGGTCGGCCCCAAAGTGGCGCTCGCGGTGCTCTCGAGCGGCACGCCGCGCGAGTTGCTGGGCGCGTTGGCGGCCGGCGACGCCTCCCGCTTCCAGTCTGTCTCCGGCATCGGCAAGCGCACGGCCGAGCGGATCATCGTCGAGCTGCGGGAGAAGGTCGCCGCCTCGGCCGTACCCGATGCGCCGCTCGTCGTTCGTCGTGGGGACTCGCCGGAGGAGATCGCCCGCGAGGCGTTGCTCGGGTTGGGCTTCGCGCCGCCCGAGGCCGAGCAGCTGTTGCGCGCCGCACACGGCGAGACCCCGGAGGAGCTGATCGCCGACGCTCTGCGTGGCGCGCGGGCTTAGCCGATGATCGAGACCCGCATCCAGACGCCCAATCTGCAGCCGGAGGACGAGCTCGACCGGTCCCTGCGCCCGCGCCGCCTCGAGGACTTCGTTGGCCAGCCCGCGCTCAAGGAGCAGCTCGCGGTGTCCGTGCAGGCGGCTTCCCAGCGCGACGAGGCGCTCGATCACGTGCTGCTCGCCGGCCCTCCCGGCCTGGGCAAGACCTCGCTGGCGCAGATCGTGGCCGCCGAGCTCGAGGTGCCCTTCGTGCAGACGGCCGGCCCCGCGCTCGAGCGCAAGGCCGACGTCGCCGCCTTCCTCTCGGCGCTCGAGCCCCGCTCTGTGTTCTTCGTCGACGAGATCCACCGCCTGCCGCGCGCGGTGGAGGAGACCTTCTACCCCGCGATGGAGGACTCACAGCTACCCATCACGGTCGGCCAGGGTGCCGGGGCGCGCATCGTGACCATCGACCTGCCGCCGTTCACGCTCGTGGGCGCGACGACGCGAGCGGGGTTGCTGACCACTCCGCTGCGTGACCGTTTCGGCATCCAGCATCGCCTCGAGCACTACGGCGCCGACGATCTCGCCCGCATCGTGCGGCGCTCCTCCAAGCTGCTCGACGTGGACATCGACGACGAGGGCGCTCGCGCCATCGCGTCGCGCAGCCGCGGCACGCCGCGCGTGGCCAACCGGTTGCTCAAGCGCGTACGCGACTTCGCGGAGGTACGCGGCACTGGCCGCGTGACGGCCGACGTGGCCGGTGCCGCGCTCGACATGCTCCAAGTCGATTCGGAGGGTCTCGACCGTCTGGATCGCGAGATCCTGCGGGCCGTCTGCGAGAAGTTCGGCGGCGGCCCGGTCGGCTTGAGCACACTGGCGATCGCCGTGGGGGAGGAGGCCGACACGATCGAGGACGTCTATGAGCCCTACCTGCTTCAGTGCGGTTTCCTCGAGCGCACTCCGCGCGGGCGCGCCGCGACCAAGCGCGCCTGGGCGCACATCGGCCTCGAGGTGCCCGCGCCCGCTGCGGGCCTCTTCTAAGCGTGGTGGCGCAAGCGCCGTCCCGGAGCCGCCCGGCTCGTATCCTTGGCCGCGTACCCTCTGCTCGAACCATGGCCCACCTCTTCATCTGCCCATCCTGCGGTAACCGTTCGACGGCGACCGATCGCAACGCCGGCTTCCGCCGCGATGGCCGGGCGTGCCAGAAGTGCGCCTTCCCGTTCCTCTTCGAGCTGCTCGACGACTACTACCCGGCGCCGAACGCCGCGTTCTTCGTGTGCGATCAGGAAGGACGGATCATCGGTTGCGGCCGCGGCTCGTTCGAGCTCACCGGGCTCGACGAGCAGCGGGTCATCGGCCGGCCCGTGCGCGAGGTGCTCGGGCTCGACTTCGATCAGGGCTCCGATCCCGTCGGAACGGTGTTGGAGTGGGGCGTGCGCGCTCTCGGCAAGCCGGTGGTGGTCAATGCCGAGGGCGACATCCCGGCGAAGGCGGTCGCCGACCTCTTTCCCGCCTACGACGACGACGGCGGGTTGCTGCTCGTCCTGACCCCGTCGAAGTGATCGAGCGAGCCTCGTGACCGACCGCCGCCGCAACTTCCTGATCCTGCTCCTCGTCGCCGGTCTCCTCGCGGGCTCCGTCGCGGCGATCTTCGCCAAGAAGGCGCGCCTCGGGCTCGACCTGAAGGGCGGCGTCCAGCTCGTCTACCAGACCAAGCCCTCCGCGGCGCAGCCCGTGGTGACCGACGAGGCCAAGCAGCGCGCCGTCGACATCATGCGCAAGCGCGTCGATCAGGTGCTCTCGGGCGGCACGGGCACCTCTGAGTCCGAGGTCTCGCTCTCGGGTAAGGACCAGATCACGGCGAGCCTCCCCGGCGTGCCGAACGCCGCGCGCGCGGTGAAGCTGCTGGGCACCCCGGCCCAGCTCGCGTTCTACGACTGGGAGAGCAATCTCCTCGGCCCCAACGGCAAGCCCTACGCCAATGGCGTATCGCCCGGGCTCCTGGCCACCGACCCGGCGGCCGCGCAGGCCAGCCAGGCGGCCGGCGACGTGTCGGGTGGCATGCCGCTCTACGACGCGGTCAAAACGGCGGCGAAGCGGGGGGTGCAGCCGGGCCAGGCCTCGAGGCGGGGGCCCGAGTTCTGGCTCTTCGACAAGGGCTCGTCCCACCGGCTTCTCGCCGGCCCCGAGGACACCCGCAAGGACCTGATCGCGGCCGCGCGAGGCGGCGTGCAGCCGCCCAACTCTCAGATTCTCGTCGTCCAGCAGGGGACGGTGGTCCTTCAGGCGACGGATCAGAACTCGAAGAAGCCGGTGGCGCCCGGCGATCCCGCGGCGCGCTTCTACGTGCTGAACGACAACGTCGCGCTGTTCGGCAAGGACGTGAAGGACCCCAAGCAGGAGACCGACTCGCAGGCCGCGGGCAGCCCCCCGAACGTCACCTTCAAGTTCACGAACACGGGCAAGAAGGAGTTCCACGACGTCACGCGCACGATCTCCCAGCGCGGCCAGCAACTTCAGAACCCGACCTCGACAGGTGGGCAGCCGCTGACCCAGCACTTCGCGGTTGCCCTCGACCGCAAGCTCATCACGGTCGCGACGATCAACCCGCAGGACCTGCCCGACGGCATCGACGGCGAGCAGGGCGCGCAGATCACGGGTTCGTTCACGATTCAGAGCGCCCAGGACCTGGCCAACCTGCTCAAGCTCGGCGCCCTGCCGGTCAACCTCAAGCTGATCTCGCAGTCCCAGGTCTCCGCCACCCTGGGCAAGGAGGCCCTGCACCAGGGGCTCATCGCGGGCGTCGTCGGGCTCGGGATCGTGATCCTGTTCCTGTTGCTCTTCTACCGCGTGCTGGGCCTGATCGCGACACTCGGCCTGGTCATCTACGCGTTCTACTTCTACGCGCTGCTGAAGATCACGAACTCGACCTTCACTTTGCCCGGCATCGCGGGCCTGATCCTGACGATCGGGGTGGCCGCCGACGCGAACATCGTGATCTTCGAGCGGGTGAAGGAGGAGATACGTGCGGGCCGGTCGATCCCCGCGGGTATCGCGGTCGGCTACAAGAAGGGCTTCTCCGCGATCCTCGACGCCAACGTCGTGACGATCATGACGGCGTTCATCCTCTTCGTCCTCGCCACGGCGGGGGTGAAGGGCTTCGCGTTCACCCTCGGCATCGGCACGATCGTCTCGCTGTTCACGGCGGTCATGGCCACCCAGGCGATCCTCGGCGCGATGGGCCGCTCGCGCCTGATCTCCCAGCCTTCCGCGCTCGGCGCGGGCAGCCAGGGACGCAGATGGACCTTCGACTTCATGGGGTCCTCGAAGTACTTCTTCTCGCTGTCCGGGGTCATCCTGCTCATCGGCGCGCTGGCGATCGGCGGCAAGGGGCTCAAGTTCGGCATCGACTTCGAGTCGGGCACCCGCATCACGACTGCGGTGACCAAACAAGGCACCACGGAGAACGACGTCCGCTCCGTGCTGGCCTCCTCGGGCTACGGCGACGCGAAGATCCAGAAGCTCTCCGACAAGAACCTAGGGCCCACCGCGTTCCAGATCTCCACCCGGACCCTGCAGCCCGACAAGGTGGCCACGGTCAACCAGCAGCTCGACCAGCGCTTCGGCGTACCCCAGGGCAAGTTCTCCAGCGAGTCGGTGGGCCCGACCTTTGGGCAGACCGTGGCGAACTCCGCGGTAATCGCGATCATCGCCTCGCTGCTCGTCATCTCGGCGTACATCGCGCTGCGGTTCGAATGGAAGTTCGCCGTGCCGGTGCTGATCGCACTCATGCACGACCTGCTGATCACCGCGGGCGTGTACTCCCTATTGGGCCGGGAGGTGACGACAGCGACCGTGGCCGCGCTGCTGACCATCTTGGGCTACTCGCTCTACGACACGATCATCGTGTTCGACCGCGTGCGCGAGAACGTGCCGCGGATGCCGCGGGCCGCCTTCTCGCAGATCGTCAACCGCTCCATGTCCGAGGTGATCACGCGCTCGGCGGCGACGACGCTCTGCACGCTGCTGCCGGTGACCGCGCTGCTGCTGTTCGGCGGTCAGACCCTCGGGGACTTCGCGTTCGCCCTCCTGATCGGCGTGGCTTCGGGTGCCTACTCCTCGATCTTCATCGCCTCTCCGGTGCTCACGCACTGGAAGGAGCGCGAGGCGGTCTACACATCGCGCCGCCACCGCCTCGAGGACGAGAACGACGGCAAGGTGCCGGCCTACGCCACCGGAGCGGCTGGCCACGAGGTCGAGCCGAAGGGTCCACGCCGGCCGAGCGGAAGGCTGACCGCGCCGGAGCCCGAACAGCTGTCCCCGTCGGAGTTCGAGGCGCTCAAGCGCAACCTCGACGTCGACGATGCACCCGCCCGCCGCGGCACCGCGACCGCTGCGCCGCGCCAGGCGCGCCCGCCACGGACGAGCTCTCCCGCGGCCCGTAAGGCGACTCCGCCCGAACCCCGCTCCGCCGACGATGTGGCCGAGAACGAGGGGATGTCCCCGAATCCCAAGCCCCGTAAGCCGGCCAAGCCGCGCAATCGCCGCCACGGGAGGCCGCGCTGATGGGAATGCTCGCGTGGACCATGATGGGCTTGGCCCTCTGGCACTTCACGATCTTCCTGCCCGATCGCCACTGGGGAGGCATCGTCGGCGCGTTCCTGGGCGCGCTGATCGGGGCGATCATCTTCGGCCTGATCGTCAACGGCTTCAGCGTGCCGGGACGCCACGACACCCACCTGCTGACGGCGGCCGAGGCGATCCCCGGCGCGCTGATCGGCATGGCCCTCGTGTACTTCGAGGGCGTCAGGCGCGAGCGCGCGGCGCTCGCCAGTCCCTCCTAGACGCCCGCGCGCTAGCCGGGTTGCAGCATTGACCCCCTCATAGGGGGTGCGGAGCTGCACTACCGCTCAACCGAGGCCCGATCCGTCCCCCGCGCGGCTTAGCCTCCAGCGGTGGCTCCAGTCCATTCCCTTCCCCAGCTCCGAGACGACGCCACGGCTGATCCCGCCGTGCAGTCGCCTCAACAGCCGCGCCGCAAGCCCCCCACGGCCCAGATAGACGTCCGCCCTTACTCCTACGCGGCGGCGCACAACCTCGAAACCCATCTTGGAGTCAGCCACGCCCTCGCCCAGATCCTGGTCCGCCGCGGGCTCGGCGACCCCGCCGAGGCGCGCGCCTGGCTGAAGGCCGACGAGGAGCACGCAGCAAGCGAGTTCGCGGGCATAGCCGAGGCGTGTTCGCTCGTCCTCGGCCACGTCGAGGCCGGCTCCCGCATCACCATCCACGGTGACTACGACGTCGACGGAGTCACCTCGACGACGATCCTCGTCAAGGCGCTCCGTGCGCTGGGCGCTGACGTCGACTGGTTTCTGCCCAGCCGCAGCGAGGACGGTTACGGGCTCTCGACGGCCACGGTCGAACGTCTCACCAAGCGCGGTACGGCGCTGCTGATCACCGTGGACTGCGGCATCACCTCGGTCGACGAGGTCGCCGCGGCGCGCGCGGCCAGGCTCGACGTGCTCGTCACCGATCACCACGCACCGCGCGCCGACGGGCAGCTGCCCGACGCGCCGATCGTCCACCCGGCCGTGAGCGGCTACCCATGCGTCGATCTGTGCGCCGCCGGTGTCGCGTACAAGCTGGCCGGTGCGCTCGCCGCCGCCGCGGGAGAAGACCCGACGCGCGCCGACGAGGATCTCGACCTGGTCGCCCTCGCGACGCTGGCCGACGTTGTGCCGCTGCGCGGCGAGAACCGGCGGCTGGTTCGCACCGGGCTGCGCGCGCTGGCCGTCACGGCCAAGCCGGGCTTGCGCGCACTGATGCGCGTGGCACGCCTGGATCCCGGTCACGCCGACGCCACGGCCGTCGCCTTTCGCCTTGCCCCGCGCATCAACGCCGCCGGCCGGATGCACCGTGCCGACGCAGGGGTCGAGCTACTCCTCACCACCGACGCCGACCGAGCGACCGCGATCGCGAACGAGCTCGACTCGGCCAACGCCGAACGCCGTTCGGTGGAGCAGCGCATGACCTGGGAAGCCGAGGCGCTCGTGGCTGAGCAGGGCGAACGCTCCGCATACGTGCTGGCCGCGGAGGGATGGCATCCGGGGGTGATCGGCATCGTCGCCTCGCGCATCGCCGAGCGCTGGCACCGCCCGACCGTGCTGATCGCGCTCGACGGTGACGCCACCGCCACCGGCTCCGGCCGCTCGATCCCGGGCTTCGACCTGCTCGAGGCGTTGCACGCCGCCGCCGGCTCACTAGAGCGCTACGGCGGCCACCGGGCCGCCGCCGGGCTCACCGTCGTGCCCGATCGCATCGCCGCGTTGCGCGGGGCCGTTGAGGGCCACGCCGCTGAAGTGCTCGAGCCGGGCGACCTGTTCCCCCGTCGCCGCGTCGACGCCGTCGTCGCCGGGCCGGGTCTGGGCCTTTCGCTGGCCGACGAGCTCGGGCGCCTCGAGCCGTGCGGCGCGGGCAACCCAGGGGTCAGCCTGCTCGTGCCCTCCGCACAGGTGCGCGACGTGCGGCCGATGGGGGAGGACGGCCGTCATGCCCGGTTCGCGCTCGAGTCGGGCGCCGCTCGCGCCCGGGCCGTCGCGTTCGGCTGCGACGGCAAACCGCCCGGCGACGGCGAGGCGCTCATCGACGCGGTCGTGCGCCTCGAGTGCCATGAGTGGAACGGGGCCGAGGAGCCCCGGCTGATCGTGCGCGATGCGCGCCCCGTTCGGCCGGCGCCGATCCGCGTGCTCGGCGAGCCGGAGCCGGGCGCGCCGTGGCTGACGGCGGTCGTCTCGGAGATGGACACACCGTTGGACGACGAAGCATCCGAGTCGAGTGCCGAGGCCCGGACAGAGGTTGATCGCCGCACCGAGGGTCCCTCGGGAGTGCTCGCCGACCTCGTGGCAAGCGGCGAGCCGACGCTGGCCATCTGCGCCGACGTGCCCCGCCGCCACCGCGGGCTGGCGGCTCGCCTCGGTGGCTTCGCGCTCTGCTCGTGGCACTCACTGGCCGACGATCCCGACTTGGCTCGCCCTTACACACACGTCGTCGCCCTCGACCCGCCGATGAGCGTGCGTCAGCGCGAGGCCGCCGCCGCCGGCCGCGGCGACGGGTTCGTCCATCTGGCCTGGGGGCCGGCTGAGCTACGCTTCTCTCAACAGATACTCGAGCAGGAGTTCGGCCTCCGCGCTTCGCTCGCCGCGCTCTACCGGTCGCTTCGCGACCGCGACAGCACGGCCGGGGAGGAGCTCGAGGCTGTGCTTCGCGGGGACGGAACCCACGCACGGTCGGCGAGAATGGCCGGACGCGAGGTGCGCGTCCTCTCGGAGCTCGGCTTCGTCAGCCTCGACCGGGATCTGCCGGCCCTGAGAGTCGTGAGCACCGAGCGCACCGAGCTCGATCGCTCCCCGGCCTTCAGGGCCTACGAGAAGCGACTCGAGGACGGCCAGACATACCTGAAGAGACAAACAGCGGCAGCGGAGTGAGCACGGGCAAGCCCCGGGCTCCCAGGCGGCCGCGAAAGCGCAACAAACCGGGGGGTGCCACCGCGGGGTCCACCACGCGGCGTCCCGTCGATCTCGTCAAGCATCCCGAGGGGCACGACCCCGTCGTTGCGCCTGGGCTCAGCGAGGTGGAGAGCCAGCTGCTCGGCAACCTCTTCGCGGTCATCGAGGAGCATCGCGGCGAAGGGGCGGAGATCGACCGCAAGCTGGTCGAGCGCGCCTTCGTCTACGCCTGCGAGCACCACGCCGACCAGCGCCGCAAGTCCGGCGAGGACTTCATCGAGCACCCGGTGAGCGTCGCGCGCATCTGCGCGGGCATGCGGCTCGACACCGAAACCCTCTGCGCGGCGCTTCTCCACGACACGGTCGAGGACACCTCGGCCTCGCTCGAGGATGTGACCGAGACCTTCGGGCCGGAGGTCGGCGGCCTCGTCGACGGCGTCACCAAGCTGACCGGGCTCACCTTCCAGTCGCGCGACGAGGCCCAGGCCGAGAACTACCGCAAGATGATGGTGGCGATGGCGGCCGACATCCGCGTCGTCCTGATCAAGCTCGCCGACCGCCTGCACAACATGCGCACGCTCGAGGCGATGCCCAAGCAGAAGCAGATCGAGAAGGCCAAGGAGACCCTCGATATCTACGCGCCGATCGCGCACCGCCTGGGCATCCACGCGATCAAATGGGAGCTCGAGGATCTCTCCTTCTCCACGCTCCATCCCCGCAAGTTCGCCGAGATCAGGGATCTCGTGAACCAGCAGCGAAGCGAGCGCGACCGCTACGTCACCCAAGCCGGTGAGTACCTCTCGAAGGAGCTCGACGCGCTCGGCATTGAAGCCGAGATCGCCGGTCGGGCGAAGCACTTCTACTCCATCTACTCGAAGATGACCAAGAAGGGCCGCGAGTTCAACGAGATCTACGACCTCACCGCCATGCGTGTGATCGTCGACTCGGTGAAGGACTGCTACGGCGCCGTCGGCGTCATCCATTCGCTCTGGAAGCCGCTGCCCGGCCGCTTCAAGGACTTCGTGGCGATGCCCAAGTTCAACATGTACCAGTCGCTGCACACGACGGTTATCGGGCCCGAGGGGAGGCCGCTCGAGATCCAGATTCGCACCCGCGAGATGCACGACATGGCCGAGTTCGGCATCGCCGCGCACTGGATCTACAAGCACGGCCAGTCGCCGGGCGACGGCGCCGACGACGACGCCAAGCTCGGCTGGCTGAAGAGGCTGCTCGACTGGCAGCAGGAGCTCTCCGACCCGCGGGAGTTCATGGAGACGCTGAAGGTCGACCTCTTCGAGGACGAGGTCTTCGTCTTCACGCCGAAGGGCGAGGTCAAGTCCCTCGCCGCCGGTGCGACACCGCTCGACTTCGCCTACGAGGTGCACACCGACGTCGGGCACCGCTGCGTGGGCGCGCGGATTAACGGGAAGATGGTCCCGCTCTCCTACGAGCTCAAGTCGGGCGACATCGTCGAGGTCATGACCTCCAAGCGCGAGCGCGGCCCGTCGCGCGACTGGCTGGCGCTCGTGAAGACGACCCGCGCGCGCAACAAGATCAAGCAGTGGTTCAAGACCGAGTCGCGCAAGGACACCGAGCACGCCGGACGCGAGCTGCTCCAGGACCACCTGCGCAAGCAGGGACTGCCGGCCCAGAAGATCGTCGGCTCGCCTCTGCTCGCCGACGTCACGCGCGAGATGGGCGTCCGCAAGGGCGACGAGTTCTACGTTGCGCTCGGCGGCGCGAAGATCTCGCCCAAGGTCGTCACCAACAAGATCCTCCAGCGCCTCAAGCAGGGCGAGGCGGCCGAGGGCGACCCGACGGCCGCCGACGACCTGCTCTCGACCAAGAAGGTCCGCGACCGCCGCCAGACGACATCCTCCTCGACCTACGGGATCGTCGTCGACGGGGGCGACGACGTGCTCCTGCGCATCGCCAAGTGCTGCCGGCCGGTTCCGGGAGACGAGATCGTCGGCTACATCTCGCTCGGCCGCGGCATCACGATCCACCGCGAGGACTGCCCCAACGTGTCGGTGCTGCGCAAGGATCCCGAGCGCTTCACCCCGGTCGGATGGGAGGGCGACGCCGAGACCGCCTTCCGCGTCGAGCTGCAGGTCGACGGCTGGGATCGCCACCGGCTGCTCGAGGACCTCTCGCGGACCTTCGCCGAGGCTGGCATCAACATCGTCGAAGCGCGCTGCACCGTGCAGGACCCGATGGTGAAGAACCGCTTCGTGGTCGAGGTCGCCGACACGCAGGTGCTCGACGCCACCGTGAATCGCCTGCGCGGGATCGACGCGGTCTTCGACGCCTACCGCGTCACCCCCAGCGGCGGCTGAATCGGCTCCAGAACCACGGCGGGGGACGCCTTGCCGGCGCCCCCCGATATTCGTGGCGTGCCTTCGGGACTAGTTGAACGGGACGATCGTCACAACCTTGCTGCTGTTACCCGTGGTGCCGTTCAAACCGGTCACGGTGACCGTGGCGCGCAGCTTGTGGCCCGGGGCGTGCGCCAGAGCCGATCGGCCCGCGCTGTTGAGCGTGAGGTGCACGATGCCACCGTCGTTGCCCGCCACGAAGAACGTGGTCCGGCTACCGATCACCTTGCCGCTCCTCAAGACCTTCATCGAGCCCGTGCACTGAAGCGACCCGATGCATCCGACGAACACGCCGAATACGTGGGAGGGCGAGACGAACGCGGTATTGCCGAACAGCGCCAGACGCGAAGGCGCCGGGGGCTGACCGTTGGTCTTGAATGTCTGATCCAGCCCATTGGAGGTTCCGTTGCCGTTGGCGGCCACGAGCCGGTAGTGGTAGGTGGTAGCGGGGGCTAGGCCGGTCAGGGTGCGAGACACATTGACCGGCTTCGTGCCCGTTCCCGAGGTGCTGTTAGGCGTCTGCGAGCCGTAGTTGGCGGTCAGCCCGTAGTTGAAGTGGTACGAGGTTGCGGTGCCGTTCGGGTCCACGGTGCCGTTCAGCTTTGCTCCGGACTGGGTGACGGCGGTGGCCGCGCCCGTCACAGCCTTCGGCGGTGTGGCGGCGAGCGCTGGGCTGAGCGAGCCGAGCGCCCCGAGGCTTCCGGCGGTTGCGAGGAGGACGAGGGTCTTGCGCATATGAGCTCCCTTTGATCACGAATCTGGTGTCAAAGGTGGCAACGCAGCCCGGCAGCCGCGGTTGGGAGCTTGACTACTTCACCTCAACCGTGACCGCTCGCCGCTCGCGCGGGTTGCCGCGGAAGAAGTGGCGCAGGTGGATCACGGCCTCGCCCGCGTGGCGGGCGCGGAACACGAAGCGGTGCTGCCCGCCGCTCCCGGTCTTGTCCGGGTTGTCGGAGCTGTACGCGTCACCGGCCGTGTCGATAACGGAGCCGCTCGGCTTGGCGGTGAGCTGCCAGGTAAAGCCGATCCCGGAGTTCTCGGGAAGCGAGAGCGCGAAGGTGGTTCCGTTCTTGACGGTGAGCGTGGCGCTGGGGCTGTGGAAGACCTTGACGTCGCTGCCGCTCCCGCATCCGGCGATGAGAATCGCGACCAGCAAAGCGCCTGCCCCCGTGCGTGTCAGATGCCCGCGAGAACCAGCCCGGGGCGGCGAACGTTCGCGCCGCCCCGGCCCGGCGCGGCTCACCGTCGCGCGGTGAACGTCACGGTGCCGCTGAAGCACACCGTCGAGGTGCCGTTGTCGTGCTCGACCACGTACCGCTCGCGGACCGATCCCGTGATCTTGTGCCCGCGCAACGTCGCCTTGAGGACGATGTGATCGGTGTCCCCGGCCGCGTACGTGGCCTTGATCTTGCCGTGCACGACCTTCGTCGGGCCGAGTTTCGTCAGCTGGTTCATCGCCTTCTGAGTGGTGTTGTCGTCCGTCGCGCAGTTGTAGTTCGCGCGGTAGGACGCCCGAACGAGGCAAGGAGCCTTGGAGCTCCCGCAGCGGCCGTGATTGGTGACCTTCAGCCTGATGTTGAGGCCTTGAGCCGTCTTTCCGGTGTACGTCCCGGAGGAGAAGCTTGCGACGGCGACACCCGTCGTGGTCAGTGCGCTAGCGAGGACAATGGCGAGAAACAGGCGCTTCATAAGTCAGAACCTTCCGTGCGAGTGGTCATCGGACACGGCGACGCTATCGGATCCGGAGCCTCCGGGAGCAGGTTGACGGACTACCGGCGTCCGATCCGCCGCCCGCCGGTCAATGCCCCCTTCACGTGGGCCCAACGCGTCCGCAACGCCGCCGCCCGCCTCTCGAGAGCGCCACTTTTTCGCATTATGGAGCGAAATGTGCGAGATTGCACCCCTTACGTTCCCCCCAAAGCAAAGGAGACGCAGTGCGTGACCTAAGGCGCATTGTCCTGACCGTGTTCGCGGTCATGGTGGTCGGAGGCGGCGTCGGTGTTGCCGTGGCTCAGACCGCGGATAAGTCCGGCAGCAACAGCAACAACACCGTCCAGTCGGTGAGCAACAGCGGTAATGGTGGCCCAGGCGGCGCCGGTGGTACGGCTGGCGACGGCAACACCGGAACCGGCGGTAGCGGCGGCAACGCCGGTCCGTGCGGCGGCGGCGGCGGCGGCGGCGGCGGCGTCGCGTCCGGCGGCGGCGGCGGTGGTGGTGGCGGTTGTTACAACAACGCCACGCCGCGCACGTCCGCGGCTCCCGCACGTGTCCGCGTGTTCCGCGCGCAGCGTCGCGTGTTCGTGGTCCGTCGCGCAGCGTTCGGCGGCTAGCACGAGAGCAACTCGGTAGGCTGGCGATTCCGCACGGAGTCGCCAGCCGCCCGCGTGATCCCCCCATGACCAATCTCCTAACCGGCCCAGAGATGACCGACGAATCCGCAGTCGCTGAAGTGGATCCGCCCGTCGCCCTCGAGGAAACGTTGGGAGAAGCCGGCGCACGGGCCGACGTGGCCGATACCGTCCGCGCCGATCCAACTACCGTCGGCGACGGTGGTGATGACTCGGTCCTCTCGCCGCCCTTCGGGCGAGCGCGCGTGGAGTGGCGCCACAGGAAACTGGCCTTTGCTCGAAACAAGCAGCTTCGCGAGATCGCGGAGCTCGAGGCCGAGCTCCGGCGCATCGGGAGCCCGCGGAGCGACCTCGTCGAGCGCCGCTTGGATGCCGTCGCAGTCACAGACCAGGAGCTTTTGGCCCTCGAACGGCGCCTTGGTATCGGCATTGGAGGGAGATGCGCAGGGTGCGGCCTCCACTCCACGCAGACCCGGTTCTGCCTGCGCTGTGGCGAGCGTCTCGCGCATGAACCCGAGACCCAGCGCATGTCGGCCCCGATGGTGGCCGTGGCCATCGTCGCGATCGCGCTGGGTTGGCTGCTGGGCGGCGTTCGTCCCGGCACGAGCTCGTCCGAGCACACTGTCCTCCCGGCCCACCGCGCGGTCCAGCGGCCGGCCCGCCGAGCGCAGCCGGCTCTACCGGCCGGGGCCCGCTATCGCAGTCTCGTCGCGACGGCGACGGGATCAAAGACCGCGATCTATCACAGCCGCGGCGCGCGGCGCGCCTACACGCGGCTCGCGAGCCCAAACCTCGACGGGGCACGTCAGGTCTTCCTGGTCAGATCCGTGGTCGGTGGCTGGGCCCGGGTGCTCTTGCCGACACGCCCCAACGGGAGCTCGGGTTGGATCCGTCTCTCCAGCGTGAGGCTCACGGGGCACTCCTACCGAGTTCTCATCGACCTGCGCCTGCACATGCTCACGGCGTGGAGCGGCCGCAAGGAGATCATGCGCACGCCGGTCGGAGTCGGCCGGGCCGTGACTCCGACTCCCTCGGGGCAGTACTACATCACCGAGCTCTTGAAGCAGCCTGACTCCACCGGCACCTACGGGCCCTGGGCGTTTGGCCTGTCGGCTCATTCGAATGTCCTGAACGAGTTCGCGGGCCGCGACGGTGTGCTCGGCATACACGGCACCGACTTCCCCCAGGGTGTCGGCACCGACGTCAGCCACGGCTGCATCCGCCTCAGCAACGTGGCAATCACAAAGCTGGCGCGGACACTCCCGGATGGCACTCCGGTCCGCATCACCCGCGCATGAGACACTCGATCTTCTTCCCCAGCGCCATACGAACTGCCGGGGTCGTAGTCGTCAGCGTGACGCTCGCCGGTTGTGGCGCAAGCTCCGGGGGTACCGCGAGCGGCAGGTCCCCGGCGCCCGCAAAGCGCGCAAGCCAGACCCTGCCGGCGAAGGTTCCGGCGGTCGTTCCCTCCAACTGCCACGCCACCGGCGTTCCCGGCAAGCCAGGCGCGTCCGGCGCGAATGGCGGAGGCGGAGGAGGGGGTGGCTGTCAGGGCGGTGGCGGTGGCGGTGGCGGCGGTGGAGGCACCGGCGCGCCCGGCAGTGGCAACGGTGCTCCGGGTGCACCCGGAGCACCGGGCCGCTAAGTCGCCACAGGCCTCTCAGGCGTCCAGGCGCTCCCGTCCCACTCGACCCATCTGGCCGGCGCGTCGCGGCGCGAATAGCGCCCGGCGGGAAGCCCGCGAAGCTCTACTCCGGCGTTACTGGGGCCGCCGGACCACACGGTGCTGACGCGATCGAGAGTCCAGCCGCGTGCTTCGTCGAAAACAAAGCTCCAGCGTTCGACGAAAGACAGCAGCGCCTCCGGATCGCCGCGTAGGACCTCGGTGGTTCGCAGGTCCTCCAGCCAGTCCCGCAGGATGAAGGCGAGGTACGCGTCCGCCTGCATCGCGTCTGCGTCCTTGCGCGGATGCGAGACGGCGACGTCCCGAAGATCCGGGTCCTCGATCCGGTTGATCTGCAGCTTGCGGTCGAGCTCATCGACGACGGGGCGTGCCCGCGAGACGTAGTCATCGGTCGCCAGGCGCGAGAAGACGTCCAGGTCGCGGTCGTTCCAAGCCCGCTGAATTTGAGGAAACGCGTCGCGAACGCAATCGTGCAGCGCGGCCGCCGATGGCTCGAAGACCTGCTTGACCTTGCCGTGCCGCACGCCGCCGGTTCTCGCCATCGCTCCGAGACGCTAGCCAATGAAGTGCCACGGTGCGCGCCCGCGCCAATTCCGGGCCGCCCTTGACAGAGCGCGGTCCGGTCAGCGAGAGTGCTCAGCGCATGAGCTCGCAGCCATACATGCGTCTGCGACCGCGCGGGCTCTTCCTTTCGATGCTCAGCGCGGTTTGCGCCGTCGCGGTCCTCAGCTTTCCCGCCGGCGCGGCGGCCTTCGGCACGTGCTTCGGCAAACGAGTTACCCGAAGCGGTACGAGCCATGCGGACCGGATCGTCGGTACGGGACGCACCGACATCATCTCCGGAGGCGGTGGCAACGATCGCCTTTACAGCGGAGGCGGGTACGACCTCCTGTGTGGCGATGACGGAGCGGACTTCATCTCCGGCGGCCACGAGCCCGATGTGATCCTGGGCGGGTTCGACAACTCGATCGACACCATGCACGGCGGCGCGGCGAACGACTACGTCCAGGGTGACGGCAAGCTCTACGGCGACAACGGCGACGACGCGCTGTTCACGAACAACCGTGGGACCGTCCACAGCGTTCTCTTCGGCGGCAGCGGCAACGACCTGCTCAAGAGCTACAGCCTCACGGGCCAGCGTCTGGTCGGCGGCACCGGGCGTGACCGCTTGTACGGGCGCGCCGGCCACGATCTGCTCTTCGGCGGCCCCAACAACGATCGGTTGTTCGGACGAGGGGGGCACAACGTGCTCTCCGGCGGCTCCGGCAACGACGTCATCCGCTCGAGCTCTCGCACCGACCACATCGACTGCGGTCCGGGTCGGGACACAGTCCTCTACCAGCGCGGTACTCGGCTGATCAGCTGCGAGATCCGCCACCGGCAGGGCTGACGCCCTCCGCTCAGCGCGCGTGCGGCAGCCGCCGCGTGTCGACCACCTCGAAGTCGCGTCCGCGCCACCGGCCGAGCGCGTGGAGGTCGTCGTTGGACCACCGCGGGTCGGGCCTACGAGACGACCGTGAGCCCCCGCGGCATCACCGAGTAGACGGCCTCCTCCGCTTCTCCGATGTAGTCGCCGTCAACCTGGATGGGCAGCAGCTGCCCGTCGGTTGACCGTACCCGGAGCCCGTCGAGACCCGTCCACGAGCGGATGTGCCGGTGGTTGCGCATCCGCGAGCGCGAGGCGAACGCGCGCCAGACGATCGACGGGACGTCGACGGGATGAGCCCGGTCGAGCACGATCGCCGCAACGTCCCCCGCGTGCAGCGCTGCGCCCTCGGCCACGTCGATGGGCCGCTCGTCGAAGTACGTGTAGGGCCGGGCCTTCTGCACGACCACGAGGACTCCGGGCACCGTCTCGCCGTCGACCTCGACCTCCATGCCCGGCGGGCGCATCGCGTAGTGGCGCATGAAAGTGCTGAACCCCGTCCAGGTGAAGTACCACTCACCCAGACGCGTCTTCAGGCGCGGGTGAGCGTCGACGCGCTGCACCACTCTGGCGTCGAGCCCGACTCCCGAGGAGAACGCGAAGTGACGGTCGTTCACGCGCGGCAGGTCGATGCCGCGAGGTACCCAGGCGTCGACCATGCGCAGGAGGTGCTCCGTCGAGTCCACGATGTCGTTCGGTATCCCGAGCATGCGGCAGTAGACGTTGGTGCGGCCGCCGGGTAGGCAGGTGAGGGGCGTCGATGAGCCGGCGAGGCCGTTGACCGCCTCGTTGACCGTGCCGTCGCCGCCGAACGCGACGACGACGTCGTAGCCCTCGAGCGCGGCCTCGCGACATATGTCGGTCGCGTGGCCCTGGGCCTCGGTGACCACCGAGTCGACCTCATAGCGTCCGCTCAGCGCGTAGACGACCAGGTTGCGCAGCCGGTCGGAGACCGTGGTCGCGTACGGGTTGACGATCACGAGCATCCGCTTGGTCGGTTTGGCCAAGCTCGCCTCGGCGCCCAGGCGCTCGAGCGCCTCGAGAGATACGGCGGCGGTCACACCCGCTCTAACACCGCCGGGTTCGGCGCGTTACTCCTACAGCCAGCCGCGGCGCCTGAAGAACGCGATCATGCCGCCTCCGATCACCACCATGACGCCCATCACGATCCAGAAGGCGGTGCTGCTCTGCTCGCCGGGGACGTGGACGTTCATGCCCCAGATGCTGGCGATGAGGGTCAGCGGCAGGAAGACGACGCTCAACACGGTCAGCACCCGCAGCACGTCGTTCAGCCCGTGGGAGATGACCGACTCGTTGGTGACCTCGAGAGCCTCGACGGTCTCCTTGAAGCCTTCGAGCATCTGCCATACGCGCTCCGACGCGTCGTTGATGTCGTCGAAGTAGACCTCGAGCTCGCTCGAGAAGTACTTGTGCTTGGTCCGCTCGAGGTCGCCGAAGACCGCCCGCTGAGGCCGGATGATCTTGCGGAAGTTGATGATCTCCTGCTTGACGTTGGAGATCTCGCGGACCACCTCGGAGGAGCGCCCCTCTTCGA
>JBBPXY010000048.1:0-14416 GCA_038200435.1 Solirubrobacterales bacterium
AAATGCGGACACATACCGTCCGAAAATCGACACTCGGCGCCGGACCCGCTCGCCTTCGCGGACACCGGTGAGCCCAGGCCGCCGCTAGATTCAGGCCCCGTGCCCTACTACGTCACGACGCCGATCTACTACGTGAACGCGGCGCCGCATCTGGGGCACGCGTACACGTCGATAGCGGCCGACATCCTCGCCCGCCACATGCGCCAGCGGGGGGAGGAGGTCTTCTTCCTCACCGGCACCGACGAGCACGGGGAGCCTGTCGCCCAGGCCGCCGAGCGCGAGGGCGTCACGCCCAAGGAGCTCGCCGATCGCAACGCGGCGCGGTTCGAGGCCCTGATGCCTCAGCTTGACGTCTCCAACGACTTCTTCATTCGCACCTCCGACCCGCGGCACGTCGCGCGGGTGCAGGACCTGATGCAGCGGGTCTACGACAACGGCCACGTGTACCGCGGCACCTACGAAGGTTTCTACTGCCCGCGCTGTGCCGACTTCAAGACCGACGCCGAGCTTGGTCCCGGCGATACGTGCCCGATCCACGAGATCCCGCTCACGCGGGAGAAGGAGGACAACTGGTTCTTCCGGCTCTCGGCTTTTCAGGAGCAGCTCGAACGGCTCTACGACGCTGAGTCGGACTTCGTGCTGCCGCGGATCAGGTTCAACGAAGCCCGGTCCTTCATCGGCGGCGGGCTCCAGGACGTCTCGCTGTCGCGTGGGCGGCTCAGCTGGGGCGTCCCCGTGCCGTGGGACTCCTCGCAGGTGTTCTACGTGTGGTTCGACGCGCTGCTCAACTACGTCACGGCCCTCGGCTTCGCGCGGGAGGGGGAAGACCTCACGGAGGAGTTCTGGCCCGCGAACTTCCACATCATCGGCAAGGACATCCTCAAGTTCCACGCCGTGATCTGGCCCGCGTTGCTGCTCGCCGCCGGGCTCGAGCTGCCGCGGCACCTGTTCATCCACGGGTACCTGCTGATGAACGACAAGAAGATGTCGAAGTCGCTGGGCAACGTGCTCGATCCCTTCGAGGTGATCGCGCGCTACGGCACCGACGCGCTGCGCTACTACTGCTTCCGTGAGGTCTCCTTCGGGCAGGACGGCAACGTCTCGCCCGCGGACTTCGAGACGCGCTACGAGACCGAGCTGGCCAACGAGCTCGGCAACCTCGCTAACCGGACGCTGTCCATGCTGGGGCGATACCGCGAGGGGAAGGTGCCGAGCGCCGATCCCGATCCCGCTGTCGCCGCCGACTTCGACGGACTGCCGGGCGAGGTCGCCGGCCTGCTCGACCGAGCCGAGATCACCGCGGCGCTCGAGGCCATCTGGCAGCGCGTGCGGCGGCTGAACCGCTACGTGGAGGAACGGGCACCGTGGAAGCAGGCGAAGGATCCCGAGCAGGCCGGCGAACTCGACGTGACCCTCAGGTCGCTCATCGAGGGCCTGCGCTGCCTCGGAGTCCTGTTGCATCCCTACCTGCCAGGCACCTCGGCAAAACTGCTCGGCGCGCTCGGCGCTCCCACGTTCGAGCTCTCCGCGGCGGCGTTCGGCGCCGGCGAGGCGGGCGCGACCATCGGGCCGCTCGAGCCGCTCTTCCCAAAAGAGCGATGATCGATTCGCACACGCACCTCGATTCGTGCGAGGAGCCCAACGCCGAGCTGGTGGCGGCCGCCGAGGCGGCGGGCGTCGCGCGGATCCTGACGGTGGGCATGACCCGCAACTCCTGCCGGACCGCGCTGGCCGCGGCCGAGGGGTTCCCCCAGGTCCGGGCCGCGGTCGGCCGCCACCCGAACGAGGCGACGGGCTTTGACGACGCCGACGCGGCCGATCTCGAGGCGCTGGCCGCGCACGAGCGCTGCGTGGCGATCGGTGAGACCGGTCTCGACTTCTACCGCGAGCGGGCAACACGCGAGGACCAGGAATGCGCGTTCCACGCCCAGATCGATCTCGCGCGCGCGACCGGCAAGCCGCTGATCATCCACACCCGCGCGGCCGAAGACGAGACCCTCGTGATCCTGGGCGAGCGGGCGAGCGACCTGCGGGTGGTGCTGCACTGCTTCTCGATGCCCGAGCGCCTCGACGAGTGCCTCGCGTACGACGGCTGGCTGATCTCGTTCGCCGGCAACCTCACCTACCCGGCGGCGGGCGAGTTGCGCGCGGCGGCCGCACGCGTTCCGGCCGACCGGCTGCTCGTCGAAACGGACGCGCCCTACCTCTCCCCCCAACCTGTTCGCAAGCACCGCAACCAGCCCGCCTACGTGACGCACACTGCCGCCGCGCTGGCGGCGGAGCGCGGCGACGACCCCGATGAGCTGGGCACGACCCTCGACCGCAACGCGGCGGAGTTGTTCGGGTGGTGAGCGCCGAGCTGCCGACCCAGCCCAGCCTGCGGCGGCTCCGTGCCTTCGGCGTGCGGCCGGATCGCGACCTCGGCCAGAACTTCCTGATCGATTCGAACATCCTCGACGTGATCGGCCGCGCGGCGAGGCTCGGTCCGGAGGACGTCGTGCTGGAGATCGGCGGAGGCCTCGGCGTGCTCTCCGAGTATCTGGCCGAGCGGGTGGCCGCCGTGCACGTGATCGAGATCGACCGCCGGCTCGGGCCGGCCCTGCGCGAAGCGCTGCACCCTTACCCGGCGGCGCAACTGCACTTTGGCGACGCCGTCAGGCTGCCCATCGGTCTTCTCGACCCGGCGCCGACAAAGCTCGTAGCCAACTTGCCCTACGGGATCGCGGCGTCGGCCATCCTGCGCGTGATCGAGGAGCTGCCGAGCGTGACCACTTGCGTGGCGATGGTGCAGCGCGAGGTCGGCGAGCGGCTCGCCGCGGGGCCGGGGACGAGCGCCTACGGAGTGCCGTCCGTGCTCGCCCAGCTCTCGTGCGACGTCAAGGTCCTCCGCGCGGTCCCGCGGGGAGTCTTCCATCCCGTGCCGAACGTCGACTCCGTCCTCGTTGCTCTCGAGCGAAGAAGAGCCGATCCCGGGCCGGCTGTGCGGCCGCTCGTCCACGCTGCCTTCGCTCATCGCCGCAAGGCGCTCGGCGGCTCGCTCGCCCTGGCTCCCGGTGCCGCGCCCGGAGGGCGCGATCGCGTGCGGGCCATCCTGCCCGAGCTCGGCCTGCCCGCCGACGCGCGCGCCGAGCGGCTCGCTCCGGCGGACTTCAAGTCGCTCGCCGCCCGCCTGGCCGCGTCACCGTGAGCTTCGCCGGCCTGCGCGCCCTCGCGCCGGGCAAGGTCAACCTCACCCTTTTCCTGGGTCCGACCCGCGCGGACGGGCTGCACGAGCTCGTGTCGCTTGTGCAGCCGGTGTCGCTGGCCGACGAGCTCGAGTTGCAGCCCGCGGAGGGTGCGCAAGCCGACGAAGTGCTCTGCCCCTCCGTCGCGGGCCCGAACCTCGCCGCCGCCGCGCTCGCCGCCTACCGGCGCGATACCGGATGGAGCGAGCCGGCCGTCCGCTTGACGATCGTGAAGCGGGTGCCGGTCGCGGCCGGGATGGGCGGTGGATCCTCCGACGCTGCGACGGCGCTCCGCCTGGCCGCCTACGCCCACACCGGAGCGGCCGGCAACGGCGACCGCTTGACCGACCTTGCCCCCGCCCTAGGGGCCGACGTGCCGGCTCTCCTGCACACGGGACCCACGCTTGTCGGCGGGGCGGGCGAGAGCGTCGAACCCCTGCCTGATCGCGAGCCCTTTGGGCTCGTCCTGATCCCCTCGACCGACGGACTGGGCACACCGGAGGTCTACGCCGAGGCGGACCGGATCGGGAGCGCTCGCTCGCGGGCCGAGCTCCACGAGCGCCGGTCCACTCTGCTCGAAGCGCTTGCTGACGGTGCCCTCCCGCCGTCCGACCTGCTCGTGAACGACCTCCAGGCTGCCGCCTGCTCCCTACGTCCCGCGATCGGCGAGACGCTCGATGCGGTCCGCGGAGCGGGTGCCCGCGACGCGCTCGTCAGCGGGTCGGGGCCGACGGTCTTCGGCGTCTTTCCCGGCATGGAAGGACGGGCCGTGGCCGCGGCGGCGGCGGCGGAGCTGGCCGAGAGGTTCCCGGGCGCGCAGGAGGCAGCAGCCGTCACGCCCGGGTTCGCGGAGGTCCGGGGGATGGAGGCGGGCGGCGCGTGAGCGCGCGGGGCCGCCGAGCGCCGGCGGTGGTCGCCGCGGGTCTGACGGCTCTCGCCGTTCTCTCCGCGGGCTTGGTGTGGTGGCTGGCCTCGGAGGTCGACCGACGGCCTCTGCCCGGCCTCGACCGCGACGGTTTCACCGTGGGTGCGGACCTCCGCACGGGATGGCTGACCGACGTGATGAAGATCCTCACGAACGCGGGCTCGAGCGTCGTCGTCGGTCCGATCCTGTTGGTGACCGTCGCCTGGCTACTGCGCAAGCACCGGCGCATCGAGGCCGCCGCGCTCGGCTCGGGCGGCGCCTTGGTCTTCGCGGCTGTGCACGTGCTCAAGGCGGGTATCGACCGCCCGCGGCCCACCGCGCCGCTCGCGCACACCACCTTCGCGAGCTTCCCCTCCGGACACGCCGCGTACTCCGTCGGGTTCTTGGCCATCGCCTGCATTCTCGTCGCCGGGAGCCCGCGCCCGCGCGCACTGGCGCTGGGCCTCGCGGCCGTTCTGTTGGCGGTTCTGGTCGGGTTTACCCGCGTCTACCTGCGCGCTCACTACGTCACCGACGTGCTCGGGGGCTGGGCGCTCGCCATCGCCAGCTTCGCTGCGCCCGCCGCGGTGGGGAACGCCGTCTCGCGAATGCGGCACAATGCCCGCTCGTCATGAGCAACGCCGCGATCACCAACCTCGTCGCCGCCTGCGCCGGAGTCTTCGGGCTGGCCGCCTTTGTCGGGCTCGTGGCCATCCCGGCGGTGAGCTCGTACTCACGGCTTTGGGAGAGGGTCGCGGCGGCGTTCCTCTCGATCTACGTGCTGGCGGCCCTGCTGGTGGTGGGCGTCGTGATCGGCGGCATCGTCGTCTACGAGTGGGACCGCATCGTCTAGAGCACTCGCGCGCCGGCTCGGGCCCCAGGGGGCCGGCCTACAATCGTCGGATGGCGCTGCCGGCCCGCAGCGGGCCTGAGCCGGGCGTCGGCCTTGACGCCCTCGAGGCGATTACCGACGCCGTCGAGGCGGGCGCCGGCCTGCCCGAAGTGGTGCGGGCCGCCGCGCGGGCGCTCGACGCATCGCTGGTGCTGATCGACCGCTCGAGCTCGGTCCTGGCCGTGGCGGCACGTTCGCCCGCCGAGGAAGCGTCACTGATGCGCGACGGTCCGGGCGTCGTCTCGCTCGACCTGCGGGTCGCCGACTCGCTAGTCGGCCGTCTGCGGATGCGAGCACGGGGCGAGCCACCCGGCTCGCTGGTGCGGCTCGTCACCGCGCTCGTCGCCTCGGAGGTCGAGCGCGTGCGCGCTCCCGAGCGGGCCTCGGAAGAGGCGTCGTCCGCCTTCCTGCGCGCGGTTCTCGACAAGAGGATCCCGGAACGCCTCGACCTTCTCGCCCGCGGACACGAGCTCGGGATCGATCTCGACTCCGGTGGAACGGTGATCGTCGCGCGAGCCCACGCGCACGCACCTACGGACGAAGGCTGGCGTGCCCGTCTGCTTGCCATCGCCGAACGAGGAGCACGCTCCGCCGCGGCCGGCTCGATCGTGGCTCTTGCCGAGAGCGGCGGGGACGAGGTGGTGATGCTGGTGCCCGAAGGCGTCACCCCGGCCGGGCCGCGCGCCGCCCAGCTCGTGATGCGCGAGCTCGAGCAGAACCTGCCGGGCTTCCACTTCGCCATTGGGCACAGCCGAGTGGCTCACGAGCCCGCCGAGCTCCACCGCGCCGGGCACGAGGCAATGCTGGCCGTCAACGTGGTCGAGGGGGAAGCCGACCGGCGGCTCATGGCCTACGACGAGACGGGCACCTACCGGATCCTCCTGCCGTACATGAGCGAGGATCCGTCGGAGCTCCAGCGCTTCTACGCGGAAACCGTCTCCCCGCTCGCCGCCTACGACGAGCAGTACGAGACCGACCTCGTAGGCACCCTCGAGGCCTTTCTCGAGTGCGACGGCAACGTCGGTGCCACCGCCACCCGCCTGATCACCCATCGCCACACGGTCCGCTACCGGTTGGAGCGGGTGCGCGAGCTCTCAGGGCTCGACGTGGGCCAGAGCGACGGCCGGGAGAAGCTCTCGCTCGGGCTCAAAGCGATGCGGGTGCTCGGTATCGCCCCGCCGCGTGGCCCTGCCAGCGAGCGTGGTGCGAGCGCCGGCCGGGTGCCGCGCGAGAAGCCCGACCGCCGGGCATGAGCCTGCGACCCGGAGATGCGGCGCCAGCGCTGCCGCTCGTACTCTCTGACGGCACCGAGGCGAGCCTGACGGACTTCCGGGGAGAGGCCGTGGTGCTCATCTTCCTGCGCCACCTCGGTTGACTGCCATGCCGCGAGCACCTCGTCGAGGTTGCTGACCGCAGAGCCGAACTGGACGCCCGTGTTGTCTGCATCACCTTCTCCATCCCGGCGATGCTGAAGGTGTTCGAGCGCGACCTCGACCGCGGAGAGGACATCACCCTTCTCGGCGACCCCGGTCGCGCCCTGTACGGCGCCTTCGGCCTCGAGCGGGCGTCGTTCGCGCGGGTCTGGCTCGATCCGCGAGTCTGGCTGCGCTACGGCTCGCTGCTCGCACGCGGCCGCCGCCCGCGCGCAGCCCAGGGCGACACCCTCCAGCTCGGTGGCGACGCGATCCTCGACGCTCGGGGAACTGTGCGATTCGTGTACCGCAGCCGGGGGCCCGAGGATCGCCCGTCCCTCGACGAGCTCAAGGCGCAGCGTGGGAAGATGCCCGCGTCGTGAAGATCGTCGATCTCTCCGCTCGGATCGAGCCGAGCCCGCCCGACTGGCCGGCGCCGCTGCGCACCGACATCGACTACGCGGATCACCAGAGCGGGGCGAAGGCCGTCGAGCAGCTGTTCGGCGTGTCCCCTGATCTTCTGCGCGACGGGGAGGGGTGGGCGGTCGAGACGTTCACGAACCTGGGCACGCACAACGCCACCCACGTCGACGCGCCGTGGCACTACAACTCGACGGTCGGCGGCGCGAAAGCGCAGACGATCGACGAGGTACCGCTCGAGTGGTTCTTCTCCGACGGTGTGGTCCTTGACATGACCCACAAGGCCGACGGCGATCCGATGACCGCCGCCGAGGCCGAAGCCGAGCTGGCTCGGGTCGGCCACGAGCTGAAAGAGCTCGACATCGTCCTGGTGCGCACGGATCGCGACGCATGTTATGCCGAGCCCGACTACATGGCGCGCGGCTGCGGAGTCACCGCCGAGGCCACCCGCTGGCTGTGGGAACGCGGGGTCCGGGTGATGGGGATCGACGCCTGGGGGTGGGATGCACCACTGCACATGCAGGCCGGGCGCGCGCGCCAAGACGGCGAGACCGGAGTCTTCTGGGCCGCCCATCAGGCGGACATCCCTTACTGCCAGATCGAGCGGCTGGTGAACCTGGGCGCGTTACCCGCGCGCGGCTTCAAGCTCGCCTGCTTCCCACTGAAGGTCGCGGGCGGGAGCGCGGGGCCGGCGCGCGTGGTGGGGCTGCTCGACGAGGGTTAGCCTCCTCGAGCGGGCGCGTAGGCGCGCCGGCCAGGCCACGACGAGCCCGCACAACATCAGCGGCACGACGGGCGCGAGCATGCGCGGCTCGGCCGAGAACGGCAGGTGCACGGCGACCGCGCCTCCCGCCAGCAGGAGGAAGGGGACCGCTTCGGCAGTGATGCGCTGGCGGCCGCGGGCGCAGCGGACCGCGAGCCGGGCCAAGCCGCCGAACATGAGCAGGGCGAGCACCGCGTACATGAGGGAGCCGAGCGCTGGGCCCCGGAACGAGCGCGGCAGGCCCAGCCATAGCCGCGAGAAGTTGGCTGCGACGTTCTCGGCGTACTTGACCGGGTGATTGCGAATGTTGCGCATGGCGACGCGTTGCAGGGCAAGGTCGCGCTGGAGCGGCGGCAGCTTCTCGATCGAGCGGAAGAACGGCCGGTGCTGGGCCAGGTCCGGATCGGAGAAGACCTCGGGCACCGCGTGCCAATCGCCCAGCTCGCCGGCTGTCGGCGTAGACATCCAGAAAAGGGAGAGGCCGCCGGCGTTGCCCCAGTACAGGGGCCGGTCGGTCTTGGCGTAGGTGTAGCCGAGCCAGGGGACGCAGATCGCGAGCGCGACGAGCACTACTCCGCCGAAGCGGCGCGGGGCAACGTCGGTGCGGCGCGCGAGGGCCCATGCGCCCGTGGCCACGGCCGCGACCATCAGCACCGTGCCGAACTCGAGGCGGGTGAGGACAAGTGCGCCTAGCGCGAGCCCGGCAAACGCGCCTTCGCGGCGCGTCCCCGAGCGCATGAACCGCACGGTGTAGAGCATCGCGACGATGATCAGCAGGAGTGCGAGCGGCTCCTTGTGCAGCGAGGGCAGCAAGTCCCAGAAAGGCGCGTAGAGGCCGAGCGCGGCGGCTCCGATCAGCGCGCGCTTGGGGGAGACCCACAGCATGAGCAGCCGCTCGAACGCCAGCACGGCTCCGAAGAGCAGCAGCGGGCCGACCATGCGCATGAGGCCGAGCGGGAGATGGAGGGCGGAGAGCGGCGCGAGCAGCGCGGGCAGTCCGGGGCCGTGCCAGAGGAACGCCATGGGCTCCGACGGCGAGCTCGACGCGTAGACGCCGTGGGCCACCTGGCGGGCGTAGTGCAGGAAGGCCGGCTCGTCTCCGACGGGAGCCGCGCCGGGGGCTGCGATCAGCGTCGCGCCCAACAGGACGGCGAGGAGGCCCGCCAGCACGGCGGCGCGGGTGGCCGGCTTCGGGGTGCTCATGCGGCCGGTACGAGCGGCAGGAGCTCCTGCAGCTTCAGGTTCTCCCGCGGGTCGAGCACCGAGTGCTGTACGCAGGCGGGCACGAGCTCGTCCGACTCGGGGTGGGACATCGCGTAGGAGCAGGCCTGCAGGCGTTCCTGGGTGGCGCGGATGCGCGGCTCGTCGCTCATCTCGCCACGGCGCAGCCCCTCCCAGGCGGGCTTCACGTCGGTGGCATCCATGAACGAGTGCATGACAAAGGTGAGCGCACGAGGGCGCGCGCGCACGAGAGACCATGCCCCGGCGCGCATTGCGAATCGCTTAAGCCATGCCGCCGCGCCGGTGAGCATGGCCGGATGGCGCGCGAACGCCCGGGCCAGCCGGGCGGCGAGGACCCCCGGTGCGACGTCGAAGTCCATGCCTCCGAAGGCGCGGAAGAACTCGTCGCGCACCGCGTGGTCGGCGGGCACGCGATCGTCAAGGATCGGGATCCAGCGCGCGCCCACCACTGCGCCGTAGGCCGCGCGGTTGCAGCGCTCGTCACCGATCTGCAGCACCTTGTACGGCAGCCTGGCGCCGGCGCCGCGCTCGACCTCGGCCCACACCTCGTCGCCGGAGAACTCCCGGTAGGAATCTCTCCAGCGGTTCGTGTTGCCCACGAAGGCGGCGGGTTGGAAGGAGAACATCCGGAAGCCCATGTCGCGGCAGTCCTTCACCACCTGGGCGACCTGGTCGATGTTGCGCGGCGTCACCGTCATGTTGTGCGCCAGGTAGTGCGTCACGCCATGCTCGCGCTCGAGGCGCTCGAACATCTCGCAGAAGCGGCGGCGGTGCTCGTTCAGGTCCTGCTCGGAGGTAACACGCTTGATGCCCCGCCGGCCGAACATCATCGAGTCGAAGTGGCCGGCGAAGGACAGGTGCGGCAGCCGGACCTCCCCGTCGGGGCCGAGCACCAGGCGCTCGAGGTAGGCGTAGTCGAAGTCGCCGTGGGTCATGCTCATCGGCTTGCGGCCGTGGCGGCGCATCGCGAGAAGCGCCTCGGCGTGGTCGTCGGGCTCGAGCAGCGTCACCTCGCCGCCGATGAGCTGCGCGTTCTGGCCGGGCCCGCGCTGGGCGGCGAGGTAGCTCATCTGCCGGTCGACCTCGTCGACCGTGTGGCTGCCGTCGGTGCGGACGCGGTTGGCCTCGCGCGAGTGATAGCAGGGGGTACAGGCCAGGTTGCAGCGCGGGAACACGCCGTGCGTGCCTTCGCACCCGGCCGTGCGCCGGCCGAGGGCCTGCGCTGGTGTCTTGACGTGCGCCGGTAGTTCCTCCCAGCGACGCTCCAGCGCCGCCTTCAGCTCCGGTCCGACCGGGCGCGTGGTCTGCTCGAGCGTGCGCAGCTGGGCAACGATTCGGGCAACCATGGCCCGACAGTGTCCCGTCAGCTTCGCTGGCTTTCCAGCAAGCCGAACACGTCCCTAACCTGCTCCCACCCGATGCGTAGGAGGAACTGCGAGTTGCGCCCGTAGGACTTGGCACCGAGGATGAAGAACCCGGGCTCGGGGTTCTCGAGCGTCTCCGCGCCATGAGCCGTCTGCGCGAGGCAGTCGCCGCCGGATTCGCCGAGGAGGGCCGCGGCGAGCTTCATCGGGCCGGCCGTCGCGTAGCACTCGTGCACCTGCAGCTGGCGGTAGATCCCGAAGTCGCCGACTCCGCCGTTGAGCGCGAGCACGCGATCGACTTCGATCTCCCCGAGGCCGCCATTGCGAAGGGAGACCGTCACGGCACCTCCAGGTCCGCCGCGCAGCGCCTCGGTCACGTGCCCGGGGAGGACCTCAACGGCGTCGGATGCGCCGCCCGCGAGCTGCCGGGCGGTGGCGTTCAGCCCGGCGCGCTCCGGGAGCGGATCGTTCGGGACAGCGCCCCAGCCCGGCTCGGGCGCGCGCACCGCCCAGGTCACCCGGGTGCCCGGCGCGTCGCGGGCGAAGGCGGCCAGTTGACCGGCCGCGGTTTGCGCCGAATGCCCGGCGCCGGTGAGGAGGATGCGGCGGCCCGCCCACATGCCGGGGTCGTCGGCGAAGCGGGGGAGGCGGCGCGTGATGCTGGGCGAGAACGCGCGTTCGCCGGGCGCGGGGATGCCTCCGTCGCCAAGCGCGTTCGGGTTGCCGTAGGTCCCCGTGCAGTCGAGCACGGCGTCGGCGTGCTCGACCGCCTCCTCCCCGCCTGGTCCCGCGACCAAGAGGCGGAAGGGATGGCTGCGCCGCCCGCCCGTGCCGATCTCCTCGTGCTTCAGCAGGCCCTGGCGGCTGACGGCGACGACGCGCCTTCCGAGGCGCAGCCGTGGAGTGATCGTGGGGAGTGAGGCGAGCGGGTCGATCAGACCGGCGGCGAGCTCGTGTCCGGTGGGGATGCGGTCGCCGCCGGGAGCGCGCTCGCCGAGGGCGGCTCGGGCCCGCGGCGAGACGTTCATGCTCCACGGCGTGAAGAGGCGCACGTGGCCCCAGTCCCTCACGTGGGCGGCGGGCGCATCGCCGGCCTCGTAGAGGTCGAAGCTCCAGCCACGCTCCACGGCGGCGAGCGCGGCCTCGAGCCCGATCGGGCCCGCGCCCAGGATGGCGAGGTGAGGAGGTTTGCTCTTCTCGGCGCTCATTGCTCTGTCCTTGATCTACGCAGCCGCGCGCGCGGCGGATGCGCGACGCCGCGAACCGTAGCTCAGGTAACCTCGCCACATGGGACGCGCAGCGCTTCTCGCCGTCATCGGCCTGCTCGTGTTCGTACCGCCGGCTTTCGGCGCCGGCCCGCGGCTGGTCACCTGGACCACGCATAGCCGCTTCGTCGATCCGGCTACGCAGAACTTCAACCGCCCGCCGGGTGTCGCTCCGAGGCCCAAGGCTCTGCGCGTCAACATCCTCCTGCCCGCCGGGTACGACTCGCACCGGAGGACCCGCTACCCGGTGCTCTTTCTCCTTCACGGTCACGGCGACGCCTACGACTCCTGGATCAACTCCGCCAAGGGTGATCTCCGCAACACCGCGAAGGGCTTCGGCGGCATCATCGTCATGCCGGACGGCGCGCGCGGGTGGTACACGAACTGGTGGAACAGCGGGCGCCGCGGTGCCCCGGGGTGGGAGAGCTACAACCTCGACGAGCTGATCCCGCTCGCCGAGCGCAAGCTGCGCAGTCGCGCCGGCCGGCGGTGGCACGCGATCGCCGGGCTGTCGATGGGCGGCGAGGGAGCGGCCTACTTCGCCGCGCAGCGGCCGGGCTACTTCGGCTCGGCTGGGGTCTTCTCGGGCGTCGTCTCCCTCCAGCGCCCCGAATGGCCGCAGTCCTTCGAGACCCAGGGCGAGCACTACCCCGACGTCTACGGCGATCCGTCCGCCCAGCGCTTCTACTCGACGGGACACAACCCGACCGCGCTGGCCCCCAACCTCCGTTACACGCGCATGTTCGTCGCGGTCGGCGACGGCAGGCCCGATCCCACTTCGGGCGATCAGCTGCGCAACACCTTCGGGGCGCTCGCCGAGCTCGAGCTCGCCCGCCACGCCGAGGACTTCGTCGCGGCGCTGCGCGCGCAGAAGGCCCACGTGACGTTCCGCCCGCAGCAAGGCATTCACGACTGGCCCTACTGGCGCCGGCACCTGCGCCAGGCGCTCGCCTGGGGCTTCTTCGAGCCGGTGGCCGAGCATCCAGCGGGGTGGACGTTCTCGACCGTCTCGTCGTTCAGCCGGGCGTGGGGTGTGAACTTCCACTTCGACACGCCGCCGGGCGTCGTTCAGACCTTCACCCGCAGCGGCCACCGCCTGCGCGGGACCGGTTCGGGGGTCGTGCGAATCGGCCTGCCGCATCACCGGCGCCTCAAGCTGCGTCTGCCGTTCGACGTCCGCGCCTTTTGAGCACTCGCCTCGCGATCTGCGGAGGCGCCTACGCCAATCCGTACGCCCTGCGCGCCTGGGTCGGCGACGCCCGCACACGCGGTGCCGACCGCCTGATCTGCCTCGGCGACCTCGGTGGGTTCGGCGCCGACTGCGACGGAGTGTGGCCGCTCCTCCTCGAGCACGGGGTCGAGTGCATCGCGGGGAACTACGACATCGCGATCGGGCGCGGCGACGAGGACTGTGGGTGCGGCTACGCCGACGCGCGCGACAACCACTTCGCGCAGCTCATGTACGACTACACGAAGGGGCACACCTCGCCCGAGTTCGCCGGGTGGATGCGCGCGTTGCCGGGCGAGCTGCGCGAGCAGATCGAAGGTCACGACGTGCACGCCGTGCACGGTTCGCCGCTGGCGGTGAACGACTTCCTGTGGGAGTCGCTCGACGACGACGAGCTGCGGATGCGCCTGGCGCTCTCGGGTGCCGACGTGCTGCTCTGTACCCACACCGGGATCCCGGGGCAGCGGCGCATCGACGGCACGCTCGTGGTCAACGCCGGCACCGTCGGGCGCCCGGCCAACGACGGCCGGGTCGAGACCTGGTACGCCCTGGTCGATCTCGACGAGGCCTCGGCGCGGGCCGAGCTCGTGCCTCTCTCCTACCCCTGGCGCGAGCAGGCCGCGTCGATGCGCGAGGCGGGCCTGCCCGAGCCCTTCGTCGAGACGGTCGAGACGGGCTGGTGGACCACCTGCCTCGAGATCGTCCCGCCCGCCGAGCGCTCGCGCGGGCGCTACCACGTGTACCGCGACGCGATTCCGGCGGGCTTCGCGGCCGACGGAGTGGGCTGGGCCGACGCGCCGGCCGATGACGGCGGTGATCGCCCGGTCGTGCCGCTCTTCGGCTCGGGCGTCTTCCCGCCGCGGCTGTGGGTCTACTCGAACTTCCACTGCAACCTGGCCTGCGACTACTGCGCGGTGGCGTCCTCGCCCACGGCGCGAAAGCGCTCGATCGGCCTCGAGCGTTTTCGCGCGCTGGTCGACGAGGCGGTGGCTGAGGGCTTCGAGGAGATCTACGTCACCGGGGGCGAGCCGTTCATCGAGCCTGCCATCGTCGAGATGTTGGAGTATGCGAGCGACCGGCTCGAGACCGTCTGCCTCACCAACGCGATGCTCTTCCTGCACGGCCGCCGGCGGCGCGATCTCGAGCGGCTGGCCGCGCGTCGGCGGCTGACGCTGCAGAGCTCGATCGACGGTGCGCTGCCCGCGACGCACGACGTGCATCGCGGCGAGGGGTCTTGGCAGAAGGCGATGGAGGGGATCACCCTGGCGCGGGATCTCGGGCTGCCCGTCCGTGTCGCGATGACCGAGACGCCCGAGAACACCGGCGAGGTCGAGCCGCTGCGCCGGCTCATGCACGACATCGGCGTAACGGGTGAGGACTTCGCCGTCCGCCCGCTCGTGCAGCGCGGCTTCGCCTCCGGCGGGATGGAGGTGAGCGAGGCCGTGATGGTGCCCGAGCTGACGATCACCGCGGACGGCGCGCACTGGCACCCGGTCGGGGGCGACCTCGCCTCGAGTCCCGACATGGTGGTCGCGCGGGGGGAGGTCACGCTGCGCGAGGCCAAGCGGCGGATCGTCCAGCGCTTTCTCGAGCTTCGTCAGGCCGATGGTTCGCTCCCGGCCGCGTTTCACTGCGCGGTCTAGGGGAGCTGAGGCATGGCGATCGGGATCATCACCGGCTCGGGCACCTACGCGCTGCCGGA
>JBBPXY010000049.1:0-15362 GCA_038200435.1 Solirubrobacterales bacterium
CAGACCGCCTGAGAAGGAGGCCCCGGGACCCGCGAAGCCGCCCGCGACCCCCGCTGGCCCGATCGCTACCCCGCCGCGTCCGCGGCGTTCGCCGCCGCCCCATCACGCCCGCGGCAACCCTTACGCAACAGCCTCTATGCGGCGGTTTCTGTCCACGAAGCTGGCCCCGCCGGAGCTTTGGACAGAAACCGCCGGTCCTGTCTCCTCTTCCCAAGATCCGAGCTCGCCGCAGCGTTCTAGGATGCCCGGCCATGGCTCTCCCCTCGCAGATCTTCAAGGCCTACGACATCCGCGGGCTCTACGGCGAGGAGATCGACGAGGCCGCCGCCGAGCAGATCGGCCGTGGGTTTGCCCGCGTGCTCGGGGATCTGGCCGGCAAGGCGCCCGCTGAGCTTCACATCGGGCTGGGCCGTGACATGCGGCTCAGCGCACCGGCGATGGCGGAGCGCTACCTCGCCGGAATGACCGCGGAGGGCGCGCACGTGCTCGACGCCGGTCAGGTCGGCACCGAGATGCTCTATTACCTCGTCGGCTCGCGCGAGCTCGACGGCGGCCTGATGTGCACGGCCTCGCACAACCCGAAGGCCTACACGGGCGCGAAGCTCGTGCGGGAGGGCGCGATCGCCCTGTCGGGCGACTCCGGGATCCAGGACATCCGGCGTCTGGTCGAAGAGGGCCTCGGGGACTCTCCCGGCGGGGGCATGAGCGAGCAGGTAGACGTCTACAGCGAGTTCCACGAGCGCGCTCTTTCGGTGATCGATCCCGAGAAGGTCAAACCTCTGCGCGTGGTCGTCGACGGAGGCAACGGCATGGCCGGCCCCATGGTCGGCCCGCTGCTCGAGCGCCTGAGCCTCGACCTCGTCGCGACCTACTGGACGCCCGACGGCAACTTCCCCGATCACGAGCCCAATCCGCTGCTCGAGGAGAACCGCCGCTTCATCATCGACAAGGTCGTCTCCGGCGATGCCGACCTCGGCATCGCCTGGGATGGAGACGCTGACCGCTGCTTCTTCATCGACGACACCGGCCGCTTCGTCGACGGCGACTTTCTGACGGCGTTGCTCGCCGAGCAGGTCATCCGCAAGGATCCGGGCGCGGCGATCCTCTACGACGTGCGGGCGAGCCGCGCGGTCGCCGACACGGTCTCCGCGGCCGGCGGCACCGCCCACATGAACCGGGTCGGCCACGCGTTCTTCAAGACGCGCATGCGCGACGAGGGCGCCGCGTTCGGGGGTGAGGTCTCGGGCCATTACTACTTCCGTGACTTCTACAACGCCGACTCCGGAACCCTTCCCGCTCTCCTCATTCTGGAGCTGCTGTCGATCGAGGACGCGAAGCTCTCCGAGCTGCTCGAGCGCTACCGCTCGAAGTACTTCATCTCGGGCGAGATCAACACCGAGGTCACCGACCCCGCAGCGAAGGTGCGCGAGCTGACCAAGCGCTACTCGGACGGTCGGGTAGGCGACCTCGATGGCATCTCGGTCGACTACGACTCGTGGCACTTCAACGTGCGCATGTCCAACACCGAGCCGCTCCTGCGGCTTAACCTCGAGTCGGTCGAGTCCGTCGAGGACATGGAGCGCCGCCGCGACGAGGTGCTCGCAGTCATCCGCTCGTGAGCGCTGCCGGCGCGGCGGACGCGGGCATTCACCGCCTCGCGATCCCGACGCCCTTCATGGTCGGGAGGGTCAACACGTATCTCATCGAGGACGACCCGCTGACGCTCGTCGACACCGGCCCGAACTCAGGGAAGGCGCTGGACGAGCTCGAGCAGGCCCTCGCCACTCACGGGCGGCGCGTCGAAGAGCTCGAGCTGATCATCATCAGCCATCAGCACATCGACCACCTCGGCCTGGTCGAGATACTCGCCCGTCGCTCTGGAGCCGAGGTGGCAGCGCTCGACGTGCTGGCACCCTACGTCGAGCACTTCGGGGAGGAGACCGAGCTCGACGACGAGTTCGCCGAGGAGATCATGCGGACGCACGGGATCTCCGGCGAGGTGACCCACGCGCTGCGGTCGGTCTCGCGCGCGTACCGTGGATGGGGTGGCAGTGCGACGGTGACGCGGCCGCTTGCCGCCGGCTCACGGCTCGAGCTGCGCGACCGATCCCTGCAGGTGCTCCACCGGCCCGGGCACTCGCCGTCGGACACCGTGTTCTGGGACGACGAGCGCAAGCTGCTGATCGCCGCCGACCACCTCATCGCGCACATCTCTTCGAACCCGTTGCTGACGCGCCCCCTGGGCGGACCGGTGACCGGCGCGCCGCGCCCTCAGGCACTGGTCACCTACATGGAGTCGTTGCGAGCCACGCGCGAAATGGACGCCGAGCTCGTTCTCACCGGGCACGGCGAGCCTGTGACCGACCACGTCGGCTTGATCGACGAGCGCTTCCGCCTGCACGCGCGCCGGGCGCGGAAGATCCTCGGCCTCATTCGCGAGCGGCCCCGCTCCGCACACGAGATCGCCCAGTCGCTCTGGGGCGACGTCGCGGTGACACAGGCCTACCTGACGCTCTCCGAAGTGCTCGGCCACGTCGACCTCCTGCTGAACGACGGAGACGCCGTCGAAGAGCGAGGCGAGGACGCCGTCGTACGGTTCGCCGCAACCTGAGACGCTTTAGGCCGCCGCGTCGCCGGAGATCTCCTCGAGGTGAGCGACGTTGGCCCGGTCCCCCGGCTCGCCGCTCGCTACCCCGGCGAACCACGCGTCGAGTATCTCCGTGAGAGTGGCCTCAGACACTGTGCGCAGGCTCAATACCAGCGCGTTCGCGTCGTTCCATCGCCGGGCGCCCTCGGCCGTTGGCGCGTCGGCACACAGGGCGGCCCGCACTCCCTCGACCTTGTTCGCCGCGATCGAGGCGCCCGTGCCCGTCCAGCAGCACACCACGGCCTGCTCCGCGCGACCTTCGGCCACGTCGCGGGCCGCGGCCTCGCTGGCCCAGGCCCAGTCGTCGCGCTCATGCTCGGCGAATGCGCCGTGCAGAAGCGGCTCGTGCCCGCGGCGGCGCAGCTCCTCGACGAGGGCATCGGCGACGCCCACGCGCTCGTCGGCGGCGACCGAGATCCGCATCAGCCGCCCCCGCTGCCCGGCAGGCGTTGCCGGCGCGCCGGGGGGTCGTCGCGCATCAGGCGGGGCACGGTGACGAGGCGAAAACCGCGCCGGCGCAGCTTGCGAACGATGAACGGAAGGGCCTGGATGGTCTGCACGCGCCGCCCGCCTCCGTCGTGCATGAGAATGATCGAGCCGGACTTCGCGCCGGCGGTGGCGTTCTGCACGATCGCCGCTACGCCCGGCTGGCGGTAGTCCTCGCTGTCGATGGACCAGAGCACCATCAGCAGCTTCAGGCTGCGCAGCACTTTCAGCGTTTCTGCGTTGAACGAGCGGTACGGCGGACGGTAGAGGGGGACCATCGGAACGCCGTAGCTCCGCAGGGTCACAAAGTCGTCGGTGATCTGCTTCCGCTGCGCTGCCGGCGCCAGCTGCGCCATCAACGGATGGTTCTCCGTGTGGTTGCCGACGGGGAAGAGGTTTTGTACCTCGGAGTTCGAGCCTCCGTGGAAGAAATTGAGCATCTGCCCGACCGCGAAGAACGTCGCGGGAACCCGAAGACGCTTGAGGGTGGCGACGACCTCGCCCGTGTAGGGCCCCGGCCCGTCATCGAAAGTCAGGGCGATCTCGCGAACGCGCCCCCTGCCGCCCGTGACGAAGGGCATCCGCTTGCGCACCCGCTCTATGGCCCGAGCCTCGCGCGCGGAGACCGCCGTGCGCTGGGGGGCGCGACGCACCGGGCGAGGAACGCGCCGGACCGAATTGGGCGCCGCGATAGCCGACAGGCCGCCCGAGGACTTGCCGGCCGAGGAGGCGAGCGCCACGGCGACCCCGATCCCAGCCAGCACCGCCGCCAGGGCGAGTAGCGGGAAAAAGCGGCGGCGGCGGCGGGCACGGCCGGTTTCGAGGACAGAGCGGGGCGGCACGAGGTCTCACAGCATGTCGATGCCGCGCCGCGAGGTTAGCCGCCTGGTTAGGGTCAGCGCCTGCATGACGGCGCCCGTCTGGCTTGTGATCCCCACCTTCAACGAGGCCGACGGCATCGATCGGCTCGTCCGCACGGCTCACGCTGAGTTGCGACGCGCCACGTCGCGCCACCGCATCCTCATCGTGGACGACGCCTCACCGGATGGCACCGGGGATATAGCCGACCGGCTCGGCGCCGAGATGGAAGAGGTCGACGTGCTCCACCGGCCGGGCAAGGCGGGGCTGGGACAGGCCTATCGCGCCGGATTCGCCGTGGCCCTGAGCGGGGGTGCTGAGGTGATCGTGCAGATGGACGCGGACTTCTCGCACGACCCGGCGTACCTGCCGGGCATGCTGCGGGCTCTGGACGGGGCGGACCTCGTACTGGGGTCGCGATACGTACCCGGTGGCGGCGTAACCGACTGGGGCCCCGCCCGAAGAGGTCTCTCGCGCGGTGGCTGCCTCTACGCCCGGCTCGTGCTGCGAGTGCCGGTGCGCGACATGACCGGCGGGTTCAAGGTGATTCGCAGAGAGGTGCTCGAGACGATCGACCTCTCGACGGTCGGCTCACAGGGTTACGGCTTTCAGATCGAGACGACCTACCGCGCCCTACGGACGGGGTTCAGGGTCCGAGAGGTGCCCATCGTCTTCAGCGACCGACGCGAGGGGTCGAGCAAGATGTCGGCGCACATCGCGTTGGAGGCCATGCGCCTCGTGCCCCGGCTGCGTCGCTCGCGGCATCGAGGATCGCGTACGGTGTCGCGCGGATGAGCGAGAACGCGCGCACGCCGCCGCCGCTGCCGGGGACCACTCCCCCGCGCCGCTTCCGCCCTAAGTTCCACTACGAGCTGCTCGCCTGCGGCCTGCGCGGCCATGAGCTGATCGGCACCGACGCGAAGGAGCTCAGAGCGGAGGACCGGCTCATCGCCCGCGAGATGGAAGGGGTGCGGTGGCACCGGTGCCTGCGCTGCGACTCGTGGCTGCCGCTCCCCGCTCCCGTCGTGCCCGACGGACCCAACTTCCCTCCCGGCCGCGAGCAGATCGCCCTCCCCCTGCGCGGCCGCCCACTGCGCGATAAGGTCGTGCTGCGCATCATCGCGATCGACCGGGCCCTGCACTTCGTCGTCTTGGCGGGGCTCGGCCTCGCCGTGTTGCTCTTCGCCCAGCGGGAGGACCTGCGCCACAAGATCTTCCGCGTTCTCTCCGACGTGCAGGAGACGATCGGCGGCGGGCCGGTGCAGGCCTCGAGCCACGGCTTCCTGCACAGCATCACGAAGGTCTTCACCCTCCAGTCGAACAAGCTCTCGCTCCTGGCGCTCGCGATCCTCGCCTATGCGCTGCTCGAAGGCATCGAAGCGGTCGGGCTCTGGTACCAGAAGCGATGGGCCGAGTACCTGACTTTCTTCGCCACCGCCCTCTTCCTCCCCCTCGAGATCTACGAGCTGTCGCACAAGCTCTCGCCCTTCAAGGTGTTCGCCCTGATCCTCAACGTGGCCGTGGTGATCTACCTGCTGCTGGCCAAGCGCCTGTTCGGGCTGCGGGGAGGAGCCAGGGCCGCGGAGTCCGACAAGGAGGACGACATCGGCTGGAGCTCGCTGGAGCGATCCGCACCCGAGCGAGTCCAGTCCTCTAGCTGACCGCGGGCCGCTCGCGCACCATCGCGAGAAAGAGCTCGTGCACGCGGTCGTCCCCGGTGAGCTCCGGGTGGAATGCCACCACGAGGCGGTTGCCCTGCCGCGCCGCGACCGGGTGCCCGTCGACTTCCGCGAGCACCTCCACCCCGTCCCCAGCCTCCTCGATCCAGGGCGCGCGGATGAAGACGGCCTCGAGAGGCCGCCCGTCGCCGAGCTCGAGGGCCATCTCGAAGGAGCGCACCTGGCGACCGAACGCGTTGCGACGGGCCAGTACGTCGATCAGCCCCAGGTGATCGCGGTCGGCCATGATGAGCCCCGCGCACGTCCCCAGCATCGGCGTACCCGCATCGACCATCTTGCGCAGCGGCCCGGCCAGCCCTTCGCGCTCGATCCCGAGAGTCATGACGGTTGACTCCCCTCCGGGAATGATCAGCCCGTCGAGGCCGTCCAGGTCGGCCGGCACGCGCACCTCGCGCACGTGCGCGCCCAGCCGCTCGAGCACGCGCGTGTGCGCTTCGACATCGCCCTGAAGGGCGAGGATGCCGACCGTGGGAGTCAGAGGAGGACCTACCAGCCGCGGCGGGCGAGAAGCTGCTCGTCGTCGAGCTTCGACGTCTCGAGGCTCGTCATCGGCTCGCCCAGGCCCTCGGACGCGGCGGCGACGCGCTCGGGGTCGGCGAAGTGCGTTGTCGCCTCGACGATCGCGCGCGCCCGGCGCTCGGGATCGGACGACTTGAAGATGCCCGAGCCCACGAACACGCCTTCGGCGCCGAGTTGCATCATCAACGATGCGTCGGCCGGGGTCGCGATGCCTCCGGCGCTGAAGAGCACCACCGGCAGCCGCCCCGCCTGAGCGACGTCGCGCACGAGGTGCAGCGGAGCCTGGTGCTCCTTGGCGGCGGTCGCGAGTTCGGCTTCGTCCAGGCCGTGCAGGCGCCGGATCTCGCCTGTGATGAGGCGCATGTGGCGCACGGCCTCGACGATGTCGCCGGTGCCGGCCTCGCCCTTGGAGCGAATCATCGCCGCGCCTTCGCCGATCCGCCGCAACGCCTCGCCGAGATTGGTCGCTCCGCATACGAACGGCACCCGGAAGCCCCACTTGTCGACGTGGTTGGCCTCGTCGGCCGGGGTCAGCACCTCGGACTCGTCGATGTAGTCGACCTCGAGCGCCTGAAGCACCTGGGCCTCGGCCAGGTGGCCGATGCGGGCCTTCGCCATGACGGGGATCGTCACGGTCTCCTGGATGCCGCGGATCATCGTCGGGTCAGACATACGGGCGACGCCGCCGTCGCGGCGAATGTCGGCCGGCACGCGCTCGAGGGCCATGACGGCGCTGGCTCCGGCATCCTCGGCGACGCGAGCCTGCTCAGGTGTGACGACGTCCATGATGACCCCGCCCTTGAGCATCTCGGCCAGGCCGGCCTTGACGCGGAAAGTGGCCTCGTCACGCATGAGGCGAGTGTAGCCCTGGCGGGCCCTTGACTACTTGAGCCGGAAAGCCCGGATACGCAGGTCGTACTGCTGCGCGTCACGGGCGTAGACGCCGTAGGCCAGCGCCTGGATGATCGAGAGAAGCCCGGCGTGCGAGCGCACGTAGCCGGGGCTGTTGGAGGAGTAGTAGAGCCGTATGCGTGCGAGGCGGGCGACCTCCGAGAGCGTCGCATCGGTGATCGCCAAGGTCGGTGCCTTGCGGTGGCGCGCCAGCTTCATGGTGCGAGAGATGAGTGGATGCGGACGACCCGCCGAGAGACCGATGACCAGCGTGTTCTCATCGATGCGCGACAGGCGCCCGAGCGCCTCCTGCGACGGGCTCGCCACGATCTCGGCGCGCAGGTCGAGCAGCATCAACAGGTGCCGCAGATAGGAGGCGAAGAACGCCATCTGATCCGTGCCCGCAATGAGCACCTTCTCGGCCTGCACGATCGCGTCGATCGCTGCCTCGGCATCGACGCGCGAGAGCTTGCGCGCCGTGTCCTCGACGTTGACGTGATCCGCGGCGACGGCCGTCTCGAACTCGGACTGGCCGAGCGAGAAGAGCGGCGAGACGCTGGCGAGCGCCTCCCCCGAAGGCGGCCGGCGGCGGTACTCGTCGCGCGCAGCCTGCTGAAGCTCGGGGAACCCTTCGAAGCCAAGTGCCTGCGAGAAGCGCACGACCGTGGAGCTCGACGTGCTGGCGCGCCGGGCGAGCTCCTCGGCGGTCTGGAAGGCGGCCTCGTCGAGATGGTCGACGATGTACTGCGCGACGTCCTTCTGGGAGCGCGAGAACTCCTCGAATCGCGCGGTGATGAACGCGGAAAGGGCTTGGTGGCCCCCGGGGAGCTGGGGAGCGGGGGCGGTGAGGGCGGCGCGCTTCATCGGCGAGCCAGGGTTTCGACGCACCGGTCGCCGGTTCCTTCCGGGCGCCTTCGGAGTCGGCGTCTCCGGCTAGCCTGCCGGGCCTCATGGAGCGGATAAGCACTCGGCTGGACGGGCCTGTCGCCCTCGCCCCGAAGGTCCACGCGGACTCGCGGGGATTCTTCGTGGAGACCTTCCGCGCCGAGGAGTGGGAGCGCCATGGCGTAAGCGTCGAGTGGGTCCAGGACAACCACTCGCGCTCGCGGCGAGGGACCTTGCGAGGCATGCACTTCCAGCCCGGCCAAGCCAAGCTCGTGCGCTGCGCCCGCGGTGCCATCTTCGACGCCATAGTCGACATCCGCCCCGGATCGGACACCTTCGGGCAATGGGAGGGCTGGGTTCTAGACGACTCCGAGATGCTGGCCCTGTACGTCCCCGACGGGTTCGCTCACGGGTTCTGCGTGCTCAGCGACGAAGCCGACGTCGTCTACAAGTGCTCGAGCTACTACGACCCGCTGACCGAAGCCGGCTTCGCCCACGACGATCCCGCGGTGGGCATCGACTGGCCGAGCGATCTCGAGCGCATCGTCTCCGAGCGCGACCAGGCCGCGCCACGGCTCGAGGCGTTAGTCGCCGCGCGCTGAGGACGGTCTGCCTGCTGACGTACTGCGCAACGCGTGAGGGCCGGCGCGTGCCGGCCCCCTGACCCCGGATAAGTCTGGTACGGATCGCCCGAGGAGGTCAGCTCGCGAGCGGTCCGGGCCTGGCGAGGCGCTTCGGGCTCTCCTGGCGAACGAGTGGCCCGGGCAGGACTCGAACCTGCGCGCGACGGATTATGAGTCCGCTGCTCTAACCAACTGAGCTACCGGGCCGGCGCCGCGTGACGCTACCGATTCATCGCCGCGGCGCCACGATGCGCGTGCTCGTCGCCGCGCGGTTGTTGCCGTGCGCCGTGTCCAGCGTGTCGCTCGCGACCACGATCCGGCTGCGGATCCGGGGGCGGTGGATGGGCCGGACCCGCACACTCACCCGAGCCAGCTTGCCCGAACCGAGGCGGCCGAGCCTGCAGTGAAGGTTCTTCGCGCTGGTCCTGAAGCACCATCCCTGAGATGGCTTGGCGCTCAGCAGACGCGCCCGCGACGGCAGCGCCATGTTGAGGGTGGCGTTCAGCGCCGCCTCGGGCCCGCGGTTACGGGCGCCCGCCGTGTAGAGCACGGTGCGCCCGCGAGTCGCGGGGTCGGGCCGGTCGGTGAGGCCGGCCCGCAGGTCGGCCTCGTCGCCGCGGAATCTCGCCACGGCGAAGTCGTAGGCGGTACCCCCAGCCGACGTGTAGCCGTTGACCAGGATCCGCCCGTTGCTCTGCAGCCCGAGGCCGAACCCGAAGTCGGCCGAGCTTCCCGAGAAGTTGGCCGCCGCCTTGCCGTCGCCGCTGAACGTTGTGTCGAGGGAGCCGTTTGTGTTGTAACGCGCGACGGTGAAGTCGAGCCCGGTCGTGGGAAGCGTCGAGTCGCCGGCCGCGATGATCTTGCCGTCGGGCTGGATCCTCAGCTCGTTGGCCGAGTCGAATCCGGCGCCCACGAAGTTCGTGGTGACCTTGCCTGCGGTACCGAACGTCGGGTCGAGGTTGCCGTTGGCGAGATAGCGGGCGAGACCGAAGTCCCGGCCGGTGGAGCCACCCGGGGTGGCATCGCCCGACACCACCAGCTTTCCGTCTCGCTGCTCTTCTACTCCCGAGCCGTGGTCGTCGCCGGTCGAGCCGAACGAGGTCGTCTGACGCCCGTTGCCACTGAACGACGGATCGAGGGATCCGTTCGAGTCATAGCGGGCCACGGCGAAGTCGACGCCATTGGGCTGCTTTGACTCACCCGCCGCCACGTACTTGCCTCCGCGCGTGACGATGACGCTGCCGGCGCCGTCATCCTGCGAGGTGAACGCCGTGGTCAGCCGCCCATCGCCGCTGAAGGTCGTGTCGGGTGTGCCGTCCGACTTGTACCGAGCGAGCGCGAAGTCATCGTCGCTGGCTGATGCGGACGGCCCCGCCTGGTCCGACACTCCGGCAACCAGGATCTTTCCGCCGGAGAGCAGCGCGATCCCGTTGGCCTGGTCGAAGAACGGTCCGACCGGCGTGATCGTCACGCCGTCGCCACCTCCGAAGGATGTGTCGAGGTTCCCTCGGCTCGTGTAGCGCGCCAGGACGAAGTCGTTGCGGGTCCCCGGGGCCGACGTACCGGTGGTCCTGATGCCGCCTGCGACGACGATCTTCCCGTCGGACTGGATGGCCACGGCCTTGAGGTTCGCGTAGCGGGCGCCCGGCAGCGCCGTGGCCACCTTGCCTCCCGCGCCGAACGAGGTGTCGAGGCTGCCGTCGCGGTTGTGGCGGGCAAGCGCGAACTGCGCGGTCGCCGGGCTGCTCCCCGACGACTTGGAGCAGTCGGTCACGCCGTTCTGGGAGCACCCGACACTGACACTCTTGCCGTCACGCTGCACGGCGATCGCCTGAGCCTCGTCGCGGTCCGGCCCGAAGGAGGTGGTGGCCAGCCCGTCTCCGCTGAAGGAGGGATCGAGGGCGCCGGCCGCAGCATGAGCCGAGGCCGCCATGACCGCCACCACGAGCAGGCCGGCAAGAAGGGCGAGGGTGCCGGCACGAGCAGACTGGCGCGGCAGAGCAGGGCGATTCATGTCATCTCCGGGGTCTTTAAAGAGGGCGTCGTGCCCAAGGGAACCGCGGCAGCGTACTACCGAGTGATTGGATATGCCACTTCGAACAAGCGACGACGGGGAGCGGATGACATGGCAGAACGCGCGGCGATAGTGACGGGCGCCTCGAGCGGCATCGGGCTGGCGATCGCCAGGATGCTGGGCACGGAGGGCTACGCGCTGACGCTCGCCGCGCGGCGGCCCGAGAAGCTGGCCGAGGCGGCAGCCGGACTCGAGAAGGACGGTTTCGACCTGCAGCACGTCGCGGCGGACATGGGCTCCGAGGACGACATCAAGAGCGTCGTCGAGGCCCACCGCGAGCGCTACGGCCGCCTCGACGTACTTGTGAACAACGCGGGCGTAGGCATCGGCGCCCCGGCCGGCGAGCAGCAGACCAAGAAGATCGACATGCAGCTTGACGTCAACCTGCGTGCGATCGTTCTCTTCTACCGGGAGTGCGCCGAGATGCTGCGCGCGGCAGGAGCCGAGCACAAGAAGGCGGTCGTCGTCAACACCGCCTCCATCGCCGGCAAGTCGGGCCAGGGCTGGCTCTCCGTCTACTCGGCGACCAAGGCGGGTGTCATCGGCTACACGCAGGCCATGAACAAGGAGCTGGCGGGCGAGGGCATCAAGTCCTGCGCTCTGTGTCCCGGCTTCGTCGACACCCCGATGACCGATTTCGTCAAGGGCCAAGTCGCCGCCGACGAGATGATCCGCCCCGAGGACATAGCGGAGTCTGTACGGCTGCTACTGAAGGTCTCCCCCGCCTGCGTGATCCCGGAGATCGTGTTTATGCGCCCGGGCGATGACGCGCTTTGAGCGAGGGTGCTCTCGAGGCGCTCGCGGGTCAGACGTTCGGCCCGAGCGCCTGGCGCGAGGTCGGACAGGACGAGATCGACGCTTTCGCCCGGCTGAGCGGCGATCATCAGTGGATCCACGTCGACACCGAGCGCGCGCGTCGCGAGACGCCGTGGGGCGGCACCATCGCCCACGGCAACCTCACGTTGGCGCTCATCGACGGGTTCCGCGACGAGCTGCTGCCGCCGCTGCCGGGCGCGGCGATGGGAGTCAACTACGGGTATGACCGGGTGCGGTTCCCCTCCCCCGTTCCGGCGGGCTCGCGCGTGTGTGGATGGGTGGAGATCGTCTCGGCCGAAGCGCCGCGTGATGGCGGTTGGGGTCGCCTCGTGCAACGCTTCACGGTGGAGCGGGAGGGATCGGAGAAGCCCGTGTGCGTCGCCGACAGCGTCGTGCTGATCAGCTTCAACTAGAAGACGATGGGCGCCGCTCGACTCTATACGCGTTCGGCTTCGCGGCCGGTCTCGGCCGCGTCTTGGCGTCCGGCGGCCTCGACCATCTCGAGCGCGCGCTGGTACTCGTCGTAACGCCGGAACGGGCGCAGCCAAGACCAGCCCTCGCGGCCGCCGAGCTCGGCGGAGCGATCGGGATCACCGGGGCGGACACGCTCGGCTTCGCGGCGGCCGACGAGATCGCGGTGCTCGGCGACGGCCCGCTCGAGATCGCCGGCGCTCTCCTCGGCGAGAATGCTCGCTTCGAGGTGGGCGGTCAGCACGAGGAGCTCACGCCGGGTGGCGCGCCGCGCGCGCTTCGTGCTGGCAAATCGATCCCACGAACGGGCGAAGGTGAGGAAGTCCGTGCGGCCACCACAGCGGTGGGCGGCCAGCATCGGGCAGACGCCTCCGCGCCGGTCGACGTAGGCGCCGACGATGATGTCGTTGCTGCGCACGCCTTCGAGCATGGCCACGCGCGTGTAGAGCGGCAGGCAGTCAATGGCCTGGCGCAAGGACTGGATCGGCGGTCGTTGTTGACGTCGCATAGGCTCTGCGACCCTCCCATGGGACGCTGAAGGAACAGGGTAGTACGCAGCGCCCGGGAGAACAACCATCGACCCGTCTTGAGAGGACTCTTGCCATGAAGCTCGGCGTTCACATCGGTTACTGGGGCCTGGGGCTCACGGCGGAGGAGCAGCTCGGCATCGTGCAGGAGGCCGAGCGCCTCGGGTACGACTCGGTCTGGTCGGCGGAGGCCTACGGCTCCGACGCGGCGACCGTGTTGGCCTGGCTCGCCGGCCAGACCTCGAAGATCCGCCTGGGCTCGGCGATCTTCCAGATGCCGGCCCGCAGCGCCGCCATGACGGCGATGACCGCCGCGACGCTCGATCAGATCTCGAACGGGCGGATGCTTCTGGGGATCGGGTCCTCCGGGCCGCAGGTCGCCGAGGGCTGGCACGGGCAACGCTTTGCCAAGCAGCTTCAGCGCACCCGCGAGTACGTCGCCGTGGTACGCAAGGCGCTCGCTCGCGAGAAGCTCGAGTTCCACGGAGAGACGCTCGAGCTACCGCTGCCCGACGGTCCGGGCAAGGCGCTCAAGCTCACCATCTCCCCCGTCCAGGACCAGATCCCGGTCTACCTGGCGGCGATCGGGCCGAAGAACACGACGCTCGCCGGCGAGATCGCCGACGGTTGGATCCCGACGCTGTTCTCGCCCGAGCATGTCTCGGAGTTCCGGCCGCTGCTCGAGGAGGGCGCCCAGAAGGCGGGCAGGTCACTCGAGAACTTCGACATCGCCCCCACCGTCAACGCCTTCGTCACCGACGACCTGACCGCGGCGCGGGATGCGATGCGCCCCTACCTCGCGCTCTACGTGGGCGGGATGGGCTCGCGGGACAAGAACTTCTACAACAACCTCGTGCAGCGCTACGGATACGAGGAGGCCGCGGGCAAGGTGCAGGACCTATACCTCGAGGGAAAGCGCGACGAGGCGGGCGCCGCCCTGCCGGACGACCTGATCGACCAGGTCTCGCTATGCGGCCCGGCGGACGTCGTGCGCGAGCGGATCGGAGTGTTCCGCGACGCTGGTGTCGGGACCCTGATGATCACGCCGATGGCGTGGACCTACGACGAGCGGATCGAGCAGCTCCGGCTCATCTCTGAGCTGGCCTGACCGGCTCCTCGCTGTCGAGCACGCGCTCGAGCACCTCGACCACGGCGGGGTCGAGCTGCGTGCCGGCGGCCTGGCGCAGCTCTTCGAGCGCACCTTCGACCGGCCGTGCGTCACGCCACGGCCGCGCCGAGCGCATGGCCACCCAGGCGTCGCAGGCGAGCAGCACCCGCGAGGCGAGCGGGATGTCCTCTCCGGCCAGTCCGTCGGGATAGCCGTCTCCGTCGAAGCGCTCGTGCTCGTGCAGGATGATGCTCGAGGCGTCGCGCAGCAGCGGCAGTGGCCGCATCATCCGCTCGCCGATAACGGGGTGCTCGTGCAGCACGGCCCGCTCGGCAGGGCTCAGCTCCCCCGGCTTGCCCATGAGCTCGGCCGGCACGCCGACGGTGCCGACGTCGTGGAACAAGGCAGCGAGGTAGAGGGCGCGCAGTCCTTCAGGGGAGAAGTCGAGCCTGCGCCCGACCTGCCATGCGAGGTCAGCGACGCGCCACGACTCGCCCTCCATCCCCTCTACGGCCGCCGCCAGCCGGTAGAGCTCGCCGAAGTCGGCCTCGGGCAGCCGCTCGAGCACGAGCAGACAGGCCAGCGCGCGGCTCATCTGCGCCGCGATTGCCTCGGCCATCCCGCGTGCATCCGCCTCTTCGTCTCGAGCCCGGCGCGTTTCGATCACCAGGGCGCCCCACGCCTGTCCGCGCACGATGACGGGCACCGCGAGTCGTCCGGCGTCATCCCCTTCTCCGGACACGGTGCGGGCCTCTTCCATCGCCGTGCGGGCCAGGAGCGGTTGCGGCGCGGGCGTCACGCCATGGCGGGCCGGCAAACCTGCGGCCGCCAGCAGGCGCGGTAGACCGCCCGGCTCGTGGCGCAGGACCATCGTGGTCGCGGCATCGACAGCGCCCGCGAGATGGGCGACGGTGGTCTCCGCGATGGCCCGCTCGTCGCGCGCGCCGGCCAGCGCGCGGCCGAACCCGGCCAGGACCACGAGGCGCCGGCTCGATTCTTCGAGCTCACCGGTTTGATCCCGATCGCGTCTGCGCGCCGGCCGCCCCGCGTCGGCGACGGGAGACTTGCGCTCGGGCACACCGTCGGCGCGCGGGCGGCGCTTGGCCTCGCGCAGCGCCTCGTCGGCGCTCAGGATGAGCTCGTCTGCCGTGGTGGCCGGGCGGCCGAAGGTGGCCCAACCGGCACTGGCTCCGAGACGGCGGTCCTCGGCGCCGGGCACCGTGATCTCGCTGACGGCGAGCGTGAGCCGCTCCGCAAGCTCGGCTGCTTCCTGCTCTTCGGCCCGGACGGCGATCACCGCGAACTCGTCGCCTCCCTGGCGGCAGCACACATCCTCCCCCCGGAGCGCGCCGTGCAGGGCGCCCGCGACGTGACGCAGCGCGCGATCTCCCGCCTGGTGGCCGTGCTCGTCGTTGATCGCCTTGAACCCGTTGAGATCAAGGATCACCAGGGAGAACGGGTCGCCGTGCCGGCGCGAGCGAGCGACCTCCGCGTCGAGGTTGCGCCAGAACATGCGGTAGTTGCCGAGGCCGGTCAGCGCATCGTTCTCGGCGAGGCGCCGCGCCTCGGCCGCCTGGCCCATGAGCTGAAAGCGCTGCCCGCGATGAATCCGGGCGGCTATCGCGATGACCACCGCCGCGAGGATGACGGGCGGCATGGAGACCACCGCTACCGCGATGAACCACTGGCCCGCGTGCCCGTAGGCGACCGGAGCGAGG
>JBBPXY010000050.1:0-14856 GCA_038200435.1 Solirubrobacterales bacterium
AGAAGGACGCCCAGCAGGCTCTGGTCGTAAGACGCGTCGTCCGCGACCTCGACCTGCCGGTGTGCATCGACATCGTGCCTACCGTCCGCGAGCCCGGCGGCCTTGCGCTGTCGAGCCGCAACGCGCACCTGAGCGCCGGCGAGCGTGGGCGGGCGATCGCCCTGTCGAGCGCGCTGCGCGCGGCCGAGACCACCGTTGCAGCAGGCGAGATCGATGCCGGGCGCGTGCTGGCCCGGGCACGGCAGGCGATGGACGCCCACGACGTCGAGCCCGAGTACCTCGAGCTCGTCTCGCCGGAGAACCTTGCCCCTGTCCCACGTCTAGACGGCCCTGCGCTGCTGGCTGTCGCGGCGCGCGTGGGCGCGACCCGACTCATCGACAACACGACGCTGCACCCCAGTCAGAACGGGAGATCTCACTGACATGCAACGAACGATGCTGAAGAGCAAGATCCACCGCGCGACGGTGAGCGACTGCGACCTCAACTACGTCGGATCGATCACGGTCGATCCCGACCTGCTCGAAGCGGCCGACATCCTCGAGCACGAGCAGGTGGCCGTCGTCGATGTCGACAACGGCGCCCGCTTCGAGACCTACACGATCGCCGGAGAGCGCGGCTCCGGCGACATGAAGGTCAACGGCGCCGCCGCCCGCCTCGTGCACCGCGGCGACACGATAATCGTCATCTCCTACGCGAGCTACGACCGCGCCGAGCTCGCCGCCTACGAACCCCGGGTGGTCCACGTGGATCGCACCAATCAGATCATCGACGTCGACGCCGAGGTGGCGACCCTCCTTCAGGGCGCCAACCAGAGCTAACCCCACAGCGAAAGGCAGATCCCCATGTCCGCCGTTCCCAACATCACCCTCGACCGCTCGGGCGACCGCCTGCCGGTCACCCTCCCCCAGCTCGCCGAGAGCACGCGACTCGGCGAGGCGCTGGTCATGGTCACCGCCTACGACTATCCCTCGGCCCAGGTCGCCGAGGCCGCCGGCGTTGATCTCGTGCTCGTCGGCGACTCCGGGGCCATGACCGTCCTCGGCTACCCGAGCACGGTGCCGGTCTCCGTCGAGGAGATGCTGATGCTTACCGCCGCCGCGCGGCGCGGGCTCTCCACTCCCTTCCTCGTCGCCGACCTCCCGTTCGGCTCCTACGAGGCCTCCGACGCGCAGGCGGTCGCCACCGCGCAGCGCTTCGTCAAGGAGGCAGGGGCCGACGCGGTCAAGCTCGAGGGCGGCGGCACCTCGGTCGATCGCGCCCGCGCCATCGCGCGAGCGGGAATCCCGGTGATGGGTCACGTTGGCCTCACGCCGCAGACCGCGACGGCCCTCGGTGGCTACCGGGCGCAGGGCCGCACCGCCGAGCGCGCACTCGAGGTCGCTCGCGACGCGCTCGCGCTGCAGGAGGCAGGCTGCTTCTCGGTGGTCTTCGAGGCCATTCCGGCCGCGGTCACCGAGCTCGTGATGCCGCGGATGGAGGTGCCGGTGATCGGCATCGGCGCGGGTGAGGCCACCGATGGCCAGGTGCTCGTGTTCCACGACCTGCTGGGCATCTACGAGGGCTTGAGCCCGCGTTTTGCCAAGCGCTATGCCTCCCTCAAGGGCGCGATGGTTGCCGGCGTGGGCGAGTATGCGGCCGAGGTCCGCAGCGGCGCCTTCCCGGCGCCCGAGCACACCTACTCGATCGATCCCGAGGAGCTCGCCGCGTTCCGGGCGGCGTTCTAGGCGCTACTCGGCGCCTTCGACCTGCTTGATCACGCGGGCGGGGGCACCAGCGGCGATCGAGAACGCGGGCAGGTCGCCCGTGACCACGCTGTTGGCGCCGATGACGCAGCGTTCGCCGATAGTCACGCCGCCGGTGATCACGACGTGCGCTCCGCACCAGACGTTGTCACCGATCTTCGTCGGGCCCTTCGTGGTGAACCCCTGCCAGGGCACCGGCTTCTCGAGGTCGTCGAAGCGATGGCTGCCGTCGGTGATGAAGCATCCGTTCGCGAACATGCAGTGCGAGCCAATCTCAACGAGCTCCGTGGCCGCCACCATCACACCCAGGTTGAGGAAGGTGCCCTCGCCGATCCGGATGCGTGCCTCGCCCGGTGCCGTGATCCACACCCCCGGCTCGAACAGCGTCTGAGCGCCGATCTCGAGTCTCCCCTCGTCGAAGGCCTCGAGGACGTTGCCGTGCACGGGCCAGCGCACGAACGCGTCGCGGCGCATGAAGTGGGCGTGGATCCGGGCCCGGTTCCAGGGGAGTGAATTGCGTTCGTACCAGCGCCATTTCTGCCCCCACAGCTTCGCTTTGGCCAGGTCGATCTCCACTACTGCGGAGCATGACAGGCCCCAAGTTCAGCCGAGTCGCCGCTGCACCTCGTCGCGGCGGAAGTCGAAGATCTGCTCGAGGTCGCGGCGCACGAAGGCCATGTGGGCAACCGCCCCCGCCAACCCGAGCGGCAACCGATAGCGCACCCGGTCGCGCATAAGCGTCCCTTCGGCGTGCGGTTCGAAGGTGTGGGTGTGGTGCCAGAGCGCGTAGGGACCGCGCACCTGCTGGTCGACGAAGCGCCGGTCGGGCTCCCAGATGTCGATACGGGTCCTCCACCGCACGGGGACTCCGTGCAGCCGCAGGCGGTAGTCGATCAGCGCCCCCTCGGCCATCCCGATCGGCCGGGGGGTAATGACGCGGAACCCGAGGAACTTCGGTGTGATCGCCTCGAGGTTGTGTGCGTCCCCGAAGAACTCCCAGGTCTCGCGCGGCGCACGCCGGACGAGCTGCTTGCGCTCGAGAAGGTTTACACGCACGCCCAAAGCTACGGAAGCCGAGGCGGCTCGGGTCAACCCTCGCTCCGAGAACCTGCCGCCGCTACTGCCGCCTTTATTTCCGCCGCGCCAGGCAGATGGTGATGCCGTGGCGCAGACCCGGCGGGAGCAGCCGGCCAGCCTCGTTGTAGAGCCGGGCACCCGGCGTGGCCGGCTCGAAGTAGTTCGTGACGTCGCAGCTGAGCACCCGCAAGCCGGCCTCTGCCGCCGCCACATAGAGCTCCGAGGGCGTGTACTCGTGAAAGTGGCCCGGGTTGTCACGCGTGCCCCGGATCGGCTCGTAGGGGTTGCGGCCGGCGAGCATCCGCAGGCGCTTGTGGAGAGCGCACGCGTTCGGCGTCTGGATGACCACGGCACCGCCGGACACCAGCCACGTGGAGGCACACTCGAGGACGGCTACCGGGGACGTGTAGAGGTGCTCGATCACCTCCGCCATCACGACAACATCGTGCTGGGCGGCCTGAGGCCAGCGATCGCGGTGATAGGCGTCGTTCAGATCGAAGTGGACGTGCTCCTCTTCGGGCCGAGGCGGGAAGCTCGGGTGCGCAAACCCAAGGGTGTCGACAACGCCTTCCGGATGGGCAGCACGGAGCAACTCGGTCTGGTAGTTCGGGCCGACATCGAGCAGACGCGGGCGCTCAAGCCGGCCACGCTCTCGCAGGAGGGCGTCGACGGTGCGCACGAGATGGAGGTAGCGGCGAGCGTGATAGGCGAGGTAGGTATGCGCCTCCTCGTCGAGCTCGCCAGCCAGCGCGGGGTCGGCCCGGCTCTCCCAGGCCCGGAAGTAGGAGCGCACGTCGGCCGGCGTACGAAGCGCCGGTCGCGGCGGTGCCGTAGCGGCGTTGCTCACGCGGCGGCCGCGGTGCGGCGCGGCACCGCGCGCCGGCGCACCTTCGGCGCCGGCAGCAGCGGCTGCAAAAAGCGTCCTGTGACCGAGTCCTCGATCGCCGCGACCTGCTCTGGCGTGCCCGTGGCCATCAAGTACCCGCCCTCGTCGCCGCCCTCGGGGCCCATGTCGATGAGCCGGTCGGCCGTCTTGATCACGTCGAGGTTGTGCTCGATGACCACGATCGTGTTGCCCGCCTCGACTAGCCGCTGTAGCACCGCGAGCAGGCGCTGGATGTCGGCGAAATGCAGGCCGGTGGTGGGCTCGTCGAGGATGTAGAGCGTGCTGCCTGTGGCCACCCGCGCGAGCTCCGAGGCGAGCTTGACGCGCTGGGCCTCGCCGCCCGAGAGCGTGGTCGCGGGCTGGCCGAGGCGCATGTAGTCGAGGCCGACGTCATGCAGGGTCTGCAAGCGCCGCCGGATCTTCGGGATGTGCTCAAAGAACGCCAGCGCCTCCTCGACGGGCATCTCGAGCACGTCGGCGATCGTCTTGCCCTTGAACCGGATGTCGAGCGTCTCGCGGTTGTAGCGCTTGCCGTGGCACTGCTCGCAGGGCACGTAGACGTCGGGCAGGAAGTGCATCTCGATCTTGATCTGCCCGTCGCCACGGCACACCTCGCAGCGGCCGCCCTTCACGTTGAACGAGAACCGCCCCGCCTTGTAGCCGCGCGCCCGGGACTCCTGGGTCTTCGTGAACAGGTCGCGGATCTGGTCGAAGAGCCCGATGTAGGTGGCCGGGTTGGAGCGCGGTGTACGCCCGATCGGCGACTGATCGACCGAGATGATCTTGTCGAGCTGCTCGAGGCCCGAGATGCGCTTGTGCGCGCCCGGCCGCTGCTTGGCGCGGTGCAGGCGATTGGCCACCGCCTTGTAGAGCACCTCGTTGACCAGCGTCGACTTGCCCGAGCCCGAGACACCCGTGACGCAGGTGAACGTCCCGAGCGGGATCTTCACGTCGACCTTCTTCAGATTGTGCTGGGTGGCCCCCTCGATCAGCACGTGGCCGGCGGGACGCCGCCGGCGCGGGGGCACCTCGATGCGGCGCTTGCCGGAGAGGAACTGGCCCGTGGCCGACTCGTCTACGCGCTCGACCTCCTCTGCCGTACCCGCTGCGACGACATGGCCCCCGTGCTCACCGGCGCCCGGGCCCATGTCGACCAGGTGGTCCGCCGAGCGCATCGTGCCCTCGTCGTGCTCGACGACCAGCACGGTGTTGCCCAGGTCGCGCAGGCGCTTGAGGGTCGCGATCAGCTTCTCGTTGTCGCGCTGGTGCAGCCCGATCGACGGCTCGTCGAGGATGTAGAGCACACCGACGAGCGAGGAGCCGATCTGGGTCGCCAGCCGGATCCGCTGCGCCTCGCCGCCCGAAAGCGTGGCCGCGGCCCGCTCCATCGACAGGTATCCGACGCCCACGTTGTCGAGGAAGCGCAGCCGCTCGTCGATCTCACGCAGGATGAGCTTTGCGATCCGCCGCTCCGTCTCGGTCAGTTGGAGCTCCTCGAGCCACGCTATCGCCCGCCGCGCGGAGAGAGCCGTGTACTCGTGCAGGGCGGTGCCGTTCACCAGCACCGCGCGGGACTCGGGCCGCAGGCGGGCACCGTGGCAGTCGGGGCACGGGCGCACCGACATGTACTCCTCGATCTTCTCTCGCGAATGCTCGGAGTCGGTCTCGCGGTAGCGGCGCTCGAGGTTGGAGATGATCCCCTCGAAGCTCGTCGAGTAGGAGCGGCGGCGACCGAACCGGTTGCGGTACTTCACGTGGATGCGGTCGCCGCCGGTGCCGTGGAGGTAGAAGTCGCGAGCCTCCTCGGGCAGGTCTTCCCACGCCGTCTCCAGGTCGACGTCGTAGCGCTCGGCAATCGACTGCGTGAGCTGCTCGTAGTAGTTGGACGCGCTGGTCGACCAGGGCACGATCGCCCCCTCGCCCACCGACAGCGACGGGTCGGGCACGATCAGGTCGGGGTCGATCTCCATCTGCGAGCCGAGCCCGGTGCAGCGCGGGCACGCTCCATGCGGTGAGTTGAAGGAGAAGATGCGCGGCTCGAGCTCGGGCATCGAGATGCCGCAGTGCAGGCAGGCGAACTTCTCGGAGTAGGTGGTGACATCGCCGGTGTCGACCGTCTCGATCTCGATGATGCCGTCGGCCACGGCGACCGCGGTCTCGATGGAGTCGGCCAGCCGCTTGCGCAGGTCGGGCTTCATCACGAGCCGGTCGACCACGACGGAGAGGTCGTGCTTGAACTTCTTGTCGAGCTCTATTGGCTCGTCGAGGCGCCGCAGCTCGCCGTCGATCTTGACCCGCGTGAACCCCTCGGACCGGAACTCCTCGAGCATCTTCCCGTACTCGCCCTTGCGCCCGCGCACGACGGGCGCCAGGACCATGAACCGCGTGCCGTCCGCGAGGTTCATCACCTGATCGATGATCTGCTCGGCGGACTGCCCGGCGATCACGCGGCCGCAGTTGTAGCAGTGGGGATGGCCCACGCGAGACCACAGCAGGCGCAGGTAGTCGTAGATCTCGGTGGCGGTGCCTACCGTCGAGCGCGGGTTGCGCGAGGTGGTCTTCTGGTCGATGGAGATCGCCGGCGAGAGGCCCTCGATGGAGTCGACGTCGGGCTTGTCCATCTGCCCGAGGAACTGCCGCGCATAGGCGGAGAGCGACTCGACGTAGCGGCGCTGGCCCTCGGCGTAGATCGTGTCGAAGGCCAGCGAGGACTTGCCCGAGCCGGACAGCCCCGTGATGACCACGAGGGCGTTCCGCGGCAGAGCCACGGTGACGTCTTTGAGGTTGTGCTCTCGGGCGCCCGAGACCACCAGCTGTTCCGAAGGAGGCACTGCCCTTGAGTTTATGTATCCGAACAGACGTTCGGTACGCCAGGTTCTCGCTAGGAGCGAGAACTGGTACCCGTTGACGGAAGTACGGTCGAGCGCTCGCTGGCGCGGGCGGCGTCCTGGCCAGGACGCAGGCGATCCCTTTGCTGGTGGCAAAGGGAGAGCCGAGGACGACGCCAGGCGTCGATCCGCGACGGCGAGAGCCGAGCGTACTTCTGGAAGCGGGTACTACCCTTCGACGCTGGCGTAAACCTCGTCGAGCAGCGTGGAACGGTCGTTCAGGTCGAAGTTCTCGGCCAGGTAGCGATCGGTCTCGTCCCGTGGGGTGCCGTTGAGCGCCATGTTCAGCGCGATCAGCCGTGCTCCCTCCGAGTCGGACTCGTCGCCGTTGGCCGGAGCCGCGGCGTGGCGCGGCGCGCTGGCGTCCTCGGCGTCCTCGAGCTCCTCTTCGAAGTCATCGGGCTCTTCCACGGCTACCCGCGGCGCGGCGCGGCGCCTGAGGGGCGCGGGTTCGACCGCCTCGAAGCGCTGGCGCTCGCCCGTCGCCTCCTGTACCTCCGACATGTTGCCCTCGAGCAAAGCGAGGTCGGCGTTCAGGCGGTTCGTGCCCGTGCGCAGGCTCTCTACGAGAGCGTCGAGCTCCGTATCCATCGCCTCGATGCGCTGCAGCATCACCGAAGTCGACTCGGAGACCTTGCCCACGTACTCGCGGGCCTGCTCGCCGGCCTGCGAGCGCAGTCGGTCGGCCTCGGTCGAGGCGTCCTCGCGGATCTCGCGGGCCTCTTCCTCGGCCTGGCGCTCGATCTCGGCGGCGCTGGACTCCGCGGCCTCGACTATCGCCCGCACCTGCTCACTCGCGGCGGAGGCGAGCGTTTCGGTCCGGCGCTTGTTCGAGCGCTTGAGAGACTCGACCTCGCGCGTGAGCGACTCGAGGTGCGCGTCGACGGCGTCGGGGTCGTAACCCCTCCGGCCGATGGGGAAGTCCTTCTTCTCGATGGTCTGACGGTCGAGGGCCACGGGCGAAATAGACCTTTCGGGATGGAGGGCGCCGGAAGCCTAGCGAAGGCTCCACTTTGGCGGTGCGTATCAGGCGGGCGTTCGCTGCTCGTGCCGGGCCAGGTCGAGCTCGCGCGCCAGGGCCTTTATCTCGTCGCGCAGCTTCGCCGCGTACTCGAACCGCAGCTCCTCGGCGGCGACGAGCATCTCCTCCTCGAGCTCGACCATGGTCTTCTCGAGCTCTTCGGCGCTCATGTCGCCGTCCTTGCGCTTGATCCGGCGCCGGCCCTTGGGGACCTTCGACTCCATCTGCAGGAACTCAGCGATGTCGGAGATGCCCTTGACGATGGTCTCGGGCGTGATGCCGTGCTCCTCGTTGTAAGCCAGCTGAATCGCCCGGCGCCGGTCGGTCTCGCCGATGGCCGCGCGCATGGCGCGCGTTTCCTTATCGGCGTACATGAGCACCGTCCCGTCGACGTTGCGCGCGGCACGGCCGATCGTCTGGATGAGGGAAGTTTCCCCGCGCAGGAAGCCCTCCTTGTCGGCGTCGAGGATCGCCACCAGGGTCACCTCCGGCAGGTCGAGGCCCTCGCGGAGCAGGTTCACGCCGACGAGCACGTCGTACTCGCCGAGCCTGAGCTCACGGATGATCTGGATGCGCTCCAGCGTGTCGATCTCCGAGTGCAGGTAGCGCACGCGGAAGCCCATCTCCAGCAGATAGTCCGTCAGGTCCTCGGACATCTTCTTCGTGAGCGTGGTGACGAGGCAGCGCTCGTCGCGCTCGACCCGCACCCGCACCTCGTTCATCAGGTCGTCGATCTGGTTCTTCGTCTCGCGCACGTCGATGTGGGGGTCGACGATGCCCGTGGGGCGCACGATCTGCTCGACGATGCGCGGCGCCCGGGTGCGCTCGTACTCGCCGGGTGTGGCCGAGACGAAGACGATCTGCGGGGTGATCGAGAGGAACTCCGCAAAGGTCTGCGGGCGGTTGTCCATCGCGCTGGGGAGGCGGAACCCGTAGTCGACGAGCGTCTGCTTGCGGGAGCGGTCGCCCTCATACATGCCGCCTATCTGCGGCACCGTCTGGTGGGACTCGTCGATGAAGCAGACGAAGTCGCGCGGGAAGTAATCGATCAGGCAATAGGGCCGATCGCCCGGCTGGCGGCCATCGAGGATACGGGAGTAGTTCTCGATCCCTGAGCAGAAGCCCATCTCCCGCAGCATCTCCATGTCGTACTGCGTGCGCTGGCGCAGGCGGTGCGATTCGAGCAGCTTGCCCTCGGCCTCGAGCTCGGCGGTGCGGGCGTTCAACTCGCGCCCGATCTCCTGCACCGCGCCCTCGATCTGGCCCTCCTTGACGTTGTAGTGAGTCGCGGGCCAGACGGCGACGTGCTCGAGGTCGTCCTGGATCAGCTCGCCAGTCAGGGGGTCGAAGTGCTGGAGGCGCTCGACCTCGTCACCGAAGAGCGTGGCGCGGAACGCAGTCTCCGCGTAGGCGGGGAACACCTCGAGCGTCTCCCCCTTGACCCGGAACGTTCCGCGGCCGAGCGCGGTGTCGTTGCGCGTGTACTGGATCGAGACGAGCTTGCGGAGGAGCGCATCGCGGTCGACGAAGTCGCCCTTGCGCAGGATCTGCATGTTCTCGTCGTAGGTCTCGGGTGAGCCCATGCCGTAGATGCACGAGACCGACGCGACGATGATCACGTCGCGGCGTGCGAAGAGCGAGGCGGTGGCCGCATGGCGCAGGCGGTCGATCTCCTGGTTGATGGCCGAGTCCTTCTCGATGTAAAGGTCCTTCGACGGAACGTAGGCCTCGGGCTGGTAGTAGTCGTAGTAGGAGACGAAGTACTCCACCGAGTTCGCCGGGAAGTACGTGCGGAACTCGTTGCAGAGCTGCGCGGCGAGCGTCTTGTTGTGGGCGATGATCAGCGCGGGCTTCCCCACCCGCTCGATGGTGGAGGCCATCGTCATCGTCTTGCCGGTGCCGGTGGCCCCGAGCAGGGTCATGAACCGCTCGTCCTTGCCTATCCCTTCGGCGAGCGAATCGATCGCCTTGGGCTGGTCGGCCGCGGGGGAATAACCGGCGTCGAGCTTGTAGGCGGGCACGTGTTCGAGGTTATCGAGGGGCGCAGGCGGGCTTCGACAGTTCGGGTTTGCCGCGCCGGTGGGTCCGGATCTGGGGAAGGAGGCGGGAGTCGAGCGCCGCTGCACAGAGTGAAGCCCTGTATCCCCCATAGCTGCCACTAGGCTTCACTCGGCGGCTGGCGCCGGGCCGGGCGTGCCCTTCCCCGATGCGGTTCGGCCCTACTCGGCCTTCCGAGCTCCAGGCGCCGAGTCGCCTGCCCCCGCTGGCGCCCCGGCGCCGCCCTCGGCCGGCCCCGAGGTCCCCAGCCGGCTCTTCCGAGCGCCGTAGGCGAAGTAGACCAACAGCCCGACCGCCATCCACACCAGGAACCGCACCCAGGTCGCTCCGGGCAGATTTAGCATCAGATAGAGCGAGGCGAGCACCGACAGGATGGGCACCAGCGGCACCAGCGGCGTGCGGAACGCGCGCTTGAGATCGGGCTGCCTGCGGCGCAGCACGAGCACCCCGATCGACACGAGGATGAAGGCGAAGAGGGTGCCGATGTTCACCAGCTCGGCCAGGGTGTCGAGCGTGACGAGAGCCGTCAGCAGCGCGACCGCGACACCCGTGACGAGCGTCGTCCGGTACGGAGTGCCGAAGCGCTCGGAGACCTTCGAGAACGCCGGCGGCAGCAGGCGATCGCGGCTCATCGCGAAGAAGATCCGGCTCTGCCCCAGCATGAGAATGAGCATCACGGTCGTGAGGCCGGCGAGGGCGCCGAAGGAGACGACCTGCGCGATATCCGGCTCGCCGACCGACTGAAACGCGGCGGCCAGCGGCGCTGCGGTCTTGATCGAGGTGTACTTGACCATGCCGGTCACCACGAGCGATACCGCCACGTAGAGCACCGTGCAGATCCCGAGTGACGCGAAGATCCCGATGGGCACGTCGCGCTGGGGCTTCTTTGTCTCCTCCGCGGTCGTCGCCACCACGTCGAACCCGATGAAGGCGAAGAACACCAGAGCCGCGCCGGTGAAGATCCCCCCGACGCCGAAGGAGCCGCTGCCGAGGCCGATGTCCTGCAGCAGCGAAGTAGACGACTCGGCGCCGCTGGCGCCCTTCGAACCGCTCGGCGGAATGAACGGGTCGAGGTTCTTGCCCTTGACGTAGAAGAGGCCCGCGACGATCACCAGCAGGACGATCGTGACCTTGATCGCCACGATCACGGCGTTGAAGCGCGTCGAGAGCTTGATCCCGAAGCAGAGCAGCGCGGTGAGGATGAGGACGATTCCGGCGGCGACGAGATTGTGGTGGGCGCCGTCGAGCCAGGTGGGGAGATTGACGCCGAACGTCTCCTGCATGACCTGGCGGAAGTACGTCGACCACCCCGAGGCGACCGTGGCGGCGCCGAGCGCGAGCTCGAGGATCAGGTCCCAGCCGATGATCCAGGCGACGAGCTCGCCCAGGCTCGCGTAGGAGAACGTGTAGGCCGATCCCGCGACGGGCACCGTCGAGGCGAACTCGGCGTAGCAGAGCGCGGCGAGGGCGCAGGCAATCCCCGCGGCCACGAAGGAGAGCGCGATCGCCGGGCCGGCGAGCGTTCCCGCGGCCTTGCCGGTGAGCACGAAGATCCCCGTGCCGATGATGACCCCGACCCCGATGACGGTGAGGTCGATCGGCCCGAGTGAACGGCGGAGCCTCCGGCCGGGCTCGTCGGTGTCGGCGATCGACTGCTCGACCGACTTGGTACGCAGCACGCTCATCCCACGACCCCCGTTCGTTCTCCGCCCCGCCCCCGCGGTAGCGTGTGTGTCAGCTTAGTATCAAACCACTCAAGGCGGCGCCACTATCGGGCCGCGAGTGCGGCGATCTTCCACGGGTTCTCCGCGTCTCCGTCGAGGTCGAGCCTCCAGCTCTCCACCCAAGTCGTCTCGCGCTGTTGGCTCCCCGACGTGATCTCCATCGTCTGGCGATCCTCGACGTAGCGACGGCCGCTCACCTCGAGCTCGACCGTCAGGGCCGGCGGCTCGCTTCCTGCGTCGAGACGGGTGATCGTCAGGCGCTTCACCCGTGGGCCTCGGACCACGAGGCGCGTGCGTCCGCTCGGGTCGCCCGGGTGCAGCATCTGCTGCGCGGCCGCCGCGGTGGCGACCGCCAGAAGGCGGTCGTCCGGGCCGTCCACCGCCTCGGACCAGCCCTCGACGGCGCGGCGGACCGCGACTTCAAGCACGGCCGGCGCGAAGCGACCATCGGCCAGCGACAGGTCGAGTGCGGCTTGGCGAGCTGTGCCCTCGAACTGAAGGTCGGCGATCTCCCGCACGGCGGTTCCCGCGGGCAGGCGCTCGGCTTGCGCGCCTTCCACCACCGCTTCGTCGTGGAGAGCCTTGTCGTCGGCCCAGGGGGACGCCACCAGAGGCTCGTCCAGCTGATGCTCGCCCTCCTTGTCCTGCTCGATGGAAAGAAGGATCCAGCCCCCATCGCGCTTCCCGAGCGTCCAGTACTCCGCCACCGGACCCACGTCGTTCAGCGAGTTGTCGGTGCGCGCCACCCTCCTGCCGTTCCGCCCGACGACGTAGTCGCGCAAACGCGTCTCGATGCGCACTATGACGCGATCGTCTTCGTCGGCCGCTCGGTTGACAAGCCCGACGTAGTCGACCTCGACGGGCCCCACGACCTCCACTCGGTTGTGCCACCCCTTGGCGTCGAACCCGTCGAGACGCCTCTGCCACTCCGCAAGAAGCTCGGGGCCCATCACCTTGGCTAGCGTGGGCCGGTCACGTGCGTCCCACGCGCCCTGGATCCCGCGGAACAGGCCCTTGGCGGCGTTCTCCACGACGTCGGGAGCGAAGTCCGGGTCGTCCTCGGTGGCTTCGGCTGCGGCGAGCCGCACCCGCTCGGTGCGGCGGCGCCGGCGCGCCCGGTAGCGGGCTGCGATGGCCTCGCGCTTGAGGTAGGACACGAGGGCGAAGACGAGCACGATCGCGACGATGGCCAAGATGAGGCCGAAGCCACCACCGAAGAAGAGGAAGTGTCCGCCCCCGAAGCCGCGCCCGCCACCGCCGAAGCCGCGCCCACCACCTCCACCTCCGAAGTGGAACGAGCCGCCTCCGCCGCGGGCAAGCGCCGCGGCGGGTAGGGCGAGGAGCGCGATCAGCGCGCCGCAGAAAGCTTGGAGAACCCTGCGCATCAGCGCCTTATCCCGAGCTCGCGCGCGTAGGACCGGCGATAGTCGCGCTGGGCCGTGAGCACCTTCTGTACGTAGGCTCGCGTCTCCGCGAAGGGGATCCCGGCAACCCTGAGCGAGGACGCGCCACCCCCGCCGCGGGCGATCCAGCGGTCGACGTTGGTCTCACCGCCGTTGTAGGCGGCCACCGCCGGCACCTCGCGGCCCCCGTATCGCCTGAGCAGGTAGCGCAGGTAGTAGGTGCCGTAGGCGATGTTCACCTGCGGCGTGGCCAGGTCGCCGGCCACGAACGCGGTGCCGCCCGAACGCCGCGCCAGGAACGTCGCGGTCGAAGGCAGGATCTGCATCAGGCCGCGGGCCCCGGCCGGGGAAGTGCGGGGCACGAACTTGGTCTCGGCGTAGATCACGGCGGCGACGAGCGCTGGATCGAGACCCTTGCGGCGCGCCTGCTGGCGGATGATGTCCTCATGGCGCAGGGGCAGCGCGATCTCCTTGACCGCATGCTGAAGCAGAGACGGAAGCGTCAGGGCGCCGAGGAGAACGAGCGCGAGGGCAATGAGCGCTCCCTTACGACGACGGCGCTGCTGGGCGACCCGTGCACGAGGGCGCGCACTCACTCGGCGCGCGGGGCGCGCCTGGGTCCTCCCGACGGTGGCTTGGCGCTGAGTCACGTGTAGCTCACTCCCCTAGCTTCGCAAGAACGTCCGACAGTGCACGCTCGAGCTGCTCTTCGCTGCCGTCGTTGGTCACCGCGAACGTCGCGCGGCGCGCCTTCTCGTCCTGCGAGAGCTGGCGGCCCGTCCGCTCCTCGACGGCGGCGTGACCCCGCGCGCCCGCACGATTCGCGCGCACCTCTTCCGGTGCGACGACGGCGATGGTCGCGTCGAAGGCGCCCTCCATGCCCGCCTCGAAGAGAAGGGGAACCTCGACCACCGCCGCTCGCGGCGGCGCGTCGCGGCCGGCCAGCTCCTCCCGCCAGGCGACCATACGCGCGCCGACCCGGGGCCAAAGGAGCTCTTCGAGCCAGCGGCGTTCGTCCTCCGAGGCAAAAGCGTGCTCGGCGACCGCCTTGCGGTCGACCTTCCCCTCAGGGGCGACGCCGGTGCCCCACCGCTCCACGACGGCATCGCGCAGCTCGCCGGAGGCGTAGAGGTCGTGGACGACGGCGTCAGTGGACAGCGTCGACGCCCCCAGGCGTTCGAGCGCGGCCAGAGCCGTGGACTTGCCCGCTCCCAGTCCGCCGGTCAAGCCGACGAACGGAACGTCAGACGATGTTGCCCCTTCAGCTGGCGGGTTCGGCGGCGGCATCGCCGTCGGGCTCGGGCTCGGCTGCGGCTTCCGGGGCCTCTGCGGCTTCCGAAGCCTCCGCGGCTTCCGGAACCTCCGCGGCTTCCGGAACCTCAACGGTCTCGGGGACCTCGGCCTCGGGCGGTGCCGACCCGGCCGTGTCGACCGCTTGCGCCTCGACGTCAGGCTCCTCCGCGGCCGGCTCGGTCAGCGAGTCCGGGACGTCGAACGACGTCTCGGCTCCAACCGTACCGTCCATGGCGAAGCTCGACTCGTCGATCCCATCGTCGTCCGGAGGGGCCGCCCCCTCGCGGATCTGCAGCTCCTGCCCCTCGACACGCTTGACCGACAGCGACAGGCGCCGCCGCTCGGAGTCGATCTCGAGGATCTTGACCTTCACCTCGTCGCCCGGCTGGATGATCTCGCGCGGGTTCTCGACGTGGTGCTGAGCGAGCTCGGAGATGTGCACGAGCCCCTCGACACCGTCGAGGATCTCGACAAAGGCGCCGAAGGTGACGACCTTCGTGACCTTGCCCTCCAGCTCGTCGCCGACGTTGTACGTGTTGACCACGCGCTGCCAAGGATCTTCCTGGGTCTGCTTGAGGCCCAGCGAGATGCGCTGGCGATCGCGGTCGATGTCGAGCACCTTCACCTGCACGGTCTCGCCGATCGTGAGGATCTCGCTCGGGTGATTGACGTGCGACCACGACAGCTCGGAGATGTGGATGAGGCCGTCGATGCCGTCGAGGTCGACGAAGGCGCCGAAGTCGACGATGTTCGAGATCTGGCC